>CANEUY010000008.1 GCA_947442065.1 Verrucomicrobia subdivision 6 bacterium | reverse complement strand
TCTTCCGCCCGATCGGCTGAAGCAAACTGTTCGTCAGCATCCCGTTCGATCTGCTCAACCTGTTCGTAGGCTTTTCCGATGGTTTCCGCGTTTTTCGCCGTTTGCAGGACATCCCCGGTCGTTCCGCGGTTCCCGAGAAGGTCGGACTCCAGAGTAAAACCTTCTCCGGGGGTGTAGGTTCGAAAATTCAGGGGGATGGTGGTGCTGCCTTCGGCTAGCCAGTTTCCTTTGGTGTCCAAGTATCCCCAGGAAGGCCCCTGAGAGTCCCCGTTGAGCAATCGGGAGCCAATCCGAACATGAGCCTTTCCATTGCGAAACCCGTTTTCCACGGCCTCAATCTTTGCCGTTGTATCCTGACGACCATCCGTGCCGACTCGCGAGGGAGCCCCTTTTATGGGAAGGGCGGACGAGATCATGGCTTGGTCAATGATCACCTTTCCTTGGGGGTCGACAAAAATCCATTTTCCGCCGGTAAACTCATTATCCTCCCGTTTTCCTCCTTCATTGGCGGCGGCCAACCCCTGGGAAAAGGCCAAGACCTCGTCATACTTTGGAGGCACGGTAAAAACTCCCGTGCGGTCGATATAGCCCCATTTGCCGTCGACCATGGCTCCGCACCGGTCTTCCGAGAAAAAATATACCTGCTCGAATTTCGGAGAAATGACCATTTCGCCTTCCTTGCTGACAAAGCCCCAGCGTCCTTCCCATCGAACCGGAGCCAATCCCTGTCTAAAAATCCCGGCGTTTTCATATTTGGGTTCGATCAAAAACTTGCCGGAGCGGTTGATGAAACCCCATTTGCCGTTTTCCTTTACGGCAGCGGCTTGGTCGCTGAAAAGAAATGCATCCTCGAAGCGTGGCTCGATGACAAACTTTCCCTCCCCGTTGATGAAGCCCCATTTGCCGTCCTTCTTCACTCCGGCAAGAAAGTCTGAAAAGGGAAGGGCGTTCTCATATTGCGGTTCGAGGACGAACTTTCCCGTTCGATTGATGTAGCCATATCTTCCCCACCAGGCTTT
Source organism: Verrucomicrobia subdivision 6 bacterium (assembly GCA_947442065.1). Classification (GTDB taxonomy): domain Bacteria; phylum Verrucomicrobiota; class Verrucomicrobiia; order Methylacidiphilales; family Verrucolacustridaceae; genus Verrucolacustris. The sequence goes on along the minus strand of CANEUY010000008.1, from coordinate 27,546 downwards.
TTTAGGTTGAAGCTCAACTCCGCTGTCGGATTGGGCTAGGCCCATAGTTCCCAAGGTCAGAAAGAGGATGCTTAAGACTACGGCAAGGCAACGGGCGGCTACATGTCCAAGTATCACTTGCACAGAATTTTATCGCTCAACTGTTGGGCGTCAAGTTGGCCAAAAATAAGAGTGAGGCTGGGCTGTGTTATGGATTAGAATTCATTGATGCAAAAACACCGGCTCCTTTTCTTTGCTTGGGTTGCGCTGGTAGGCATTGGCGGGCGGAGCCTTGGGGATGATGCAAAACCCGCCGCGGAACCAACGGAATTCACGGTGATGGTGTACAATGTGGAAAATCTTTTTGATGTGGATCGGGTCTCTTCGTACGACGACTACATTGAGTCTCCCGACGATTCGAATAGTTATGGCCCATCAAAACTTCTTCGAAAGTTGAAGTCGATCACGACGGTGCTCAAGAGTCAGAATGGAGGGAAAGGCCCGGATGTCGCGATTTTGAACGAGCTCGAGGTCGATCACACCCCTGATTCGAACGTTCCCGATCTCAAGGAATTTCTTAAAAAGTACGAGGGGACAACATACGAAAAGATGCTGACTACGGAATTGACCGATGAATTACGAGGTCTTCCGGTGGAGGCCTGGCTTCTCAAGGCCATGGAGGATGAGGGGCTGAAGGGGTACACCTTCCTTGTCGGGGAGGTTCCTGGAAAGGCCACGAAGCATCAGGATGCAATCAAGACCGGCTTGCTCACCCGGTTCCCTGTTGTTTCTTCGGTAACACATGAGACTCCCTCGGCCCGTGGAATTTTGGAAGCCAAACTCAAGGCCGGGGATTCCACGTTCATCGTGATGGGAAATCATTGGAAAAGCGGGGCGGGGAACCCGGCCATGGAAAATACCCGACTCGGCAACGCGAAAACCGTCCGTGACCGTCTGGATCAGATTCTCCAGGAAGATCCTCAGGCGGATGTGATCCTCGGAGGGGACTTTAATTCCCAGTACAATCAGGGGCAGAGATATCCTTTCATGACGAAAACAGCCCTGCAGGACATTTTAGGATCCCAGGGCGATGCCAAGGCTCTCGGGGGAACCGGCAAGCCCGACGTTTATAATTTGTGGTTCGATGTGGATCCTGAAAAACGTTACAGCGACGAATTCGGGGGCGAGTGGGGAACTCTGATGCAGCTGCTGGTAACCCGCGGATTGGGGGACGGAAAGGGAGTCGAGTATGTTCCCAACAGTTTTCATCACGTTTTGGTTCCGGGGGTGAACTGTCGCGAGCCATTGGGCCTGCCATGGCGTTGGACCAATTATGGACCCGGTTGGGGAGCCAGCGACCATTTGCCTGTTGTGGGCACGTTTCGGACCGCGGAGCGTGTTCGGGGTACTGACTTTGGCGCCAAAAGTTCATTACCCCAGAAAGAAGGCATGAAGATCGGGTACGACAAGATCGACCGTTCGAAATTGAGAAATGCCTCGGTTCTCAAAGATGCCAATCCGGAAGAGTTCGCCAAGGCGATGGGGGAAATCTTTGTGGTGGATGGAACGCTCTCGAAAATCCGTCCTTTGGAGATTGAGGTGGACGGCAAACCTTATTCCCTTTTTTCCTATGACAAGAATCTGAAAGATGCGATTCGGGTGATGTCGAAAGGCAGTCGGGTGAAGATGCTCGGCGAACTGGGTTTTTACAAAGGCAAGTTGCAGTTCGTTGTCCAAGATCCGAGCTGGATCAAGTAGGCTTAGGCCCGCCTTGCTTCATGGGTGAGGCAGCGAAGGCGGTTTTCGATGTCCGGTGTTAGTTGTTCCCACCGGAACCGCCAGGACCAGTTTCCCTGCTCCCGTCCGGGAACATTGAGGCGGGCTTCTGATCCCAAGCCGAGAACATCCTGCAGCGGATAGATCGCGGTATGACAAGGGGTGCGGAGGGCGAGGTTGATCATGTCCCAATGAATCTGTGAGCCATCGCAGGAAAGACAGGTCCGGGCACGATGCTGTTCCATTGCAATTTGTTCCGGGGTACGGGTTGAGTCCTGGGCGGCCTCACTTCGGTACCATCCCAGGGTCGTGTCATTGTCGTGGGTCCCGGTATAGCAAACTGTGTTTGAGGAATAGGTGGCGGGGGAAAAAGCGGGAGCAGGGGATTCCTCACCGAAAGCGAATTGAAGAATCCGCATTCCCGGATAACCGAGACTGTCCCGCAGGGCATCCACATCGGGAGTGATTACCCCGAGATCCTCAGCGATGATGGGAAGTTGCCCGATTGCGAGGCGAGCGGCATCGAAAAGCTTCCGCCCCGGTCCCGGAACCCATTTCCCATTCATCGCGGTGGGTTCATCCACGGGGATTTCCCAGTTGGCTGCAAAGCCGCGGAAGTGATCGATTCGGACGATATCATAGAGTTCGAAGGAGGATTTTAGTCGGGAGATCCACCACGAGAAACCCTCTGCAGCGTGGGTTTCCCATCGATAAAGTGGATTTCCCCAGCGTTGGCCAGTTTGGCTGAAGTAATCGGGGGGCACACCGGCAACAACCGTCGGTTGCCCGTTGGGTTGGAGAAGAAAAAGATCCGGTCGGCACCAGACATCCGCGCTGTCGTGAGCCACAAAGATGGGGATGTCCCCGATGATAGAGATCCCTCTGTGTTTTGCTTCGTTCCGGAGGAAGTCCCATTGCCGGTAAAAAAGAAACTGGAGGACCTTGGTTTGACGAATGTCGGCGCTGTGTTCCTTTTGGGCTGAGCGAAGGGCAGAGGCATCTCTTTTGACGAGGGGAGTGGGCCAGTTGACCCAAGGACCGCCCCCGTGATGTTTTTTTAGTGAAACAAAGAGTGCAAAATCCTCCAGCCAAAAGGAGCTTTCCTCTTCAAATGCAAGAAAAGCGGTTTTGAGGGATGGCGAGGCACGTTTTGGAAAAGAACGGGCGACCTTTTCCAAAACTTGGGTGCGGGCAAGAATGGCCGGACCATAGTCGATCCGATCCTCGGGCAGAGGAGGAAAACCCTTGAGGTCTTCCTCTTGGAGAAGGTTTTCTTCCCGGAGCGCGTCAAAAGAAATGAGCATGGGATTTCCTGCGAAAGTAGAAAGCGTCTGGTAGGGGGAGTCGGCGTAACCGGTGGGGCCCAACGGAAGTACCTGCCAGAGTTTTTGCGACATGGTGTTGAGGTGAGCCAACCATCGCCGGGCTTCGGGACCGATTTCACCCATCCCATATCTTCCTGGAAGGGAAGTCGGATGGAGTAAAATTCCGGCCGATCGTGAAAAGGTCATCCGCGCAAGAAGATCCAGCCGTTTAGAGCCAAGATGGGCAAGAGAATCGGAAGGGCGAAGCGAACGATGTATCCAAAGAAGGAGGGCATATGGATCTTGGAGGAGTCTGCAATCGACTTCACAAGGAGGTTTGGACCATTGCCAATATAGGTGGCGGCTCCAAAAAAGACGGCGCCTAAAGAAATAGCTGCAAGGGTCGCGGGATCTTGGAGGGCAAAGCGGGCGACTTCGGGCTGATCGAAAAGGTGAAGAACAGGTTCATGTAAATTCAATGCAAGAGTGAGGAAGGTCAGGTAAGTGGGGGCATTATCAAGAAACGCCGAAAGCGAGCCTGTCATCCAATAGTATTGGAGATTGGAAGGGTGGCCTAGGTCATGAGCGGAGGCGGTGAGGAGGTGGATAACAGGAATCAGGGTCGCGAAAATTCCGAAAAAGAGCCAGGCCACCTCTTGGAGAGGTTCGAAAGAGAATCCGTTTTTTTGTCGGATTGAGGGAGAAGTGAGCCGGTAGGAAACCAGAGCACTGATCACCATGATGGCATCCGAAAGAAACCAAGGGGTCCCCCAACCTCGAACGAGTACGGCAAAAAGAATAATTCCCAAGAAAAGACCGTTTTTCCATCCTTCGATTTGAAAGGATTCACGCCCTGCCTCTTTTTCCTGAATCTTTGTTGAGGCACGGGCAAAGTTCCTGCGGTCAAAGAAGTAGAAGACGGCGAGGATGAGGCTTACGACAAAAAGCCACTCCAGCCATAGATGTTGCAGGGTCCAAAAGAAGGGGACCCCGCGAAGGTAACCCAAAAAGAGGGGGGGATCGCCGATGGGGGTGAGGCACCCGCCCACATTGGCGACTACGAAAATAAAGAAGACAATGTGATAACCGGTGATGCGGTACCGGTTCATCCGAATCCAAGGGCGAATGAGCAGCATGGCGGCTCCTGTTGTGCCGAGAATGTTGGCCAGAATCCCGCCGATCATCAGGAAAATAACATTCCGGAACGGGGTGGCTTCTCCTGCGACGCCGATTCGGATGCCGCCGGAGACCACAAAAAGAGATCCAATGAGGGACAGGAAACTGATGTACTCTTCCAGACTCGCGAGGAGGGGGGGGCGGTTTTGGATGATCAGGAGGTAGTAGGTAACGACGACCAGCGCCAGGGTGAGACTGATGAGGGGGTAGTAGCGGTGCCAGATGCGGGCGGCGAGAAGGGGGCCCATGGCGATGCCTAAAATCAGGAGAGCGAAAGGGGCCAGAAGCCAGAGGGGAGGAGGGGCACCCATGTCCATGAGAGCGAGAAGCATCCTTCTTGGATGCAGGGAGTTAATACCAGGGTCAAGCGGGACTGATTCTTGCCAGACATTCTTGCCCTTCCCAAAAGGCTCTCTAGGTTCATCCATGTCGATGAGCACCAGTGAACTTGGCTACAACTCGAAGGTGGAGGGGAACGTGGTTTTGACCACGCTCGATGCAGCGATGAACTGGATGCGGAAAAACTCCCTTTGGCCCATGCCGATGGGGCTCGCCTGCTGCGCGATCGAACTCATGGCATCCGCCTCCACCCGCTTTGATATTTCCCGATTTGGGGCCGAAGTGATGCGGTTTTCACCCCGGCAGTCGGATTTGATGATCGTGGCCGGAACCGTCACCTATAAAATGGCGCTTGCGACAAAAAGGGTTTGGGACCAGATGGCGGAGCCCAAGTGGTGCATCGCCATGGGGGCTTGTGCGAGCACGGGGGGGATGTACCGAAGTTACGCCGTCCTCCAAGGGATCGATCATCTGATCCCTGTGGATGTCTATATCTCCGGTTGCCCGCCACGTCCCGAAGCCGTCCTGGAGGGGTTGATGAAACTCCAGGATAAAATTGCAAAAAGCCGTGGAGTGGTGGTGGGGCAGAAGCAAACGGCATGAGCGGCCTGTCCGGAGAAGGCCCTGGAGATCTTCTCTCCACGGCGCAAAAGCTGTCCGAGTTCCGAGGGGAGAGCTCTTGGCAGGTCGAAAAAGAAAAACTTCCTGAACTGATGGCTTCCCTGAAGACCCAGGGGTTCACGTATTTGGTGGATCTGGCGGGTGTGGATCATCAGGGCGAGGATCCCCGTTTCGAAGTGGTTTATGAATTGTGCGATCTGCGCCGCAAGAAGCACATCCGAATCAAAACCAAGGTGGCGGAAGGAGATTCTGTCCCCACGGTTTCCCATGTATGGAAAACCGCGGATTGGCATGAGCGGGAGGCGTGGGACATGCTAGGCATTCGTTTTGCCGGACATCCCGATCTCCGGCGGATTCTGATGTGGGACGGGTATCCGCATCATCCCCTGAGGAAAGACTTTCCGCTCGCAGGACTCTCAACCGAGATGCCGGATATCGCCTTTACGGCGGCAGCCCCCCTTGAAGGTGGACCTTTCGTCACGAATACGGCCGCTCTGGCACAAGATCGGGAACCCCGTGCCCATCCGGCAGAGGAGAGAAGCCTGTGAGTACCACCGCATTGGATGTTGGGGACACGCTGGCCCGTACGGTGGGAGCAGCGGAGGTGGGCGAAAAACTGGTCCTCAATATCGGACCTTCCCATCCAAGCACGCACGGGGTCTTGCGTTTGATTTTGGAGTTGGACGGGGAGGTCGTGACCCGGGCGGATACCGACATTGGTTACCTTCATCGTGGGGACGAAAAAATCGCCGAGAACATGACTTGGAATCAGTTTGTTCCCTATACCGACCGACTGGATTATCTTGCTCCTCTGGCGAACAACGTGGCCTATGCCTGTGCCGTAGAAAAGTTGATGGGTTATGAACTGCCGCCACGGGCAAAGGCGACCCGGGTGATCTGTTGTGAACTGGCCCGCATTTCGGCGCATCTTCTGGGATTGGGGGCTTTTGCGATGGACCTGGGGGCGATGACGATGTTTCTCTACACCTTCACCGAGCGGGAGAAAATTTATAATCTGATCGAGTTTCTTACCGGAGCCCGTTTCACCACCAGTTTTACCCGCGTAGGCGGTCAGACCCGGGATCTTCCGCCCGGCTTTTTGGAAGGGGTGAGGGAGTTTGTCGACCAGTTTGACGAAAAGTTGGTCGAGTTTGGGAAAATGTTGAACCGAAACCGTATTTTTGTGGATCGGACCAAAGATCTGGGGGTTATTCCGGCAGATGTGGCCCTCGATTTTGGTCTGACCGGGCCCAATCTTCGCGGATCAGGTAATGATTACGATGTACGCAAATATTTCCCGTATTTGGGATATGAGACCTACGAATTTGAAGTTCCTGTCGGATCGGCAGGCGACTGTTACGATCGTTTTACCGTCCGCATGGAGGAGATGAGACAGAGTGTTCTGATTATTCGGCAGGCCATTGACCGAATGCCCGGCGGGCCATGGCAGGTGGATGATCCCAAGAATGTGCTTCCTGCGAAAAACAAGGTACTGACGAAAATGGAGGAGCTGATTCATCAGTTTCTGGTAGTGACCCAAGGTCCGGATGCCCCGGTTGGGGAAGTTTACTTTGGGGCGGAAAATCCCAAGGGGGAACTGGGCTTTTATTTGAACAGTCGGGGAGGGGGGGTGCCTCATCGCCTGAAAATTCGGGCTCCATCCTTCTGCAACCTGAGCATTCTCAATCAGCTTCTTCCCGGGCACACGGTCAGTGACGTGCCGGCTATTTTAGGGAGTTTTGATTTTGTCATGGGAGAGTGCGACCGATGAGTCTTCCACTGCATGCCGGAACTGAAAACTGTGTTGGCCCCGAGAAAGGTGAAGTCACACCAGCATTCGAAAAACAAGCGGATGAACTCGTTTCTCGTTATCCCGTTTCAAAAAGAAGTGCCGTTCTGCCTCTTTTGCACCTTTGGCAGGAGACATTCGGCTATATCGGTCCACGAGGAGTCGAGTGGATTGCCCGCAAGCTTTCCCTTCAAGAGATTCAGGTTCTTGAGCTGGTTACTTTCTATCCGTGGTTCCGGCAAAAGCCGTACGGGAAGTTTCATTTTCGGGTTTGTCGGACCCTCCCCTGCGCTTTGGGAGGGGCGGGAAAGACCTTTGCCGCCCTCCAAAAACTGATGAATCTTAAGGAAATCGGGCACGGCGGAACCATGGTGAGTGAGGATGGTCGTTTCTCGTTGGAGTATTCGGAATGTCTGGCCTCCTGTGGAACAGCCCCGGTGGTTCTCTGTAACGATGCTTTTCATGAAAAGGTAGATGACAACAAAGCGGCGACTCTTGTTGCCGAGTGCAAGTGAGGCGCTGATGGCTTACAAAGAACATCGTCTCATTTTTAAGAATATTGATGCACCCGGCTATACCCGGGATCTCACCTGTTATCAAAAACATGGCGGTTATGAGATTCTGAAAAAGGGTCTGGCCATGGGCGGTCCGGCCATCCGTGAGGAAGTCAAAAAAAGCCAGCTGCGGGGACGCGGCGGCGCCGGTTTCCCCACGGGAACGAAGTGGGGCTTTATCGATCCCGCCAAGGTGACGAAGCCCATTTATCTCATATGCAATGCCGATGAATCGGAGCCGGGCACCTTCAAGGACCGCCAGATTATCTACAAAGATCCCCATCAGCTGATTGAAGGAATGATCCTCAGCTGCTTCGCGAACGGAGTGAAATTGGCTTACCTCTATATCCGGTGTGAATTCACGGAAGGCTGGAGAATTCTGGAAACGGCTCTGGCGGAAGCGAAAGGAGCCGGTTTTTTAGGAAAAAACATCCTGAACAGCGGGTACGATCTTGAAATCCATGTTCACCGCGGGGCCGGAGCCTACATCTGCGGGGAAGAAACGGGACTGATCGAGTCGTTGGAGGGGAAGCGGGCTTATCCACGGATCAAGCCGCCCTATTTCCCGGCAGTCCTCGGGCTCTATATGTGTCCCACGATCGTGAATAACGTGGAAACACTCTGCCACGTGAAACACATCATCGAGATGGGTGGCGAGGCCTATGCCAAGATTGGCCGCCCGAACAATACGGGGACACGCCTCATTTGTGTAAGCGGCGATGTGGTTCGACCCGGGTATTATGAGTTTCCTTGTGGGGCACTCACTTTGGGGGAATTGATCCAGCATGTCTGTGGCGGAATCCGAAATGGGAACCGCCTGAAAGCTGTGATTCCCGGAGGGTCTTCCGCCAAGGTTTTGAAGGCCGGTGAGGTCTACAAGATCAAGGAAGCCGGGGTTGATGGAAAGTTGGTTGAGAAAGAAGTGAAACTTGAGGACCTCCGCCTTGATTTTGATACCCTAGCGGCTGCAGGAAGCATGGCAGGGTCGGGGGGCGTTATCGTGATGGACCATACCCGGGACATGGTGGAATGCCTGGCCAATATTTCGACATTTTATGCCCATGAATCGTGTGGGCAGTGCACTCCCTGCCGGGAAGGGGTGCTCTGGCTCAAAAAGATCCTTTCCCGGATCGCCGAAGGGCATGGGCGGGACGACGACCCTAGCTTGCTCAAGGAGGTGGCCGACCGTATTGCGGGGCGCACAATCTGTGCTTTCGGTGAAGCCGCCTCTTGGCCGGTTCAGAGTTTTCTCGGGAAATTCAGGGATGAATTTGCCCAGCGAATCCGGCGGAATGGGAACGCTGCAAAAAAGGATTTCGTTTCCCTTACCCATTAATCGGCCTTTATGAACTGCTGCGAGAAACACCCGATGAATCCATGGAACCATGATGTGGCCAAGGACGAGAAGGATTTGGTGGATGTGCAGGTGGACGGCGTGTGGATGCAGATGCCACGCGGTCTGAATGTGGTGGAAGTCGCCCACCGGGCCAAAAAATTCATTCCCCACTACTGCTACCACCCCAAGCTTTCGGTTGTGGGTAATTGCCGGATGTGCCTGTTTGAAATGGGGACTCCCAAGATGGGGCCGGATCGAAAGCCGATTCTCGGTGCGGATGGGAAACCCGAAATCGCCTGGATGCCAAGGCCCCAGATCGGTTGCGCAACGAATATCACCCCAGGAATGGGCATCCGCACGGATTCGGCCCTGGTGAAGGATTGCCGCAATGGGGTGATGGAGTTTTTGTTGATCAACCACCCGCTCGACTGTCCGATTTGTGATCAGGCCGGGGAATGCAAGCTTCAGGAGTATTCGGTCGAATACGGTACCGGAGCCAGTCGCTTTGTTGAAAATAAGGTCAAAAAACCGAAGAACGTGGATTTGGGGGAGCGCATCGTGCTGGACGACGAGCGCTGCATCCTTTGCTCCCGCTGTATTCGTTTTTCGAGCGAAGTGATGAAGGATGATGTGTTGGGTTTTGTGAACCGGGGGAGTCACAGCACCCTTACAGCGTATCCTGGAAAAAGTTTCGACAATGCCTACTCCCTGAATACGGCGGACATCTGTCCGGTGGGTGCCCTGACCAGTAAGGATTTCCGTTTCCAGATGCGGGTCTGGTTTCTGAAGGAGACCAAAAGTCTTTGCGCCAGTTGCGGAACAGGTTGCAACATCACCATCGGTTCTAGGGAGGGGAAAGTTCATCGGTTGACACCTCGCGAAAACGAATCGGTCAACTCCCAGTGGATGTGTGATTTTGGCCGACTCAATTTTCATGATCTGGAATCTAAAAATCGATTGGATCGTCCGTTGCTCAAGGCGGCCGGGCAACAGTTTCCGGCGACATGGACGAATGCGATTCAGCGGGCAGCGGATACCCTAAAGAAAGTGAAGCCAGACGAAATTGCCGTGGTGGCATCGGGTCGGCTGACGAATGAGGAACTCTTTGTTCTGAAGCGGCTGTTGGGGGAACTGGGGGTAACCCGGGTGGATACCGTCATGAATCCGGGACAAGCAGATAACTTTTTGCGAAGTGGGGATGGAAATCCAAACAGCCGCGGAGCCGAGTTGCTCGGGCTTTCGTCCGGTGGAAGGAAACTGGGTGCATGGGGCGGGGAAATCGCATCGGGCAAGATCAAGGCACTTCTCGTCTTGGGCGGAGAGGACCTGGTTGCGGCGGGGATACCGGCCGATAGCCTCGCCAAACTCGAAGTTCTGATTTTCTCCGGCATTTTATCGAATGCGACGAGTCAGTTGGCCCAGGTGGTGCTGCCGGGAGCTGCTTTTGCGGAAAAAACAGGCTCCATGGTCAATGTCCATGGACGGTTGCAACGGATGACGCGGGCGATTCCTGCCCCGGGAGAGGCCCGGGAGGACTGGATGATTTTGCGGGATTTGCGGATAGCCCTCACGGGAGGCAACTCACTTCATTCCGTGGAGGATGTATGGAAATCCATGGCTGGTGAAGTTGCCCAATTCTCCGGACTCAGCTGGGCGAAAATCGGCGACTTGGGAATTCAGCTGGAATCGGCGCCCAAAATCAGGGAGGAAGTTTCAGCCTGATCCATGCGCTGCCTTTGCATGTTTCTTATGACGGGGCTTCTTTCCATGAGCTTTGGGGGGGAGACCTTGAAAAGCAAGGATGAGCCTCGGCCCCTGCGGGAATTCATCGGTGATGCCGGGGATGGGGTGGACAAGGGACCTGTCCACGAAGTGATTCAAGATCAGGCCGTTTACGAGCGGATCTGGAGGAATCTTGGACTTGCGAAAAGCCCCGGCGAAATTGATTTTTCGAGCGAATTCGGGGTGGTCTCCACTACCCGTGGGAGCCGTGTTTCGTTCCGGCTGCGGGATGAGGGGGACGGGAAGTTGAATGTTATGTCGATCTCAACCCGGGATATCCGGCCAGGATTGCGGTATGCGATCGGAGTGCTTTCAAGGTCCGAATGGAAACAGGTGAATGACACAAGGCTCTAAGAGAGTCTCTTGTGCCCACGACGGATTTCAGTAGAGTTTTTTTATGTCCGTAAACCTTTCCACCCCAAGAAACTTTACTCCAGGAGAGAGCAAGGAAGAGCAGATCAAACTGGCCAAAGATGGCTTGGATGTGATCAAGGATCTACCCCGTTACGTCAAGGAGGGGTATCAGGCGATCGAGTCCGACGACTTCATGCGTTTCAAGTGGTACGGCGTGTACCAACAGAAGCCGAAGGAGGATGGTTATTTTATGCTGCGGACGAGGATACCGGGAGGGCAGCTTAATCCGGCGCAACTTCGCGAGATTGCCGCCCTGACGGATGATTTTGCTCATGGCTTTGGGGATGTGACCACCCGGCAGACGATTCAGCTTCACTGGTTGCGGATCGAACAATTCCCGGAGATTTTCAAGCGTTTGGATTCCGTGGGTATCACCTCGAGCGGGGCTTGCGGTGATATTGCGCGAAATGTGGTGGGTTGTCCCGTTGCCGGAATGGATCCGGATGCCATCCTCGATGCCACTCCGGAACTGCAGGCGGTGGATGCGCATCTGACAAACAACACAGAATTTTCCAATCTTCCCCGTAAATATAAGATTTCGATCTCGGGGTGCCGCATCATGTGTACGCAGCCTGATATTAACTGTGTCGGGGTTTTTGGTTTGGAGAGGGGGAAAGAGAAAGGGTACGGGATCAAGGTCGGCGGTGGACTTTCCTCAGCTCCTCATTTGGCCCAAACCTTGCCTGTATTCCTAAAACCTGAAGATGTTCTTCCGATCGTTCATTATACCTCGGTCATATACCGGGATCATGGATACCGGGACAAACGGGCCCGGGCCCGACTGAAGTTTCTGATGGCTGACTGGGGTGCGGAGAAGTTTATTTCCGAAGTGGAGCGAGTGGCAGGGAGGAAGTTTGAGCGCCATTCGGAGTTTGTTTTCCCGGAGGATCCGGAATCCGACCACGTGGGGGTACATGCCCAGCTGCAAAAGGGGTTTTATTGGGTCGGGATCTGTCTGGCGGGAGGTCGGCTCACCGGTGCCCAGATGAGGATGATTGCCGATCTTTCGGAAAAATACGGGGAAAAGGGGAAGGTGGGAATCCGGGGAACCAACAAGCAGAACCTGATTATCGTGAACATTCCGGAAAAGAACGTGGAAGCGCTGAAAAAGGATCTGGTGACTTCCGGGTTGGTGGTTGAGCCCAGCAATTTCCGCAAAGGCTGTGTTTCCTGCACTGGCATCGAGTTCTGTAATCTGGCGGTGGGGGAGACGAAAAACCGGATGATCCGCTTGGTGGGTGAGCTGGAACAGGTGAGTGCCCACTACAAAGACAAGGTCCGAATTCATTTCAGTGGTTGTCCCAGTTCATGTGGCCAACACCAGGTCGCGGATATCGGTTTTCGTGGGGCGACCCGGACAGTGGATGGAGTGAAAAAGGAGTGTTTTGACATGTTTTTGGGTGGAAAAACCGGGGCTGATGCCCGGTTTAATGTGCTGATTCAGCCCAAGGTGCCGTACGAAGAGGTGCATCTTTATATCGACAAAGTTCTCCGTGCTTATGAGACGAAGAAGAGCGGATCAGAATCCCTCACGCGTTGGCTCGGACGGAGTTCCAAGGATGAGTTGAAGACAATTTTCGCAGATGCGAACGGGACTGCGAGTTAGGCTCTGATTTTCAGAGTTCTGACCCCACGTACGGCATTAACTTTTAGTAGGCAGAGGAAGTACTTTTTCCCGAAATAATTGCAGTACCTGACGAGGTGCCCAAACGTGTCGCCCCGGCTTCGATCATTGCCAAAGCAGTTGGAAGATCGCGGATCCCCCCACTTGCCTTGACTTCCATTGTCGGGGGGATGGAAGCCTTCATCAGGCGAACAGCATCCATGGATGCACCGCCCTTGGAAAAGCCTGTTGAAGTTTTGACAAATTTTGCGCCCGCCTGAGCCGCGGCGTGACATGCTTTCTTTATCTGATCCTGGGAAAGGAGGCAGGTTTCCAAAATCACCTTTACGGGAGTGGGTTTTACCGCGTTCACGACCTGAGCAATGTCATTCTCCACTGCAACCCAGTTTCCCTCTTCGGCCCAACCGAGATTCATCACCATATCGATTTCATCAGCACCTGCATGTTTCGCCTCCTGCGCGGCCAAGGCTTTGGAGGTTGTTAGGTCGTTTCCATGGGGAAAGCTGATCACCGTGACCACTTTGACCCTGCCATGTGGAAGATTTTCCTTGGCTAGACCGACCCAGCAAGGAGGCAGGCATACGGCATAAAAACCGGATGCCTCTGATTCCCGGCAAATCTCAAGAACGCCCTGACGCGTTAACTGCGGGGACAGGGATGTGTTGTCGATGTATTTGGCTAGATTCTTTGCATCCATAAATGAAATTAAAACGGGGGAAGGGCGGGCTTGAATTGAGATGAAACATTTCCGGCAAGATCCAGCGCTCCGGGCGTCAGGGACATGGGGGATATGCTTTTTTCGGGTGGGAAGTCGGCCAACTCCACCCAAAAGAAATTCGGGGTGGTGGTGAGTTCAAACCCGTAGACCCCGTGCGTCAGGTCGCATACCGTTCGGTATTCGGTGTTATAAACCGGAAAACCGTCACCCAGTTTGTTGTAGGGAGTGCCGAAGGGTACAGAGACGCTCCGAATCGCGGCCAAGAGGGTGGCAAAAGCCTGTTGCATGTTTGTAGGTTCAGGAAAAAACCGGGAAAAATATGCTGCCCGTTGGAAACGATCCTGCGGAGAGATGTTGCCGGGAACCGGCGTATCCTGACCTGGTTGAGTGAAGTCCATTTTGGCGAGCATGGCCAGTTGTTCGTCGTAAGGAGGATCGTTGGTCATGATGGTGAATTGCCGGCCTCGGTGAATCTTTGGCTTACCGTCCAGATACTCGATGATGGCACTGGCGCCACTTTTATCCTCGAGCGCTAGATGAATTGTGGAGTCATGCCCGTGAGATTGAATCATGATGGGTTGAACGTTCTGAAGCAGGTCCAGAGCCTCCTTTACGTTCGAGGCCCGGTCTAGCACGTACTGGAGCCAGAGGATGGCGGAGACTCCTTTTTTCTTTGAATTCCGCTGCCCAAAACTGGTCTTTTCCAAATATAAAAGATGTCCGCCCAAGCCTTTCTCATTCATGCCATCCACCGTGCCGACTCCATAAATTCCCACCGCTAGGCTTGCGTATTTCGAACTCCAGCGCAGTGGGTTTTCCTTCACCACTGTTTCCAAGCCGCATTTTGAACCATCCCGTTCCATTCCGCGGGGGAGAAACCAAAGCACCGGTTCGGTGCTCTCCGGCCAATCCATGGAACGTGCCACAAGCACTCCAAACCGACTCTCATTCCACAGGATCCGCGTGCAAGCCAGAGAACCCGAAGCCAAGAGTCCAGTGATCAGAACACATGTCAGGGCTCGTTTCATTGGATCTTCTCGGCTGGGGTTACGCTCGGTTCGAGCGTTTCTTGTAATCGTTGATGAGTTGATTGGTGGACGAGTCGTGCGAGGTGACTGGACCCGGTGCGGCCAACTCAGGTTCAATCTTTTTGGCTAATTGCTTGCCGAGTTCGACGCCCATTTGGTCATAGGAGTTGATGTTCCAGATTGCCCCTTGGACAAATATCTTGTGCTCGTAAAGGGCGATGAGGCTTCCGAGGGTCTTTGGGTCAAATCGTTGGACGAGAAGGGAATTGGTGGGGCGATTCCCCGCGAAGGCCTTGTGGGGAATCAGTTTCTCCAAAGCATCTCCCTTGTGGCCTTCCTTGGTGAGTTCATTTCTGGCCTCTTCTTTGGTTTTCCCCTTCATCAAAGCCTCGGTCTGGGCGAAGAAGTTGGCCAGAAGAATGTCGTGATGCCTCCCGAGAGGATTAAACGTTTCAACCGAAGCCAGAAAGTCGCAGGGGATCAGCTTCGTCCCCTGATGAATCAACTGATAAAAGGCATGTTGACCGTTGGTGCCTGGTTCTCCCCAGATGACCGGACCGGTGCTCCAGGTGACGGGCTTTCCGTCCCGATCCACGCCCTTGCCGTTGCTTTCCATATCGCCCTGCTGGAAGTAGGCGGGGAAGCGGTGAAGATACTGATCGTAGGGAAGAATGGCGTGCGTCTGGGCATCGTGAAAGTTGTTGTACCAGATGCCGAGGAGGGCAAGGGTCATGGGCAAGTTCTGGTCAACGGGGGTTCTGAGGAAATGTTCATCCATGGCGTGGGCGCCCTCAAGAAGTTCTGTGAACCCCTCATATCCAATCGATAAGGCAATACTCAGACCGATGGCCGACCAGAGGGAGTAGCGCCCGCCGACCCAGTCCCAGAAAGGGAACATATTGGCCGGATCGATGCCGAATTTGATAACCTCGCTCTCGTTGGTCGAAAGAGCGACGAAATGCTTCGCGATATGTTTTTCCTCGACCGCTTCCTTCAAAAACCAGGAACGGGCGGAGTGGGCGTTGGTCAGGGTTTCCTGGGTGGTAAAGGTCTTGGAAGCGACAAGAAAGAGGGTGGTGGAGGGGTTACATGCGCGAAGTGCTTCAGCCAAATGGGTCGAGTCGATATTTGAAACGAAGTGAAGACGAAGGTCCCGACGGGCGAAGGGCTTGAGGGCCTCTGTGACCATTACGGGCCCCAGGTCCGATCCGCCGATGCCGATGTTCACGATATCGGTGATGGGTTGGCCTGTGTAACCCTTCCAAGAACCGGAGCGAACTTGGTCAGAAAAAATCTTCATGTGCTGACGGGTTGCCTCGACTTCGGGCATGATGTCCCGGCCTTCAACTTGAAGGGGTTGGTTGGCGGGTCGGCGCAGGGCGATATGGAGGACAGATCGGTCCTCGGTGAAGTTGATTTTATCGCCACGGAACATTCGGTCTCGGAGTTCCTCGACTTTGCATTCGCGGAGGAGCTGACGGAGAAGTTTTAAGGTCTCGGTTGTGATCCTGTTCTTGGAGTAATCGAGAAACAGGTCGTTCCATCGATGAGAGAAAGCGGTCGCCCGGGATGGGTCCTGGGTAAAGAGATCCCGCATGTGGGTGTCGCGGGAGGTTTGAGCGTGCTTGGCAAGGGCTTGCCAGGAAGGGAGATCAATCGGGGTGCGCATCCATGAAGAATGGACCAAAGAATTGTTTGGGTGAAGGTGTTTTGTTGGCCCATGGGTGCTTGTAGTGATCAGCCAGAGTCGGGATAATCAAAGCATGGCCTCGAATGTGTCCGTTCAATATCTTGGGCATTCGTGCTTTTTGGTCACGACTCCTAAAGCAAAAATCCTTATCGACCCCTTTCTCACGGGAAATCCGAAGGCCGCGGCCAAGGCGGAGGATATACAGTGCGACTTCATCTTGGTCAGTCACGCACATGCCGATCATTACGGAGATACCGTATCGATTGCGAAACGTACCGGAGCGACGGTCGTGGCGGTTTACGAACTGGCCCTGCATGTGGGAGCTCAGGGCGTTCCGGTACACCCCTTGGGGTGTGGTGGAGGCGGTGAGTTTCCTTTTGGCCGACTCCAACTGACGATCGCCCATCATACTTCTTCCGTTGAGGGGCCCAATGGACCGGTGATGCTTGGTTCCCCGGTGGGGTTCTTGATGCGGTTGGAGGGGAAAACGATTTATTTTGCGGGGGATACGGCTTTGACGATGGATATGCAGTTGCTGGGGGAGCGAAAACAGATCGATTTGGCTCTCCTGCCCATTGGAGATAATTTCACGATGGGACCCGAGGATGCAGCTGAGGCGGTCCGCTTCTTGCGCCCAAAACTTTCGGTTCCAATGCACTACAACACGTTTCCCATGATTGAAGTGGATCCGGATGTTTTTGTCCGTGAGGCCGGAAAGCACGGATACAAGGTGGAAGTGATGCAACCGGGGGGCATCCTCGAGCTGTGAAAACGACTCAGGTTTACAACCCATTTAACGGGAAGCTGGTCGGCGAGGTGCCGACGCACGACGGGAAGCAGGTCAAGGAGACGTTGGATCGCGGGGCCAGCGTGTTTGCGGATCGGTCGAAATGGCTGACTGTTCCGCAAAGGATCCAGATTTTGGAGAGCTTTCAAAAGCTGGTGGACTCAAATCAAGGGAAGCTGATTCAACAGGCGCTGGCGGAGGGCGGGAAACCTTTGGTGGATACCCAGGTCGAAGTGAATCGAGCCATGAACGGGATTAAGGTCGCAATCGAAACGATTCCCCACCTCGTGGGGCGCGAAATTCCGATGGGGCTGAATGCCGCCTCCATGAACCGGATGGCCTATACCTATCGTGAACCGGGTGGATTGGTTTCCGCAATCAGCGCCTTCAATCATCCGGTCAACCTGATCATTCATCAGGTAATCCCGGCCATTGCTGTGGGTTGCCCTGTGGTGGTCAAGCCTGCGAGCAAAACTCCGCTTTCCTGCTTCAGTCTGGTCGAACTTCTGCATCAGGCGGGGCTACCTAAGGAGTGGTGTCAGGCCCTGGTGTGCTCAAACGACGATGCGGAGCAGTTGGTGACCGACCGGCGGGTGAATTTTCTGACATTCATCGGTTCAGCCCATGTGGGATGGGCTTTGCGCAGCAAGCTGGCTCCCGGGGCGAACTGTGCCTTGGAGCACGGGGGTGTCGCCCCGGTTGTCGTCGAAGCGGACGCGAATGTGGATGAAGCAGTCCCCCTATTGGTCAAGGCGGGGTTTTATCATGCCGGTCAGGTCTGTGTGTCGGTTCAGAGGGTGTATGCCCACGAATCGTTAGCCAAATCGTTGGCTGAAAAAATGGCCGATAAGGCGGCGAAACTTGTTGTGGGAGATCCAGCAGATCCCAAGACCGAGGTCGGGCCTCTGATCAGTCACGCGGAATGCCAGCGGGTTTCCGACTGGGTGGATGAGGCGGTTCAAAAGGGAGCCACGCTCTTGTGTGGAGGAAGGAAGATTTCCGACAGTTGCTACGCACCCACCGTTCTCTGGAATCCTCCGGAGGAGGTTCGGATATCGAAGCAGGAGGTCTTTGGGCCGGTTGTCTGCGTCTACAGTTACAATAAGGCGGAGGAAGCCGTGAAGCGGGCCAACGCTTTGCCATTTTGCTTTCAGGCCGCGGTTTTCACCCGAAACATCGATCAAGCGTTCTACTATGTGAAAAATTTACAGGCCACGGCGGTGATGGTGAACGACCATACGGCATTCCGGGTGGACTGGATGCCGTTCGGGGGGCGGATGGAATCGGGTTTGGGCATGGGGGGAATTCCCCGTAGCATGGAGGACATGACCGTGGAGAAGATGTTCGTCTTGAAGACGAGCCGTTAACTAACGGGATTTTCCGAACGAGGCGGAAACCTTGAGGGCCACGCCCCCACGGGCGGCAAATTCGCCTGTCACGACCGCATGGGTGGGGGAGATGGCTCGGACGAGGTCATCCAGAATCCGGTTGGTGACCGCTTCAGCGAATGAGCCGGTGTTCCTGAAAGAGTGCAGATAAAGTTTCAGGGATTTGCTTTCCACGCATTTCTTTTTCGGGGTGTAGCGAATGGTGATGTTGGCGAAATCGGGTTGACCGGTCACGGGGCAGAGGGACGTGAATTCAGGAGTGGAAAAAGTGATCTCGTAGGGTCGGCCGGGTTTTGGGTTCGGAAAAGTTTCCAGACGGGCCAAAGAAGGATTGGCCGGGACGGCAACTTTGCGACCGAGAAGGGAGAGGTTTGACATAAATGAAGAATATCAAAAATGCTGGGCGAGAGAAAGTCGCTAGGTATGAGCGTAGTGGCGCCCTTTCCAGGGAAGTCGCCCACGAACAGCCTGAAGCCAAGAATTGAGGGAGATGGCTAGGACCAGAAGCTGTCCGATGGGGTGGAATAGAGCTCCCAGATAGCTTTGCCGAAAGCGGTGCGCCAATGACAAGCGGAGAGCGAAAATAATGCCGATTTCGGTCCAAACAATTGGCCTGCTTGAGGGGGTAGTGAGGAGAGCGAAGGGGAGGAGGAATAAAATGATTTGGAGAGTTTGAAAAAAGAGAAAGGCGAAAAAGTTTCCGTCAAAACTGGGGTAGAGATTTTTTGTGAATCCTTCCCAGACTTCTGAAAAGCGGGTGTACATACGGCATTCGACAAGGGCATCACTGTGTCCGGGGTTGGTGGCGTCGAGGTTCAGTACCTTGAATCCTGCGGCACGCATATTGCGGGCGATGGCGATGTCCTCGACCATATGATTCCGGACGGATTCATGGCCTCTGATCTTTTCGTAGGCGGTCCGACGGAAGAGGACAAACTGCCCGTTGGCAGCCCCGAAGCACCGAAGAGATCCTTTGGCCCAGTGGGGCAGGTAAAACAAGATGAAGAGATGGACAAATGGAATAACGAGTCGCTCGCTCCAACTGAAGGATTCCAAATAAGGCCAAAGGGAAAGGAGGTCCGATTGTTGTTCGTGGGCGAGATTGACGGCCTGGGAAAGGGTGATGTCGGAAAAGCGGGTGTCGGCATCGACGAAGAGCAGATAGTCGCCTTTTGCCTGTTGGGCGAGCTGATGGCAGGCCCACGGCTTGCCCACCCAACCCTCCGGCAGAGGTTGACCGGAAATCAGTCGGATTCGGGGGTCTCCTTTGGCTCTCTGTTCAACGAGGGCGGCCGTTCCGTCGGTGGAATGATCGTCCAGGATCAGAATTTCAAGAATCGGGAAATCGCTGTCTGAGAGTGTGCTGATACACGGACGAAGCCTGAGTTCCTCATTTCGGGCCGGAATCAGGACGGAAAGGCGGGGGGGAGGATTTGCAACGGCAGTGACCGATGGGAAGCGAAAGACCCTGAGGTTCAAGAGGTAATTGCCGGTGACTAGCAAAAGACCTCCAAGAATGCAGAAATGAAGAAGAATCATGAAAATTGCGAGAATCAAACTACCAAAGAGGTAATCGATTGAGAATGATAAGGACTTGGAATGTGGTGTGGATTTATTGAGTTTTTATGCGTATAATATTAAAAACACAAGTCATTGAAGGATATATACATATAAACTACTTTTCTAAAAATACTTGCCAATCATAGGGATTTTCACATACGATTGTGATTAGATTATGAATAAGTTTTGGAAAAATCTTAACTGTTTGGCCTCGGATCATGTGCTTCCGCCGGCCTTGGTGGCTGTTTTCAAGAGTGCTTTAGGGGAGGACTCCACGTCGCTCAAATATCTGACCTTTGTCCTGTCTCCGAACGGACCGGGAGGTCAGGTTGACCGGGATATCCTGGAGGAAAATTTCAACATGGTGGACACAGCCCGGAAGTACCACCTTTCCTTGCCTGAAGTTCAGAAGGCGATTCAGATGTTTGTCGAAAGGCGTGCGATTCCGGTTCGGGAAGGTGCACCTACCAAGGAAGTGGGCGGGTTGAATGGTCGGAATGGCAACGGAAATATCGCCGCCCGACGTTTGCCGCCCCCCCTCGGACCTTATCCTGTTTGTGGAGCCACAATTTCCCGTTTGGATTCGCGTCGTAGCGATGGCGGGGAAGTGGTCGAAGTCGGGGAAGGCTACGCCATGGTGTACTGGACCAAGGCGCAAAAGAAAACCAAGGTTTCAATCTCCCGTTTAAGGGATGTCCGTCTCTTTAAGGTCAAATCCCCTGCAGGTGCGGATGAGGGGAATCCTTCGAAACCAAAACGGAATGGCACCCCTTCAGGCAAAGCCAAGCGAAACGGTTTGATTTCCAAAGTGCGGGCACGCTCCACCGGCAAGTCGCCTGTTCGGCTCGGTGGAAAAAAGCACCGCTAAGGTGTCTCCGGGAGTTTCCCCGGATCCCTGGCTTTCCTCTCAGAGATTATACCCTCCCTACGTGTGGTTTGAGGTCTTCGGCCGCATTGCTCCCGTGGAAGTCGATTTGGGGGCGGGAGATGGCATCTATGCCGAAGCCCGGGCCCTGCGGGAACCCGAGAGGGATTTTGTGGCCGTGGAGCGTTTACTGGGAAGGGCAACCAAGATTGCCAAAAAATCCATCCGAAACCGGTTTTTCAATCTCAAGGTGCTTCGTCTCGAATCCTGGTATTTCATTAAAAACCTCTGCCCAACCGGTTCGTTGGATGCGATTACGCTCCGGTACCCGGATCCCTGGCCCAAAAGGCGTCACCATGGAAACCGAATCCTGAACCGCGAATTTGCCCGGGACGCGGCCTTGGCGGTAAAACCCGCTGGCTTCTTCAAGCTAACGACGGATGACCGGGAATATTTTGAGTGGGCGGAAAAAGAAATGAGTCATTGTCCGGACTGGCGGGTCGACCCCTCCTGGGATGGGAAGAATGAGCCGACGAGTGAATTTGAGCAGTTGTTTGCGAAAGAAGGTCGGCAGGTTTATCGCCGGGCTTGGCAGAGAGTTTGATCAGGTCGTTTTGCTGAGCCGTTCGACTTTGGATCCCGCCAACAGATCCCTCGCAGCAAAAAGATTTTTTAAAGTGATTTCGGGATCGGGACATTGGGACAGGGAGGGGAGGATTTCCTCACGAGTCAGATTCCCCAAAGGTTGCCCGGCAAACCAGTGACCTCCTTGGCCGAGAAGGTTGTAGCGCATCTTGGCGTAATCGGTCAGGCCGTAGGCGATGGCCAGGTTATAAAGACGCAGGATTTCCCGGAAGTTGGCTTCCTTTGGAGTCCTTTCCCAAGAGGGAAGGCCTTGGTCCCAGGTCATTCTCCAGTGTTCAGGTACAGCCTTCTCCCACTGTTCCTGAAGTTTCTTTTCAATGGGAGGGAGAATATCTTCCGCCCGAGAAAGGTGGGAAACGGATTCAATATGCTCGTCAAAATCGGACGGTCGGGCGGCTCCGATCGAAAGAGTGTGGATGCGGGGATCCCGGAGACAGAAAAGGGCGTTGAAAGACATGGGACTCAAGGGCTGGGTCAAAGTCTTGAGTGTGTGGGGGGGCTGATAAAGCATTCCGCCCTTGTCGTTGGGGCTGATAATAAAAACGCCCATGTCGTTCTTTTGGGCCGCCACAAGGGATGGGGTGTGTTCCTGAAATATGTAATACCAATGCAGGTTCACGTAATCAAAACACCCACCGGAAACAATCTCCTCCACAAGTTCGGGTGTGCCATGGGTGGAGAAACCAACCCAGCGGCACAGTCCTTGTTTTTGCCACATTCGTGCGAGATCGAGGCATCCGCCGGGACGGAGGGACCATTCGAGCAACTCCCGGTTGTTGATTCCGTGAAGGGACAAGAGATCGACCCAAGGAAGACCCAGGCGAGAGAGGGAAGTTCGAAAAGTCTTTTCGAATTCCTTTGGATCGGCTTGCGGGGCGACCTTGGTTTGGAGGATGAATTTCTCCCGGGGAATCTCCTGCAGGACTGGTCCCAGTTGGGCTTCGGAGGTGCCGTATCCGCGTGCAGTCTCGATATGCCGAACGCCCAGTTCCAAGGCCCGGTGAATGGTGGCTTTTAGATTGTTTTGATTTTCGGTGGGAATGGGCCGAAAAGGCTCTTCGTCCCATCGATGCTGGAACCTCATCCCTCCGCAGGTGAGAACCGGCATGGGCAGGCCGGTTCGACCGAACCTTCGGGTTGGAATCATTCTCCAGGAAATTCCAATAGGGCGTGAAATTCTAGACCGAGTTTCTCAAGGCGCCGGCGACCACCAAGATCGGGAAGGTCGACAAGAAAGGATCCGGCTTCCACCACGGCTCCCAAAGTCCGCAAAAGAAGGACAGCCGCCTCGGCAGATCCACCGGTGGCCACAAGGTCATCCACCAAGAGAACCTTCTGCCCCTTTTGCACGCAATCCTGATGGAGTTCGAGGGTTCCCGAGCCGTATTCCAAGGCATACTCCCGCTTGATCGATTTGTACGGGAGTTTGCCCGGCTTGCGGATGGGAATGAAGCCAGCCCCCAACAGATGGGCGACGATTCCCCCCAGGATAAAACCCCGGGCTTCCACTCCTGCGACAAATTGGGGAGGTGATTTTAGAAAAGGTTCGGCCATTCGGCGACAAGCCTCCCGGAGGGCGCTGGGATCTCCGAGTAGGGGAGTAATATCCCGGAACATGATCCCTTTCTTTGGGTAATCAGGGATCGTGCGGATATGGGCGAGCAGGGGGTCGGACTCCATGTCGGCACAATCGCCCGAAGCGGAACGCGGTGCAAGTGTGCATCCAACAATCCCTCTGGACATCCTCTGAGTTTCTCGGGATATTGCGTGGATGAGCGTCCAAATTCATACAACCAAAGAAGCCAAAGGAACCGTGGTGCAATTGCAGGGCAAGGTCGATGCAACCAGCGCCCCTTCGGTGGAACAGGCCTTGGTGGGTGTGATCGATCAGGGGGAAAAAAAGCTGGTGATTGACTGTGCCAGCCTCGATTTCATCAGCAGCGCAGGACTCCGTTCCCTCCTTCTGGCAGTAAAAAAGATGAAGGCGGCTGGCGGCGGAATCGCCTTGGCAGCCCTTCAGCCCAACGTCAAAGAAGTTTTCGATATCAGCGGTTTTTCCGCCCTCTTCACGATTCACGGCTCGAAAGCCGACGCATTAAAATAAGGAAACTATCCGTCCGGGGCGGATTCAGAATACCCGGTTCCTTACGCAGCGGGTGCTGGGCTGTTCTTGTCCTTCCGGAGTAACAGGATATTTCGGTCGCCTTCCCTGCGGTATTTCGCCTCGTCGACCATCTTTTTGACAAGATGAATGCCTAGGCCACCGAGTTGACGGTCTTCGATCGGAGAATCCAAGTCAGGTTCCCCGATCTCGAGGGGATTGAACTCGCGGCCACGGTCCTCGAACTCCATCTCAATCTGATCTTCCACCCGACGGAAGGTGATGTGAATCGGATGTACCCCTTCCTCATCGAATCCGTACTTGATGATGTTTGTGAGAATTTCCTCAATGGAGACAAGAAGGTGATAGCGCAAACGGCCGCTGATGTCGTGTTGGGTGGCAAAGCTTTCAAACAGGGCATTGACCCGCAACAGGTCTTCAATCCTGTTTTTGACCGTCACTTTCACTTCGGTATGTTTCATACGGAGGAAAGAAGAAGGGACTGAAGCCCGGCCAGACGGAAGACGTGGGATACTTCCGGACAGACCCGTTCAAGACCGAAATTTCCGCCATTGGCCTTGGTGATTTTCGAGGCATCGATGCAAAGATGGACAAAGGCGGAAGCCGCGTAAGGGACGGCGGTAATATCAAAACGGATCGGTCCCCGGTGGGCGGTAATGACTTTACGGACAGCATCACGGATCTCGCCGACATGGACTGCATCCATCCGGCCCTGCAGGAAGATACGAAGAGTTCCATCCTTGGTTTCGTGGGTGAATTGCGGTCCGGGGGCTCCGTCGACCAGATGATCCATGCCCGTCAGAGAAAAAACCCTGCGAATTTCCGGACTGCAGTGGGTGACCCGAAATAATCCGTTCCTGCGTTGGAGTTCCCGGGCGGCCTCAAAAATCAGGCGCAGAACGGCGGATCCGATATAAGTCACATCATGAAAGTTACAGGTAAGGTTGGTGGGCTGACGGTCGAGCTCGGCCCGAAGGGGCAGTTTTAATTCCTGGCTGGCGATGGTGTCGAGTCGACCCGCGAAAGTTAAGACGACTCCCGAACCATCCCTTTTGGCTTGCATGAATTCCATGGGTAAATTGTGACCCTGCTTTCGCTCCGGAGCAATCCTCGGTTGAGGTCTCTTTTAGTCCCTCAGGATCTTGGCGAGGTAAGACCGGGCCGCTTCTGTGGGGGGGGATTGGAAGAAATCCTGCGTTGATCCCGTCCATTCGAGGCGATGATTTCGGAGAAAGGCAACCCTGCCTCCGGTTCGGCGGGCAAACGACGTCGCGTGGGTTGCGAGAATCAGGGTCTTTCCCTCCTGACGTATGTCTTCCAAGGCGTCCAGGACTTCCGCCGTCATTTCGGGATCGAGGGCGGAGGTGGGTTCGTCGAGGAGAAGGATTTCCGGATTGTGTCCAAGGGCCCGGGCGAGGGCGACTCGTTGGCGTTGCCCGCCTGAGAGTTCCGCCGGTCGTTTCTGGGTATGGGGGAGAAGTTGAAAACGTTGGAGAAGCTGCTGGGCTCTTGCGCGTGCAGCTTCCGGGGATTGAGCATGGGCCCGGCAGAGGGGGAGTGTGATATTTTCCTCCGCGGAAAGATGAGGAAAAAGGTTTCCGTCCTGAAAGACAAACCCGAGCCTCCGACGGTGGCTTCGGAGTGACGCCTCATCCTTGGGCAGGGGATGTCCATCCACCCAGACTTCTCCTTCATCGGGAATTTCCAGTCCAGCCAGAAGGCGTAGCAGGGTGGACTTCCCACCCCCGGAAGGACCCAGAAAAAGAAGAGGGGCTCCTTGGGGAATCGTCAGGCTGACCTCGCGGATACCCCACGAGTCGCCATAGCGCTTTCCTGCCTGATGAGTTTCAATGCGCATAGGCCAGAGATTTTTCCCATTTGTGCGTCAACCAAGAGAGGGGAACCGTGAGAACCAGGTAGGCGAGAGCCAGGGGGAGATAGGATTCCAGCGTCCCGTAGGTGAAGGCGTTGATTTCCTGGGCAACATGAGTGACTTCGCTGACGGCGATGACAGAAAGAAGTGAGGAGTCCTTGAGCAAGGAGGCTGTCTGACCAGCCAGGGAGGGGAGGCAATTCCGCAGGGCGAGGGGGGTGATGATCTGAGTGAAGGTATCGGTGGGAGTTAATCCAATGGCCCGTGCGGAGGTAAGGGTTGATTGCGGGATCGAAAGCCACGCCCCGCGGAAGATTTCTGAAAAATAGGCGGCTTCAAAGAGAGCAAGAATCAGAATACCGGCAAAGAAGCGGTTATGGAGTCCGAGGGCTGATCCCACGATATAAAATAATACAAGAATCTGAACGAGCAGCGGGGTGCCCCGGGTGAGTTCAATCACCGTGGCGCAGAATTGTCGGACCGGCAACCATCCGGTCACCCGCCCCAAGGTGAGTGCTAATCCAAGGGGAATCGACAAAAGAAGGGTGAAAAAACCCAGCGTTAGCGTTGTGAGCCAACCGTGCATGAACTTTTCGCGATAGACCCAGACAGAATCCCACCGCCACTCCCAATGCAGGGAGGAAAATGCTGCCGTAAGAAGGCCCGCTAGGAGTGTGAAGACGAGCAGCAGGGATAAGGCCGAAAGCCAGCGTGAGGGGCGGGCGGAATTCAAGGGATGGGGGAGAAAATAAAAGGAATTCCGGCTTTTCGGAATATCCCCTCTTCTTTGGATAAATATTTGGCAGCCAACTTCTGGAAGCCGCCCTTTTTCTGGAATGCCAAAAGAAAGGCTTCAGTCAGAACCTGTAATTCTTTGTCCTTTTGCCGAAGTCCGAATGCCCATTTTTCCTCCTGAAGGGAGGTCAGAAGGGCCTGGGTGGTTTGAGGGTATCGCTCTTGTGCCCGGGCCACGGAAAGTTGGTCGTAAAGAAATGCATCCGCTTTTCCTTGGCTGACCTCGAGATAAGCAGCCGCATCCTGATCCACCACGAGGTGCTTTGCCTTTGGAAAAAGTTTTTCCGCAGCGAGGTGGCCACTGGTTCCGCGTTTCGTGATGATGATCCGGTCGATTTTATTGAGATCCTTGGCGTTTTGGATTGTGGGGTCTTTGCGGGTCAGGAGTCCGAGACCGATATGGGCGTAGGGGCGGGAAAAAGCGATGGCTTTGGCGCGTTCCGGGGTGACGGTGAGGGAGGAAATAACGAGGTCGATTTTATTTGTAAGCAGGGCGGGGATGAGGCCGTCGAACGCCAGATTTTCAATCCGGAGGGGCCGGTGGATGAATTGGGCAAGTTCCTCGGCCAGTTCAACGCTGAGTCCGCAGGGTTTTCCCGCGGCATCGGTCATTTCAAAGGGAGGGTAATTGAGTTCCATGCCAACCACCAAAGGGGTGGGTTCCGGACTGGCTCCCACCAGAAAGGGGAGAAAGAGAAAGAGGGTAAGGAAGCGGGGAATCAAGCGCGGGCGGCGTCGACGAGCTTTTTATTCATTTCCCGAAGTCGACGACTGAGGACTGTGCCCAAACCGACGAGGAACATGCTGCTGATCGGGTGGTTATTGTTCATGAGGAATTCGAGTTGGGGCCAGGAAATCCCCCAGACGAGGGAGGATTGGGTGGGAAAAATGCTGGCGGACGTGGGACCTGGGTCGAAGATGGAAACTTCGCCGAACGTGTCGCCCGGTTTTAGTTTTGCGAGTTCGAG
Organism: Verrucomicrobia subdivision 6 bacterium; assembly: GCA_947442065.1. Lineage (GTDB taxonomy): Bacteria > Verrucomicrobiota > Verrucomicrobiia > Methylacidiphilales > Verrucolacustridaceae > Verrucolacustris. Next base: position 413 of record CANEUY010000008.1, on the reverse strand, counting down.
TTCGGAGGATTGTCCTTGGCGGCGGACGGAGAGCTCACCCGAGACAACGATGTACATTTTTCCGAGTTGGGCGCCTTCATCCACAAGGTTGTGAGGGGGTTCGACTGCAACAAACTCACCATACCCAGCCAAAGCAGCGCGGGCCTCCGGAGTAAAATGTTCGGTGATTCCCGAGGAGGGAAGTTGGGCGTTGGCTAGAGGATCGGACATCGTCTTAGGATTAAAGGCGAGAAGGGCATCGAGGTCAAATGCCCAAGCTTGAGCGGTTGGGTTGAAGGCGTATGATCGAAAACGGACGGGTGGCAGAGCGGTTTAATGTACCTGACTCGAAATCAGGAGTAGGGGAAACCCTACCGTGGGTTCAAATCCCACCCCGTCCGAGTCTTCGAGGACGGGGTAAATCCCTTCAAGCC
>CANEUY010000007.1 GCA_947442065.1 Verrucomicrobia subdivision 6 bacterium | reverse complement strand
GACAAACCGACTCTGACCTACGGTTTACGTGGAATTGCGGCATTGGAGGTTGAACTGACGGGGCCGTCTCATGACCTGCATTCGGGGGTTTATGGTGGGGCTGTGGTCAATCCCATCACTGTTCTGACTCGGCTGTTGGCTGGACTGCACGATGAGCAAGGGAGGGTTACGGTTCCCGGGTTTTACAAGAAAGTGCGGAAGGTGGCGGTCTGGGAAAGAAAGGCGGCCAAAGACCTTGGAGTTTCCGATGCGGAGGTCCGTCGTCAGGCGGGGAGTCCGGCTCTCGCCGGGGAACCCGGTTTTATGGCGATCGAAAGAATTGGCATGCGGCCCACCGCCGAGATCAACGGAATCACCGGAGGATATCAGGGTCCGGGACCCAAAACGGTTCTGCCCAGCAAAGCCTCAGCCAAGCTGACCTTTCGGCTCGTTCCGAATCAGAATCCGAAAGAAATTGCCGATTGGGTCGAAAAGGATCTGAAAAAGAGATGTCCAAAAACGGTAAAGATCAAGGTGGTTCGCCATCATGGAGGATTTCCCTACTTCTGTGATCCGACGCAGGGGTTTGGTCCTGCGGCAGTACGGGCCTTGCGTGAGGCATGGGACGGGAAAAAGATTCAGTATTTGCTCGAAGGGGGAACCATTCCCATTGTGAGCGTGATCAAGAAGGTTCTGGGGGTAGAGACATTGCTGGTGGGACTGAGTTTGCCGGATTGCCGGGCGCACGGTCCGGATGAAACCTTTCCGATCGAATATCTGGAGCGGGGAGCCAAGATGAATCAGGCTCTCTTGCGAGAGATATCCAAAGTTTGAGCCTGCGGGTCCGAGGCGTTTGAAGCACTCTCCTGGCCGAATTAAACCTTCACCATCTGTTTTAATTTTTCGTACAAGTCCTTGAGGTGGGGCATGGAGACACCTGCTGCGGTGCCTTGCCGGAGAGGCTCGCCCCAGATGGATTCAAGCTCGACGGGTTTTTCCGCGAGATAGTCCAAGAGACTGGAGGGCTGGTATTTTCCCATTTTCTGTGTGCGAAGGATTTCTTTTTCGGGGTGGTCCGGGCTCTGTGAAAAACCAAGCGCGGCGGAGGCGTTCATAACCTCCTGCATCAGAGCGTGAGCTTCGGCGTGGAGTTTTGGATCGGAGAGAATCTGGGCGGTGTCGATCCCGCCTGCCGCAATCGCGAGCCCGTTGAAGGGGACATTCCAGACCAATTTATACCACCGGGCAGAACCGACCGAGGAGGCGACGGAACAGCGAAGGCCCGCGTTTTCAAAAAGTTTTGCGATGGAACGGGCCCGGGGTGTGTCTCCTCCTGAAAGATCGGCAAAGCGGATATTCCCTCCCGACATATTGAGTGCCACGCCAGGAGAGGGGCGGGAGACGCAGACATGACAGACTCCGCAGAGGATTCTTTCTGGGCCGACGACCGATGACAGAAACTCCTCATTCCGAAGGCCGTTCTGGAGCGTGCAGACGGTGGTGTGAGGACTTAGGAGAGGTGGAAGAAGCTGCTTGAGGGATGAGTTGGCCGTGGTTTTGATCGCTACGAGAATCAGGTCGGCGGGGCTGATTTCTTCCGGTCGGCCGCAGGCCGATACCTTGGGTAGGTCAAAATCTCCTTCGGTGCATCGGATTTGCAGTCCGTGGGTTTGCAGATGGACAAGGTCACGACGTGCAAGGAAAGTAACCGGGACTCCGATCCGGGCCAGTTTGGCTCCGTAATAGGTGCCCAGGGCACCCGATCCGACGATGACGGTCCGAGGAAGGTCGGGAAGTGGGATTTGGGGGCTGGGTTGCACCCGCTTAGAATAACGGATTCATCGGTGTACCCAAGCCCAGGTCAGTCAGCTCCTGAAAACGCTGGGTTGAGTTTCCTTGCAAGAGATGGAAGATGGTTCCGTCGGGTCCATAGCTCAACGGTTAGAGCAGGGGACTCATAATCCCTTGGTTCCTGGTTCAAATCCAGGTGGACCCATTTTTGGGTGAGATATGGTTTCAATGAATATGAAAACTCATTCACTGGTTGTGGACAGGGAAGTTGCTCAAGGGAAAGATTTCCGGGGCAAAGCGGATCGCCGGGGTGTGAAATAGCGGAATGATTCTGGGTTGCCTTTTGTTGATTTGTGGTGCCTTGATGCAAGATGTTCATGGGCAAACCGGTGCGGAGAATTTAACCTCCGCTCAGCAAGGAATGGCCGATGCTTCGTGGCCCAAGAAGCCGGGAACCCAATTGAGTTCGCTTTCGGGAAAAATGAAGGACTACAGGCAGATCGCCCCCAAGGATTACGTGAAGGGCAAGGACCTGGAATCCAGCAGAATGTTCGAGGACAAGAAGGCTTCAGGCTTCGCTGGGACACCTCTTTGGTCAAAAACCGATTCCTCCCTGCAAGGCAAGAATGCCCCAAGGAACGACAAGATTCCCTCGTCTTGGGATCACAACCGCAATGCTCCGTTTGATCCTGCGGTCAGGCAGACCGGGGAGAATCGGATTCAGGAGAAAAAAGAATTATCGCAACCCGATGTGCTCGACTGGTCTTCCCGACCGAGCCATGCGTTCCATACAAAAAGCGGTTCCCTCCAGATGTATGAAGGTCGATTGACCCGTGTGAAGGAGGAAGTTCTGCAGGATGAGGCACATTCCGGGCGCGATTTAGGGGGACGTGCCGAAAAGTTTACTCCAGCCGAAGTTCAAAAGATGTTGAAAGAAAAAAAGGGAAGCAGTCCGAACCCGGTCAGGGCCGAATTTCCAAGGGCATCTCTGCCTTCAACTGCGGGTAGTTAATCAAGCTGGCCGTCAAAAAAGCCTGACCGGCCGGGATTTTTCCTCGGAGGGCCTGGAAGGGGATGGTCAGCTGGTAGTTCAAAAGCTCTCCGGCATTCAGGTAGCTGTAGCCGGGATCGGCGGCAAATTCATAGTCTTCGGACCAAGTATAAACAATCTTTCCTTCGGCATCACGAATCACCGCTTCGCAGCGTTGGGCGGTCGCGAAGTAGAGGGTGGATCCTTTGTCGGATTCATTTTTCAGCGTAAATTTAACGGTAATCTGATCCGAGGGTTGGGGGTCGCGGATTCTTTTCAGATTTAATTCGCTGGGAGTGATCTCCAATTGGGTTTTGTAGGAATCGAGATTGAGTTCGTTGGCACTCGCGAATCTTTTCTTGGATCCCTGCATGAAGAGACCCCCTTTGATCAGGCCGGGGGCAGTGACAAATTTGTCCGGCTGGGTGGTTCGGGATGAAGCATCAACCACATCGGATCCCAGGAGGGAAAGCGGGATCCCGGACAAACCAAATCCAAAAAATATCGTCGGCAGGATCGAACTCTTCCGGGATTTCATCTTGGTGGGATGTTAGAGCACGGTTTCAGGAATGACAAATCAGGTCGTTTCCATGTCGGATTTGGGTTAGAAAAGGATCTATGCAGATTCTTCGGAAAATCGTTCCGGGATTGATTGGATTACTGTTTTGGATGGGGGCAACACCCAAACCTCCGGTTCTGATCCGTGTTCACTTGCAGGCGACAGAAGGAGCCAAGGGAATGATTTCCGTTCCAGTCACCCTTTTTAGCCCTTCCGAAACGATTGCCATTCAGAATGTTCCCGAGGTTTCGGAAAAGGAGATTCAGAGTATTTCAAGGCGTGAGGACGGGACGGTTCTTGTTCAGTTTAATGATTTTGGGGCGACCAAACTGGAGGTTGCCACCAGCACGGGTCGGGGTTCCATCCTTGTGGTGATCGTCAATGGACGGGTGGTTTACGCGCCCAGAATTGATACGGTGCTCACGAAAGGTTCTCTTCTTTTGCCGCCCGGTTCGATCACTCCCGAGGAGGAGGCTCAGGTCAATGGGGAGATGCGAAAAGACAAGGAACAAAGGCTAAAGGATATCTCCCACTAGAGAGATGGATGGGGGGGCGGGCGATCGGATATTAATCCAGGTATTTGCCCGGGTTGAGCAGGTTTTTTGGATCGAGTGCTTTTTTGATTTTCCGATGGATTTCCCGAAGGGCGCTAGAGGTGGCGTCAGGCCACCATGGTCTTTTGGCCAATCCGATTCCGTGCTCTCCGCTGATGGCTCCGCCCATGGCAAGCACCCCACGAAAAAGATCATTCAGGATGCGGTGCATCTTCGGGTCGTCGTGGCGGGTGCCGACGGGGGCCATCAGGTTGACGTGAATGTTGCCATCTCCCGCATGGCCGAAGCTGGAGATGGGGATGCGGTATTTTTTCTGGAGGCGTGAAGTCAGGCAAAAAAGATCCAGGATCCGGCCTCTTGGAACGGTGACGTCTTCGTTGAGTTTGACGAGACCGGTGTCGCGTAGGGCATAACTGAAACCGCGACGGATTTCCCAAAGTTTTTCGCAGGCTTGTTCGCCGGTAGCGACCTTGAGGTGTGAGGTGGAAGGCCGCAGCAATTTTGAGGCGAGAGATAGCTCGGCTTTCACCGAAGCGGGTTGACCATCGAACTCCACGATCAGGAGGGAGTTAGCCCGAGGTGCATTCGGGATGACACGTCGGGCAGCGGCCAGGGTAAACGGATCTGCGATTTCCAACGCGGAGGGGAGGAGTCCCGAACCGAGGATTTTTTGGACCCCGGCGGCGGCTTTGGAAATGGAGGAGAACTCAGCCAGAAGAGCGGAACGGGCAGGGGGTAGGGGAATAAGGCGTAGTGTGGCCTGCGTAATGATGCCGAGCATTCCCTCTGAGCCGGTGAAAAGACCGACCAGATCGAAGCCTGTGCGGTTTTTGTGGGTTCGTCCCCCTAGACGGACAATGGTTCCGTCCTGCAAGACGACCTCAAGTCCGAGAACATAATGGCGGGTCACGCCATATTTTAGGCAACGGGGTCCGCCTGCGTTCGTCGCGATGTTTCCCCCGATGGAGGATTCCTTCAGGCTGGCTGGGTCGGGAGGATAGAATAGGTTTCGGCGGGTTGCAGCGGAGGCGAGCTTGGCTGTGATTACGCCTGGTTCAACCACGGCAATGCCATCCTGTGGAGAGATTTCCAGAATCCGGTTCATTTTCACAAGGGAGAGGACCAAGCCACCCCTGACCGGAACGCATCCTCCGACATAACCCCGTCCGCTTCCCCGGGAGGTGACTGGGATCCGATGACGATTCGCATAGGCGAGGATTTTGGAGACTTGGGTGGTATTCCGTGGAAACGCGACGGCTTCCGGAAGAGAGGAGGCCATCCAGGCATCCGAAGAGTTGGCCTGGAGGGTGGCGGGGTCGAAGCGGATAACCCCTTTGGGTAGAAGACGGGAGAGGGGTCGGAGTGAGGATTTCATTTGCGGCGCCGGTCGGCCAGGACGCGGTTCACTTCGCGGTCGGTTTGACGTTTGATGAGATCTTGGCGGCGGTCCCGATGGGTTTTTCCGGTCCCCAGACCGACAAGAATCTTGAAGCGTCCGTTTTTTAGGTAGCCCTTGAGGGGAACGAGGGCGCGACTGCCCTTTTTTTCGATCTGGCCGAGGAGGCGCATGATTTCTGCCCGGTGAAGAAGGAGTTTGCGGGGGCGTTCGGTTTCAAGGTTCGCGCGGTTGCCGTGGCTGTAAGGGGCGATGTGGAACGAGTAGAGCCAGGCTTCGCCGTTTTCAATTTTCCCGTAGGCATGGGCGAGGTCGCCTCCACCGGCGCGAAGGGATTTGATTTCGGCTCCGGTCAGGACAATGCCGGCCTCGATGGATTCCTGGATGGCAAAGTTGTAACCGGCTTTCCGGTTGTGGATTTCGATCGTTTTCAGGGTGCGTGACCCCGTTGCCAGCGAGGGCGGTTAGGAGGACTTCTTGGCGCGGGTTTTGCGCACCGTCTTGTCGGAGGATTCGGGTGCGGCGCCAATCACTTCGTAGCCGAGTTTTCCGTCGGCAACTTCGTGCAGGGCGACGTCCATAAAAGTCATGCGGGGGGTGACCGAGATCATCGGGCGGTAGCCAAGGCCGAGTTGGCGGACGCGTTTGGAGACCACATTAATCAGGATCTGTGGACTGCTCACTTTCGTGAGGGCTCGGTTGACAAGTTCGCTTCTCATAATGATTTGGGAAAGCTTTGCATTATGTCGTAATCAGGGCAGATTGCAAGGGTTAATCCGGAGCGTAGCTCAGCTTGGTAGAGTACCAGCTTTGGGAGCTGGCTGTCGTGGGTTCAAATCCCACCGCTCCGATAGTTCGCCAAGCGGCCTGAGGAGCGGTAAGCCAACTTCCTTAGAGGGGTAATTTAATTAGCGTGGGGGGAAGGTTATCAGGGGCGCAAATCCCACCGCTGTATGGTTTGAGGTTTGCACGCGAAAATTAAATCGGGCAACCTATCGGCATGTCCCTTCATCGTAGTTTAAGGTCCGGCGGTGCGACCGCCGCCAAGCGTAATGTTCTCAAGCGTTTTGAACGCGTGACCCTGCTCAAAAAGCGTGGCCAGTGGAAAGCGGGAATGAAATCCACCGGCCTGCCCAAGACGAAGCCGGAGTGATCCCCCCTGATCCCAGCCCCGCCGGGGAGGGGATGCGTCTCAACCGTTATTTAGCCGCCGCCGGGTTTGGCTCGCGGAGAGGTTGCGAGGAACTGATTACCGCCCGAAGGGTGCGGATCAATAAACGCCAAGCCGAGAGCCCCGGGGAAAGGGTTCCTGAAAATGCCCAAGTTACGGTGGATGGAAGAGTCGTGCGGATATCCCAAGGAGTAGTGATTGCCCTGCATAAGCCGAGAGGGGTGGTTTGTACGGCATCGGCTCAAGATCGCCGTCAGATCATTACGGATCTGATGCCCCGAAGTTTCGGCCGGCTTTTTACGGTGGGCAGGCTGGATGCGGAAAGCGAAGGGTTGATTTTATTGACCAACCAAGGGGACTTGGCCCAACGACTGGCCCATCCGAAAAACAAAGTCGAAAAAGAGTATCGGGTAAAGTTGGATCGCGCCCCGGATATCGCCGCCTTAAAGCGTCTGGAAAAAGGGGTGCGGTTAGAAGAGGGGATGGCCCGGGCGGAGCGGATCCAGTTTCTCGGTCGGCAGGAGGTAAGGATGGTCTTGCGTCAGGGAATGAAACGTCAGATCCGATTGATGTTCCGCTGTCTTGGTTTTACCGTGGAGAGGTTGAAAAGAATACGGATTGGCGGTCTGGAACTGGGCCATCTCCCTCCGGGAGCGTGGCGGGTGTTGTCTTCCCATGATGTAAGGAAGTTGGAGCCCAAGCCATGAGAGGTTCAGGGAAGGGAAGATTCGCAGGGGAGCCGGATCCGTCTGCGGCAAAATTCAGTCGGTCGGTCCATTTTGACCAGCGGTTGGCCCGTCACGATCTGGAGGGAAGCCGGGCTCATGCCACGATGCTGGTCAAGGCAGGGGTGCTGACCCGAAAAGAAGCCGCATCGATCTGCCGGGGTTTGGACCGAATCGAAAAGGAGATTTTGGCCGGAAAATTCCGGTGGAAGGATTCGTTGGAGGATGTGCACATGAATTTGGAGTCGGCCCTGACGGCCCGGGTGCCCGCAGGGGCAAAACTGCATACTGGGCGAAGCCGAAATGATCAGGTCGCGACGGACCTTCGGCTTTGGCTGAAGGAACAGATTTCCGGCGATCTGCTTGCCCTCAAGAATCTGCAGAGGGCATTAGTGCATCTCGGGGAAAAATACCGGGACGTCATTTTGCCCGGGTACACTCATCTCCAACGGGGGCAGCCTGTTCTATGGGCGCATCATCTCTTGGCGTATGTCGAGATGCTGGAGAGGGACAAGGGGAGATTGCACGATGCGGCCAAACGGGCGGATGTGATGCCTTTGGGTTCGGGCGCTTTGGCCGGGAGCACCCTGAAGCTGGATCGGGAGGTCACCCGGCGACTTTTGAAATTTGAAAAAGTTTCAGCCAACTCGATGGATGCGGTCTCCGACCGGGATTTCCTAGTCGAATATTTGGCCGGAGTGGCGTTGGCGGGCGTGCACCTTTCGCGGTTGGCGGAGGATCTGATTCTCTTTTCCTCGGCGGAGTTTGGATTTGTAAAATTCGGGGAGGCGTTCACGACGGGATCAAGCCTGATGCCCCAGAAAAGGAATCCCGACATGGCTGAGCTCGTCCGGGGAAAGAGCGGGCGGTTGACCGGTCATCTCGTTTCCCTGCTGACGGTGCTCAAGGGGTTGCCTTTGACCTACAACCGGGATTTGCAGGAGGACAAAGAGTGCGTGTTTGATGCGGCGGATACCCTTCGATCTTCTTTGGAGGTAATGGCGAAGGCGGTGGATTCAATCGAGGTGGATGCGGAGGCGTGTGCGTATGCGGCCGCCGCGCCCGAACTTTTGGCAACGGATGTGGCAGATGCCCTGGTAAGGGCGGGAATGCCGTTTCGGCAGGCCCATCAGGTGGTCGGAGCGGCGGTTCGGCTCGCTGAGGAAAGAGGAACAAGGATCGATCGGCTGGGCCAAAGCGCATGGGAATCTTTGGCCAAGGGTAGCGGAAAATTGGCGGAAGAGGTTCTGGGAGGAAGTTCTCCTGTCGTGCGGGCCAGGAAAGCGTTGCAGGCAAGGAGTTCAGTGGTGGGGGCTCCCAGTTTGTCCGGGGTTCAGAAAGAATTAAGACTTTGGACAAAAAAACTCCGGTAAGTGGCCCGCCCAAGAGATCGGGCAACAATCCTCACCTCGATATTCCCCCCAAGACACGGGGAGTTTTGATCGTCATTGCCTTGGCGGGGATGATTTGTGCGGTGATCGGGAGCTTGATGGCGAAAAAGGGGGTCGCGATCGAGGCAGACAAGATAGTTCATTTCGTGGGTTACATGTTGCTGGGCGGACTGATGATCATGGGGCTGCGTCCCTTGCTCTGGCCGTTCGGAGTGATTCTGGTCGCGGGTATGAGTGCGGCGCTGGAAGCCGTGCAGCCGATTTTTGGGAGGACGACCGATTGGTCGGGGGATTTTGTGACCAACTGTATGGCGGTGGGGGTGGGGTCGGCAGTGGGGCTTCTGGGGCGGTTTTTATGGGCTTACATTCGCACGGAGGCGGTGAATGCGGAAATCCGGAAGGCCACCGTGCGTTTCGGGGACGGTCAGGTCATTTTTCGTCAGGGTGAACCGAGCGACAAATTTTACATTATCCGGAGCGGTCAGGTCGTCTTGACGAGGGAGGCGAATGGGGTTTCTTCTGAAATTGCCAAAGCGGGGCCCGGAGAGGTGGTTGGTGAAATGGGGGTCTTGCAGGGGTTGTCGAGAAGCGCCACGGCGACTGCGAAAGGAAAATGCTGGCTCTATGGGATGACAGCTCAGGACCTGATGGATAAACGGTCGGACGGCCAAGATCATCCGGGGAGCGTGGTGGCGCGGGTTTTGGCCCAGCGGCTGAGAAAATCCATGGAGAAGAGTGAGCAGGGGCAGGGGATGGCTATTGCGCAAACCCCTGTTGCCCCCCAAGCGGGACGCCCGGCTCACGTTGCTCCTGTTCAGCAGAAAATCGGACCCAAACTGCTTTTGCGAATGGGCTGGAGAAAAGGGGACCAGGTGCAATGGGCGGAGGGAGTGAGTGAACATCGGCTCCCTTTGGTTTTTGGGCGAGCTCCGGGACCGAGCGGAGTGAGTGCGGATGTGGAAATGATTTTGCTCGAGGAAAATCCGCCCCAATGGCTGTCTCCCTGCCAGTTTCGGGTTGAAGTGGAGGGGGGAACGGTGGTGTTGAAGGATGAGGAAAGTCCGCGCGGGAATGAAGTCAGTGGAATTTCGGTTGGACCCTCGAACGGATTGACCCGGGTCGAATTACCCGCAGGGCAGCATGTCCTGATCGCCGGTGGGGAGGGTTCGCCCTACGTCATGGTGCTTGAAATTCCGGGAGTTCAGTAAGGTTTCTTTTTTACCAGGGCGAGGGCCCTGCGGTGGGGAGCTGGGAGGGTGGCCTTGCGGAGGGCCGGAGGGCCAAACCAACGACCGATGAAGCCGGCGGGGGGGCGGGAAAGAATGTGCACCGAAGCGGCAATCAAATATCGGGTGAAAGGATAACTGATCCGGGCCCGGGCTTTGGATTTTGGATCGATTGTTTGCGTGGTGGGCAGGAGAAGAAGTCCGCGCCATCGGTTTTGGGGGTGTTGCCGGGTCAACCAAACGGAATTTCCACGGCGGACGACAAGAATTCTTTCCTCCATGCGGGTGGGTTGGGGGCGAGGTTTTTGAGGTGGGGGAAGTTTTTTTTGGGAGGGGCAAACACAACGGAGGGGGCATTGACGGCAGAGTGGATTTTTTGGAAGGCAGACGAGAGCTCCGAGCTCCATGAGTGCCTGATTATGTCTGCCTGGATTTCTTTGTGGAACCAGGGAGCCGGCGACTTCTTTTAATTCCTTCAACGAGGGGGTGCGTCCATGGCGTGCAAGAAGGCGACCGAGGACCCGGGCGACATTTCCATCGAAAGCAGGAGCAGACATTCCGAATGCGATGCTGGCGATGGCTCCGGCCGTGTAGTCGCCGATCCCCGGAAGTTTTTGAAGTTCCAAAGGATCGGAAGGAAGTTGGCGGTCGGGACGGCGGAGAACGGCTTTGGCCAAATCGTGGAGAAAGCGTGCCCGACGATAGTAGCCGAGGCCTTCCCAATGGCGGAGGACGGTGGCTTGGGATGCACGGGCCAACGAGGACCAATCGGGGAATCGTTTCAGCCAACGATCGTAATAAGGAAGAACCGTGGCGATACGGGTTTGTTGGGACATGAACTCCGAAACCGTGATGTGGTACGGGGTGGGGGAGGCGCGCCATGGAAGGGGGCGCTGGTTTTTATCGAACCAAGCATAAAGACGGGGCCAGATTTTACGGATTTTGGAGTCGATGAGCGGGCGGGAGGACCTAGGGTGCGAAGACATGGCGGATACGATGTTTACCCATAAGTTGGATGAGTCCCAAGTCCGGCGGTTGCGGGAAGTGATCGAGGCGAAGGGATTTGAGTTTGCCCCGCTGCAGTACGGGCATTTCACAGCCCGGAAGGGGAAGTGTGTGATTCATGCCTATCAAAGCGGAAAGCTGGTGGTGGCGGGAAAAGAGGCGAGGGAATTTGTGGAGTTTACCCTCGAGCCGGAAATTTTGGGGGAGGCGCGATTGGGTTACGAAAAGGTGCGAAATCCCGAAATGTACGCACCACACTTCGGGATTGATGAGAGCGGCAAGGGGGATCTGTTCGGGCCTTTGGTGGTGGCCGGGGTTTATGTGGATGAGGACACGGCAGATCGGTTGGTGGAGATCGGGGTGAGGGACAGCAAGACGATCACGACGGATAAAAAAATTGCGGAGTTGGCGGAGGAGATTGAAAAGACCGTCCGGGGTGGGATGGAGGTGTTGACGATCGGGCCGGCGAAGTACAGCGAGCTTTACCGAAAGTTTGGCAATTTGAACCGCATGTTGGCCTGGGCCCACGGAAAAGTGATTGCGAATCTGCATGGGAAAGTCCCCCAGTGTCCCCGGGCCCTTTCGGATCAGTTCGGGGATCCGCGTTTGGTGGAGGGGGAGTTGCGGAAACAGGGTGTGGAAATCAAGTTGGAGCAGAGAACCAAGGCGGAGAGTGATATTGCGGTGGCGGCCGCGAGTATTTTGGCGCGGGCGGAATTCGTCCGTCAGTTGGCCAAATTATCCATGGAGGCAGGGGTCGAGTTAGCTAAGGGGTCAGGAGCGGGGGTTAAGAAGCAGGCGACCGAGATTTTTGAGAAAAAGGGTCGGGAAGAATTGGCTAAGTTGTGCAAAACACATTTTCGCACTTTTTCAGAAGCGGTCGGCGATCCTGTGGCACCCAAAGTGGAGTGGAAGAAGCGATCGTAGGGTACGAAGATGAATCTGGCGTATTAGGAGGGTTTAATAATTTTCTTGGACGCCTTACGGAAAGTGCCTAGAGATAGAGACATATGGAAAACCTGACCAAGCGTGACCTTGTAGTAAGGATCAGTAATGAGACAAATCTTGTCCAGCAGGACGTATTGAAAGTCATTCAATTCACTCTGGATCATATCAAAGAGTCTCTCCTTAAAGGAGATGCGGTCCAACTACGGAACTTCGGAGTGTTTGAAATCAAGATTCGCAAGGCAAGGGTTGGACGAAACCCGAATAAGCCTGAAACGGATGTTCCGATTCCTGCACGGGCTGTTGTTAAGTTTAAGGCAGGCAAGGAGATGAAGGCGGAATTGATCCGTAATTCCACCAAACTGGCTGCGATTGTCTCCGCCAGCGGCAATCAACCGCCTACGGCGGAGGTTTAACCGATCCGCTCCGGGATCGGGGCGGTCGCATGACGGGGCAACCCCTCCCGGGGTTCCGGGATTTTTTTCCTCCAGAGCATTCGGCTCTTCGGTCGATTTTTGAGGCTTGGAGGGAAGCTTCGCGTAGGAGCGGTTTCTCTGAATATGAGGGACCCGAACTGGAGTCCTTGGAGCTTTATACTGAAAAATCCGGCGATGAGATCGTCGCCCAGCTTTACCATTTTAAGGACAAGGGGGATCGGGAAGTTGCCTTGAGACCCGAAATGACCCCGACTTTTGCCCGGATGGTCGCGAGTCAGCATCGGAATTACCGTAAACCGATCAAGTGGTTCAGTGTTCCCAGACTTTTTCGTTATGAACGGCCCCAACGGGGCAGGCATCGGGAGCATTACCAGTGGAATTGCGACATGGTCGGAGAGAAGTCTGTCGCCGCGGAAGCTGAGCTGATTGCGACCCTGTGTCTGGGGCTCTCGCTTCTCGGGTTGGGAGCCAACGATGTGGTGGTGAAGGTGAGTGACCGGAGTTGGTGGGATGCCTTCCTGGCGAAACACGGGGTCGAAGAAAAAGACAAACCGGGGGTTTTGAGGACTTTGGATAAGCTGGAGGGGTCAACTCCGGAACAGAGGAAAGATAAACTTGGAAAGCTGGCCGGATTTGTGGAGGAGGCTTGGCAGGGCCAAGGGGCAGATTCGGAAGCATTGAAGGCAGTCCACCAAGGGGTAAAGGATTTGGGGTATGGGGGCTGGTGTGAGACGGATTTGCGTGTTGTCCGGGGATTGGCCTATTACACCGGGGTTGTTTTTGAGGTGCATGACCGGGCGGGAAAGCTTCGGGCGGTGGCGGGAGGAGGGAGATATGACGATCTTTTGAAAAAACTGGGTGGAGAGGATCTTCCCGCTGTCGGATTTGGCATGGGGGACGCGGTTTTGGCCGAATTACTGAAAGAGAAAAAAGTTCTTCTGGAAAAAAAAGGCGGGGCGGAAATCTTTGTTGTGGCTGAGAAGGCGGAGAAGAGTCTCGCTTTGGCTCTTGTCGGACAGATGCGTCGAAACGGATGGTCGGTCGATTATGATCCGGGAGCCGGGAAATGGGGGAAACAACTGGAGGTGGCTGAAGCGAAGGGGGCGCGCTGGGGGTTGTTGGTGGGGCGCGAATCCGCGGAAGGAAGACTTGGATTGAAGGAGTTGGCCACGCGGAAGCAGTTGGAAATCCGCTGGTCCCGAGCGGCGGATGAAAATATTTGCCTTGAGCCCAACCCGGGGGAATGGGCGAAGGTGGTGGGATGACAAAAAGAACCCATTCTTGTGGGGCCCTGCGGGGCACAGATGCCGGTAAGGAAGTGGTCTTAGCCGGATGGGTTTCCGGCCGTCGGGATCACGGGGGAGTCATCTTTATTGATCTGCGGGATCGTGAGGGGTTGACCCAGATTGTTTTTAATCCATCTCTCTTCCCCGATACATCCGCCACGGCTCACACGCTCCGCGCGGAATTCGTCGTGAAAATTGGAGGAAAGGTTTCCCTACGTCCGGAAGGTACGAAGAACTCGGGTCTGGCCACGGGGGATGTCGAGGTTTTGGCCTCCCAGTTGGAAATTCTGAATCCGAGCGAGACGCCTCCTTTCCCACTGGATGAAGAAGGGGTGAATGAGGATTTACGTTTGCGGTATCGTTATCTGGATCTCCGGCGTCCGGCCATGGCCGAATCCCTCCGGGCCCGTCACCGGGCGGCATTGGCCATCCGCCATTACCTCGATCGTCAGGGTTTTCTTGAAATTGAGACCCCTATTTTGTTCAAGAGCACACCGGAGGGGGCCCGGGAGTATCTGGTTCCCTCGCGGTTGAATCCCGGAAAGTTTTACGCCCTTCCGCAGTCCCCGCAGCAGTTCAAACAGTTGCTCATGGTGGGGGGAGCCGAGAAGTATTTTCAAATCGCCCGATGTTTCCGGGATGAGGATCTGCGGGCGGACCGCCAGCCCGAATTCACCCAGATCGATATCGAAATGTCCTTCATTCAGCGGGAAGACATTTATCTTTTGATCGAGGGCTTGGTGAAGAGCGTTTGGAAAGAGGTGAAGGGGGTGGATCTGGCGACTCCTTTCCCCCGGGTAAGCTTTCAAGAGGCCTTGGAGACCTATGGGACCGACAAGCCTGATCGGCGGTATGGGTTGAAGTTGGTGGATTTCACGGAAACTTTCCGAACTTCTTCCTTTAAGGTGTTTCAAATGGCGGTGGCTGCGGGCGGAGTTGTGAAGGCCTTTAACGCCAAGGGGCTTGCCATCATTACCACGGGTCAGATCGAGGATCTCACCAATTTGGCTAAAAGCCATGGCGCGAAGGGATTGGCGTGGATCAAGGTGGAAAAAGGGGAATGGAAGTCTCCGATCGTGAAGTTTTTCAGTGAAGCCGAGAAAAAGGCCCTGACCGAAAAACTCCAGGTGGAGGAGGGGGATCTGATTCTATTCGGAGCGGATCAATGGACCTCCGCGTGTGAAGTGCTGGGCCTGGTCCGGATCAAATGTGCTGAGTATCTGGAAAAAGCAGGAAAACTGAAAAAAGATCCGGCTGCATTGGATTTTCACTGGGTTGTGGATTTCCCTTTGTTGCGCAAGGATCCCGAGCATCCCCATATGGTGGCTAGCCACCATCCGTTTACCGCGCCCGTGGGCGAGGATCTGGCATTTCTGGGTTCGGAACCGGAGAAAGTCAGGGGGCAGCACTACGATTTGGTGCTGAATGGAGTCGAACTAGGGGGAGGAAGCATTCGGATCCATCAGGGGGACTTGCAGGACAAAATTTTCCGCGAAATCCTGAAGCTGCCCGAAGAGATTGTGACAAGTCGCTTCGGGTACATGATTGAAGCACTCAAGTTTGGAGCTCCTCCCCATGGGGGAATTGCTTTGGGATTTGATCGTTTGATGGCTCTTTTGCTCGGGCAGGAAAGTATTCGGGATGTGATCGCCTTTCCCAAGAACGCCCGCGGTCAGGACGTGATGAGCGGTGCGCCCGCTGAGGCGACTCCCCGGCAGTTGAAAGAAATCCATATTAAGACCGAAGGTGTGGTGGGGGGGTGAGATTCAGCCCCTTGCAGAAAGGGGGGATCAGAGTAGGATGTGTGTATGTCGAAAAATTCCGAGCCGTTGAAAATCATTGCTTATCTCAAGCCTCACTGCGGGTGGAGTCGCGGGGTCCGTGCCGTGATG
The DNA here is from genome assembly GCA_947442065.1 of Verrucomicrobia subdivision 6 bacterium. GTDB lineage: Bacteria > Verrucomicrobiota > Verrucomicrobiia > Methylacidiphilales > Verrucolacustridaceae > Verrucolacustris. The sequence continues at coordinate 15,428 of CANEUY010000007.1, read as the reverse complement.
GCGAAGTACAATCTCCCTTTCGAAGACCGGGATATCTGGAATGACATGAATCAACGGATTGAGATGATTCAGAAAAGCGGACAAGAGTTGTCTCCGTGCGTGGAAGTGAACGGGCACATGTTGCCCGACATCAGCGGAGATGAGGTCGAGGCGTGGCTTTTGGCGCAAAAGTTGGTTCAGCCCTCCCAGTCCGAGACGGGAGTTCCCACCGACCGGGGTTGTTCGGATGAGGAACATGCCCAACAGCGCGGGGAAATCCCCGTCGATTTCCGAGGGTAAGCCGAATCTTGTGAATTCCTCGCACGACGAAAATCAAGCGAGGGCGGTCGAAAAGATCCTTGGAGGGGAGGATGCCGACATGGTGGATATGACCATGGCACAACTGCGATCCCAGAAAGACCGGCATGCGGAGCTCATTGCAAGAATGGCACAGACAGGAAGCCCGAAGGCTAGGAGTCGTGCGCAAAGTATCCTTCGTTTTTGGGAGGATTTAAAAATCCGTCGGAACTCTCTCGCCGGGGGAGTAACCGATTTTGCGTCCTGGGAAGATCTGGAAAGGTTCTGCTGGCAACTCGCGGAGATCGAGAGTCCTGGAATGGACCTCGAAAAATTGAAGGCCTACATGGATGAGTTGGGGGTTCAGGTGGAAATGAACCTTCCTAAAAAAAGTATTTCACCCTCGGATTCGATCGGCGCTCTCCGGGAGGTTTTGGCCCGACGGGAAGGATTCCGGGCCAACCTTCAGGATTATTTTGATCCATCCAACAGTTATCTGCATCGGGTATTGGAGGGCAGGTTGGGGATCCCTCTGACTTTGGCCTTGGTTTATATCTTTGCCGGCCAGCGGGCCGGCTTGGATGTCTATGGAATCAACACCCCGGGCCATTATTTGGCAGGAATCGGAGGTGTCATCTTTGATCCATTTCATGGTGCGGGAGTGATGTCCGCGGATGATCTCGCCGCCAAATTTGGAACGGATCGGTTGTCCTGGGCCAATCCCATGCATATGCGCGCCACCCCTCGGAATACGGCCGAGAGAATGTTGATCAATCTCCTGAACAGCTATAGCCGACGGGGGGATGAGGCACGCCATTCCCGTATCGTCTCTTATCTGCAGATGATTGAGGAAAGCTTTGTTTAGACACACCAGAAAAAGGATTCCGATTGCTTTGTGGGTGGGCGTTTCCGTATGTTCCTTAGGATGCCTACTGAGACTGAGATTACGGAAATAACTCCCATGGATGAACCCTCCGATCTCAATCCGAAGCTGGACCAGCTGGCACCCGGTGCGTATTGCAAACACCGCAGTTGGGGGGTGGGAAAAATAGCTTCCAAAGACGATACCTTGGGGGCCTTCCTGATTGATTTTCGCTCCAAAAAAGGACATCCGATGGAATTTGCGTATGCGGCGCAATCCCTCAAGCCCTTGGGAAATGATCATCTGGAGGCACGAATCTTGCGTGAACCTGAAGTGGTCAAAGCCTTGGCCTCGGAGAAGCCAGGGGAGTTCATGAAACTTGCCGTGACCAGTCTGGGGCGGGAAGCCACCGCTGCCCGATTGGAGGAAGCCATCGTTCCGCATCTTTTTCAGACCGAAGGGTGGAAAAAATTCTGGGAATCGGCGAAGCGCGCCATGCGGAAAGACCCCCATTTTGTCATCCCGGGGAAAAGAACGGATCCAATTCAATACTTGGAGTCGGCCCCGGATACCAAGGCCGGCGGGCTGGAGGAATTGCAAGAGGCCGTCGGTGCGAAGCGGGTGATGGATGCCTTGGAGAAACTCCAAAAGGCCAAAACCCCGACGGAGTTGAAGCAATTTGCGGAAGAGGCTTTTAAGCTGGTGGATGCAGCAGCGCAGAAGATTCCCAAGAGCCAGGTGAGTCAGGTGGCGGAATTGGCTTTGGCTCGGTCGGAATTTTCCGTTGTGGCCGGGCTGCCTCCAGAAATTGGGCCCGTTTTGAAGGGGATTCTCCCCGTGGAGCCGAATCGTATGGCCGCAGTCATCGAGGCTCTGCCTGCCGGGAAACAGGCCCGTTTTGCCGAGCTTGCCGGGAATCAGTTGGGGGAACGTTGGACGGAACTGCTTTTCTCCCTTCTCCCCCGGGCCTCCGGGAGGCTGATGGATGCGATCACGGCCCGTTTCAAAAAAGCCACCCGTCTGGCGGAACTTGAAGGGGCTTTGGATCGACTTTTGAGGGAACGTCTCACCCATCCTGATCTGATTGTTTGGCTTTGCCGGAATCGGACGGGAGAGCTCTCCAAGCTCGCCGGCCCATCCCTGTTCCTAACCGCCTTAAATGTTTTGGAGAAAGAACAGCTTTCTGAATCGAGCCGAGGGTCGCGACTCCGGGATCTACTTTTGGAAGACAAGGAACTCATTCGGGATCTTTTGGCTCCTTCGTCACCGGAGGAAGTTCGCGATGTGACGCGTTCAGCCCTAGCCTCGACCGCCTTTGAGGAATTGGATAAGCGGTCATTGATTGGGGCTTTGGTGAAGCTTTACCCCCAGGTCGGCTCGATGGTTGCGGGCGAAAACCGGACGACTGTGGTCGAAGCCCCGATCGTGAGCTGGGAAAGCCTCGAGAAGCGGAAGTCTGAGTTGGAAGAGATCACCACAAAAAAGATCCCGGCCAACAGCAAAGAAATTGGGGTGGCTCGTTCCTATGGGGATCTCAAAGAGAACCACGAATTCAAGGCGGCCAAGGAAATGCAGGCTGTGTTGATGAGACGAAAGGCCGAGTTGGAGGCGATGATCGTCGCGGCCCAAGGAACCGATTTCAGCGGGGTTAAGGGGGATGAAGTCGCCATTGGAACGGTGGTGGAATATGTTCATGCCGAAGGTGGTGAGAAGAAGACGGTCACTATTTTGGGGGCTTGGGACAGTGAACCTGAAAAAGGAATTCTTTCCTATCAAACTGCGGTCGCCCAGGCCTTGTTGCGGCGCAAGATTGGCGATTCCGCCGAACTTCCAAGTGAGAGCGGATCACGTTTCAAGATTGTGATCCAATCCATCCGAGCCTACCGGAGCTAAGGTTTCGCCTGCTTCCGTCTTCCGTTTTATGAAAACAGCCATCCGTACCATTACTGCGCGTGAAGTCATTGATTCCCGTGGAAATCCCACCTTAGAAGCAGATGTAATTCTCGAGGGGGGTGTGGTGGGTTCTGCCATGGTGCCGAGTGGAGCCAGTACGGGCATTCACGAGGCTCTGGAACTCCGGGACGGGGACGCGAAACGGTATGGGGGCAAAGGGGTGTTGAAGGCGGTGGCGAATGTCAAAGACAAGATTGCCGCTGCCCTGAAAGGAAAAGATGCATCGGATACCCGGGCCATCGACCGGGTGATGTTGGAACTCGACGGAACCCCGAACAAAAAGTCACTTGGGGCGAATGCGATTTTGGGGGTTTCTCTTGCAGCGGCGAGGGCGGCTGCGGCAGCCCACGGGATGCCCCTCTATCGTTGGCTGGGTGGTGAGAAGGCGAATGTGCTTCCCGTGCCGATGGCGAATATCATCAATGGCGGTGCCCACTCCGATGCTCCGATTGATTTCCAGGAATTCATGATTGTGCCCAAGGGGCTGCCCACGTTTCGTGAGGCGTTACGGTGTGGAGCGGAAATCTTTGCCGTCCTCAAAAAGATCCTTCATGAGAGGAAACTGGGAACGGCCGTCGGGGATGAGGGGGGGTTTGCTCCCCGATTGGAGTCGACGGAAGCGGCCTTGGCCGTGATTGCCGAAGCCGTGGAGAAAGCCGGCTATTCGCTAGGAAAACAGGTTTTCTTCGCCCTGGATGTGGCCAGCAGTGAATTCTTCGATGGAAAAACAAAGGAGTATGTTTTTAAGAAATCGGATCAGAGGCGCCTAAAGGCCTCGGAGCTGGTTGAGTTCTATGCGCAACTTCAGAAAAAATATCCGATCATATCGATTGAGGACGGAACGGCGGAAGAGGATTGGGATGGTTGGAAGACCCTGACCCAGAAGATGGGCCAGAATACCCAGCTCGTGGGAGACGATCTTTTTGTGACCAACGTTGAGTTTCTTAAAAAGGGGATCCAGGAGAAGGTCGCGAACTCGATTTTGGTCAAAGTGAACCAGATCGGAAGTCTGAGTGAAACTTTGGACGCCATTGAGCTGGCCCGCTCGGCCAAATACACGGCGGTAATTAGTCATCGAAGCGGAGAAACGGAGGATTCCACCATCGCGGATCTTGCGGTCGCGACCAATGCCGGCCAGATCAAAACCGGATCCTTTTCCCGCTCGGACCGGTTGGCTAAATACAATCGTTTGCTCCGTATTGAAGAGGAGTTAGGGTCCAAGGCGATCTATGGCGGGCAACTCACGACTGTTTGATCCCAGTGGGTTCGGACAAACCCAAGCCCGTGGCCATTATTGGCGTGTTTTGCAGCCTTGGGCTTATTCCGTTGTCGGGATTCTTATCTTGGCCATTGTGCTTGCCCTTTTTTACCCTGCTTGGAAGAAGGGGCAAAATATGAAGAGCAAGGCGGAGGTTTTGCAAAACGAAATTCAGACGAAAAAGGAAGAACTCGCCGAGTTGCAAGACGAAGCCGGACGCTTGAAAGACGACCCTTTTACCGTTGAGAGGATGTCGAGGGACACCTTGAGCGTGGCTCGTCCCGGGGAGGTCATTTTTAAATTTCAGCCCTATCCCACCAATCGACCTGTTCCGGGAGAGGCCAAGAGGCCGATTCGGAGCACGGAAGCCATGAGGAAACCATGAGCACACCGGTGCGAGTGGCTGTGACGGGTGCCGCTGGACAGATCGGTTATGCCCTGGTCTTTCGCATTGCCTCCGGTGGTTTGTTTGGGCCTGAACAGAAGGTGCGTCTGCAACTTCTTGAGGTGCCCCAGGCCGAGAATGCCCTTCAAGGGGTGGTCATGGAACTCAGGGATGGGGCTTTTCCTCTTTTGGATGGAATTGTGGCCACCAGCGAGCCCGCGCAGGCATTTGAAGGCGCGGATTGGACCCTTTGCGTCGGGAGTATTCCCCGCAAACCTGGCATGGAACGTTCGGAACTCCTTGGCCTGAACGGCAAAATCTTCGTTCAGCAGGGAAAAGTCTTGGCAGAAGTCGCGTCTCGGGCGGCCAAAGTGTTGGTGGTGGGAAATCCCTGCAACACCAATGCATGGATCGCCATGCAGTCCGGTCAATCCCTGCCGGCTGACCGCTGGTTTGCCATGACGCGTCTGGATGAAAACCGCGCCAAGGCCCGTTTGGCCGAGAGGGCGGGAGTGGGTGTTCATCAGGTGGATCGTTTGGCTGTGTGGGGGAATCATTCGCCCACGATGTATCCGGATTTCACGAATGCGAGGATTGGAGGAAAACCTGCCATGGAGGTCATCCCAGACCGTACTTGGCTCGAGGGGGACTTTTTGAAGTCGGTTCAACAACGAGGGGCGGAGGTTCTCAAGGCCAGGGGCCTTTCCAGCGCAGCCAGCGCCGCCAATGCCGCGATCGACACCGTGCGAACCCTACATGCGGGAACTCCGGAGGGGGATTGGACCAGCGTGGCTGTCTGTTCGGATGGGAGTTACGGAGTCCCCAAGGGGTTGATGTGTTCTTTCCCGGTCAAAGCCCATGGAAAAGGGAAATGGGAAATCGTCCAAGGGCTCAAACTGGATGATTTTGGGCAGAAAAAACTCGCGGCCACAGTGGCCGAACTTGAGGACGAAAGAACTGCGGCTGCTCAGGCAGTCGGAATCTGATTTTTGAGATTCGCTCGCCGGAAGTCGCGGGCGGGGCCGTGCGACACCAGGGGAACGGGTCCGAAGATTGTTTTGTCGGGTCAGAATAAATCGCAAAAGGATCTGAAGGAACTCCTTGGAACGCTGGGCGTAGGCCAGCTGATTTCCGGGCGGGGTACGGGAGGGGTGTATTCCATGTTGTCGTGGCCGGTATCAGCTCAAGCCTTGGCGGCGACCGTCATTTCCCAGGATAAAAAAGGCCGAAGTTGGCTGGTGGTGGCGGGCAGCGTGAGGGAACAGGAAGAATTGGCCTCCGAGATCGAGGCTTGGGGGGGCGAAGTCCTGTTCATTCCGGAGGCTCATCGCGGGGAAGAACGGGTGAGGCCCGATCCGGATCTTGAGGCGGAATGGCTGGGATCGCTGGCGCGTCTGGTTCAGGGGGAAAAACCTCGGCTTGTGATTGTCACGGAGCGTGTGTTGCAGGAAAAACATCCTGCCCCGGAAGAAATCCGAAAAGGGATGGTTCAGGTGAAGACGGGGGACACTCTGGACCCGCTTCAGCTTGTCGAAAATCTCGTGGAAGCCGGATACAAAAAAGTGGGGACCGTTGCCGAGCGCGGGGAGGTGGCCCGAAGGGGGGGGATCGTGGATGTTTTTGCCAGCCAAGCGACTACCCCCGTGCGGATCGAATGGAGCGGGGAGAAGATCGAGTCCATACGGGAAATCGATCTCCATGAGCAGATTGGAACCGGGGAAGTCGGTGAGGCCGGGATATTTCAGGGGAAAGCGCAGGGACTGCCGTGCCGGACATCACTCATGGAGTTTCTTGGCGGGGATTGGGGACGATTGATCTGTGGAGGAGAGGGCGAGGGCGAAACATTGGAAGGATTGTTTGTCCGGCATGGATTCACAGAGCAACCGGTTCGTGATTCGAGTTTGGCTGAAGCGAGAAGGAGAAGAGTGGGGTCGGAAATACGGTCCTGGTTGGGGCAGGGTTGGCGGGTCATCGTTTCAGGAATCAATCCGGGAGAGGTCGACCGATTGAAAGAATGGTTGGAGGAGTGTGATCTTGTGTCCGGGGAAATCCGGAAAATGGAATTTGTTGTTTCCGGTCTTGGAAAGGGATTTGCCTGTCCGGGAGGTCGGTGGGTTGTGGTCACAGGTGCCGAGTTATTGGGCAGGACGGAAACGGGCCGGGGATTCCGGAAAACCACCAGACAGATTTCCGAGGGATGGCGAAAGCCCGTTTTCAATCCGGGGGAGTTGAAACTGGGCGATTATGCCGTTCATTTGCAGCACGGGGTGGGGATTTATGAGGGGCTTGGGGACAAGCCGGGGGGGAAGGGACAGTGCTTGTTGCTCAAGTACTCCGAGGGAGCCCGGTTGTACGTTCCCGTGGAGGAATCTTACTTGGTTTCCCGCTATGTGGGAGTAGGCAAAAAACGCCCGATGCTGGATACCTTGGGTGGAGGGAGGTGGGAGCGGACGAGAGCCAAGGCAGAGAAGGCTGTGGAGGACTTTGCAGCGACCCTGTTGAGAACAGCTGCCGAGAGGGAAGCCATGCCCGGAATGGCCTTTCCGCCGGATCATGAGTGGCAGGGCAAATTTGAGTCGGAATTTGTTTATACACCCACTGGAGATCAAGAGAGGGCCATCTCAGAGACCAAGGCCGACATGGAGAGAACCCGTCCGATGGATCGGTTGATTTGTGGAGACGTCGGTTATGGCAAAACCGAGGTGGCGATTCGGGCGGCCTTTAAGGCGGCGATGGCCGGGAAGCAGGTGGTCCTGCTGGCGCCAACGACGGTTTTGGCCCAACAACATGCGCGGACCTTACGGGAAAGATTCTCGGAATGGCCCATTTCCGTAGAGGAATTAAGCCGCTTCCGTTCCATGGGGGAGCAAAAGAAAGTAATACGGGGTGTGGGGGACGGTTCGGTCGATGTGGTGGTGGGGACCCACCGCCTTCTTTCCCCCGACATTCAATTCCATGATCTGGGATTGGTCGTGATCGATGAGGAACAAAGGTTTGGAGTGAAGCAAAAGGAAAAACTCAAGGAAAGGTTTCGCCGAGTGGATGTTCTGACCCTTTCGGCCACGCCGATTCCCAGAACGTTGTATTTGGCAATGTTGGGAGCCCGGGATCTAAGTCAGATCGAAACTCCACCTCCCGGGCGGCATCCAATTGAGACCGTGGTGGCCGAGTATGACGAGAGGCTGATCCGGGACTGGATCCGGAGGGAGGTCGGCCGGGGCGGGCAGGTTTATTATCTGCATAACCGGGTGGCGGCGTTGCCGGCATTGGCGTCCAAACTAAAATTACTGATTCCCGGATTGCGGGTGGCTACGGCTCACGGCCAGATGGGAGAGTCAGAACTGGAGGATTCGATGGGGAAATTTGTGGCCGGAAAAGCGGATGTTCTGCTTTGCACGACCATTGTTGAAAGTGGGCTCGATATTCCAAATGCGAACACCATTATTCTCGATCGGGCGGATCGATTTGGTCTTGCCGATTTGTATCAATTGCGTGGAAGAGTGGGCCGGGCCCAGCATCGGGCGTACGCCCTCCTGTTGGTGCCGCGAGAAAAGCGACAGGGGGATGCGGGGGAACGCGTCGAGGCCTTACAAATGCATGGGGGACTGGGGGCGGGCTACCGAATCGCCATGCGGGATCTGGAGATTCGCGGGGCCGGAAATCTTTTGGGAACGGAGCAGAGCGGTCATGTGGCGGTGATTGGGTTTGAGCTCTATTGTCGTTTATTGCGTTCTGCCGTCTCCAGAATGAAAAAGGGGGAGTGGCGTCCTCCACCTATGGTACAACTTCGTCTGGATTTCCTAACTTTACGGGGAGCAGAGGCGGGGGAAGGAATGGCCGGGGCTTATGTGCCAGCGGGTTATATCCAGGAGGTCAGGGAAAGAATCGAGGCTTATCGGAGGGTTGCGGAATCCGGAAGTTTGAAGGAACTGGCGAGCATCGGGATTCACTGGCGGGACCGGTATGGGCCTTGGCCGATGGAAGTCTCACTCCTTCTGGGATATCACCGAGTTCGAATCGTAGCCGGACTCGCGGGAGTCACCCGCCTTGAGACAGAGGGGGAAAAAATCCGTGCTTGGAAGGGGATGGAACTGGAGATGGTCGGTACAAAGCTGCCTCGTTTGACCGGTCAGACCGCACCCGATAAGCTGTCCCAACTTGAGGCATGGCTAAGATGAGAAAATATATTCCATGGATGCTGGGTCTTTTTGCTCTTTGCGTCGCTTCCTCAGGAATAGCCCAGAATACGATCAACAACGGAGTGGCTGCGGTTGTGAACAGCGAGGCCATCACATTTCGGGATGTTTTGGCACAAACCCAGATGGAGGAAGACGACCTCCGTGCCCAACAACAGGCCGGCAAAATCACGGATGACGAGCGAAAGCAAAGAATCAAGGACCGCCGCAAAACGGTTCTAGACTCCCTGATTGATACCCGGCTGATTATTCAGGACTATAAAAAGAAAGGGTACAATTTTCCTGATTACTATTTTGACCGGGAAGAAAGACAGAGAATCCGCGATCAATTTGGTGGGGATCGTCAGGCTTTGGTCAAAACTCTGGAGGATCGTGGCATCACCCTGGCCGATTGGAAAAAAAGCATTCGGGAAACCTTCATTGTTCAGCAGATGCGTCAGATCAATGCCAAACGTTTTATCACCATCTCGCCTCATATGGTGGAGGAGTATTATCAGCATCATGTGCGGGATTTTCTGCAGCCCGACCGAGTCAAGTTGAGGATGATTTATCTGGCCCCCGAAAGCAGTCCGGAGGTTGAGGCCACGGCCAAGGAAGTGCTTTCCCAACTGGAGTCGGGCTCGGATTTCTCGCAGTTGGCGAGGAAATACTCTGACTATAATCGAGCAGGGGGAGGCTTATTTCAGGACAACAACGGCTGGGTTGAAAGGGATGGATTAAAAAGTGAGTTAGCGGAAGCGGCGTTTCAGCTTCGCCCGGGCCAGGCGAGTGGAATTATCTCCCTAAGCACGGCCCAAGGGGCCAAGGCCTTTTATATTCTCCAAGTCGAAGAGGTGAAGAAGGCCACGGTAACACCGCTTTCCAGTATTCGGGATGCGATTGAAAGCACGCTGGTTGCTGCAGAAAGCGAAAAAGTTCAGAAAGAGTGGATCGATCGACTGAAACGGGACGCCTATATCGAGAAATTCCTTTGAAAACCGGAACCAGAATCCATCCGGCTAAGCGGGTGATTGGGATTACGGTGGGGGATCCGGCAGGAATCGGGCCGGAACTTATACGATATGCCGTAAGAAAGCTGAGCAGAAAAATCCCTCTTTGTTTGATTGGTAAAACGGATGGAATTCGCCCAGGAAAGCCGAGTCTGCAAGGGGCACGGCAAGCCAGGCGAACCCTGGAAGAGAGTGTGCGACTTTTGCGGGTCGGGGAGATCTGTGCTGTCGTGAACGGGCCTGTCTCAAAAGAATGGTTGGGAAAAGTCGGCTTTCGTTTCCCGGGTCAAACCGAGTTTTATGCCAAAGCGTTCGGAGTGAAGCCGGATGATGTGACCATGATGATGATTGGGCCTCGTCTTCGGGTTGCACTGGCCAGCACCCATCTTTCTTTGCGGCAAGCGGTTCTGGGTCTTCGCTCCAAGCAGATTGTCAGAGCGGGAAAACATCTGGGGGACACCTTAAAGAAGCTGGGAGTGCACAGGCCAAGAATCGCAGTCTGCGGATTGAATCCTCATGCGGGAGAGAATGGAAAGTTTGGCAACGAAGAAAAAAAAGTTGTGGAACCGGCGATCCGGGAGTTGAAGAGAAAAACCCGGTATCGGGTTTTCGGACCTGAGAGTCCGGATGCGGTATTTCGGAGGGCTTGGAGGGGTGAGTTTGATGGAGTGGTCGCTCTGTATCATGACCAGGGGTTGATCCCGGCGAAGCTATTGGATTTTGATGAAACAGTGAATGTAACGGCTGGATTGCCGGTGGTTCGATGTTCCCCGGATCATGGAACCGCATTTGCTTTAGCAGGTAAAGGGAAGGCGCGACCGGATAGTTTTCTTGCCGCTGTCCATTTGGCCAGACGGTTGGTGAATCAGAGATGAAAGAGGTGACTGGGCTGGTTGCGATTGATCAGCTGAAACAATCGATCCCACCAAGTGGGTTGTTTCGAGGGAAGAGTTGGAGGTGGTCGGATCAACCTTGGATGCTGGACTCGGAAGAGGTGCGGTGGCTGGAGGGTTTGGGGAAAAAACTCGCGGTGTTTCAAAGGGCAGCGGACAAACTTTATCGCGAAAGTGTTGTAGGGAATCAGCCAAGATGGGTGTCGGAGTGGCTGGATCTAGGTAAACCGGATGATGTGATTCAGGTGGGTCGTGAGGCGAAGGGTGTTCTTCCACGGGTGATTCGACCTGACCTGATTCGGACGGAGAGTGGTTGGGCTTTGACCGAGATCGATTCTGTTCCGGGTGGGGTCGGTTTAACAGCGTGGCTTCAGGAGGAGTATTCGAAGATGGGGCATTCGATCTTGGGCGGACCCAAGGGAATGAGATCGATCGGTGAGGAGATCTTAGGGGAACAAGGGGTGGTGGTGATCTCTGAGGAGGCAGGGGATTATCGACCGGAGTGGGAGTGGTTGGTCGGGAAAGAACGGGTGCAGAATGCGGAAGCGTATCAGCCTAGAAAAGGAACTGCTTATCGGTTTTTCGAGATGTTCGACTGGATGGGATTGGAGGGGATTCGCAACTCCAAGGAGGATGGGGTGAAGTGGGAGGCGCCGCTCAAGGCGTATCTTGAGGAGAAGTTGTGGTGGGCGCTCTTTTGGATGAAGCCCCTGGAGGAGTGGTGGCGGAAGGAGTTGGGGGAAGGATACTTCAAGGAGTTGAAGGGATTGGTTCCAAGAGCTTGGCCGTTGCGACCGATGGAGCTCCCGCCGGAAGGAGTCTTACCTGAACTAGGAATTCAATCTTGGAGTGAACTGGAGGGGTTTAGTCAAAAAGCGAGGGAGTTGGTCGTTAAGATCAGTGGTTTCTCTCCCCGAGCTTGGGGATCCAAAGGTGTCTTTCTTGGCAGTGATCATTCAAAAGAGAAATGGACTCAGGAGGTCAGGCGGGCACTGGGTGAATGGTCGCGGCAACCGCATCTTTTGCAGAAATTTTCCCATCCTGCAGGGTTGACCCATCCTTTTTGGAATGAGGAGAGGGGCGAGATGATCGAAGGGAAATGGAGATTGAGGCTTTGCCCTTACTATTTGGTGACGGGCGAAAAAGTGGAGTTGAAGGGGGCTTTGGCAACGTTATGTCCGACCGACAAGAAGCTGATCCATGGAATGGAGGAGGCGGTGCTGATTCCCGTGGGAACAAGGAAGGGGCCAACCGAAGGCCCGTAAACGGAGATTATTTTTTCTCGCGGTGGAGAGTGTAGCGCTTGAGGAAGGGATTAAACTTTTTTAGTTCAATACGGTCTTTTTGGAGCTTTTTGTTCTTCGTACCGAAATAGCGGGAGGGGGGTTTTCCCTCGGCCCGTGCTTCCGTGCATTCGAAGATGATCTGTTCGCGCATAAGAAAATCATGCCTGAGGAAGGGGTTTAGGTCAAGGCTAGCGGACGTTGGCGCCCCGTTCAGCAAAGCGATTCACCCCGGAGCTAGCCTGTGCAGGTGGGGGGCGACGGATCTCCTCCTTGGCAGGTCCTAGGCTCATAAACCCCTTCAGGATGAAGACATCCACCCAGACGTCCGCCTGGGGTTCGTAGGCACGGTAAGGGGCAAAGGTTCCAAAGAATCGGTATTGGTAGTTTTTGTCATCCTCGGGACGCGGGAGAAAGGTATGGGGCAGGGGGCAGGTTCCTCGGGTGCCCTCCAAAGCCACCCAACGCGCCTGCCGCCAGGAGTCCTTGTCTTTTTTGATCCAGCCCCAACCGCAGTAGTCCTCAACCATGGTTCTTTGGGCGATCCATGACTCTCCGCTTGTTTCCCCATGTTTGGCGGGGGTATGCGCAGCCGCAAGGGTGGCGCGAACAACCTTTTCATCAACCGGTTTTCGTATCTCCTCATCTTCTCGTGCCTCTTGGCCCTCTTGGGAAGGAAGGGCCATGGAAGATTCAGAATTGGTTTCTTCAACAACTGGGGAAAAGCGCGTAGGAAGCGGGGGAGCCAGACAGACGGCCGGAATCGCGATCCAAACGAAGAATAAAATCAGTAGACCCATGACCCATCCTTGCCGTTGGAGAGTTTCGGCATGCCGCCGTCACTATAGTCGGTTTTGCCGACTGCCCCCACCATGGGTCTTCCCACGATCATCCTCCATCGCTGCGAAAACTCCTCGCCGGAATGGCAGCCGTAGCTGACACACTCTGCGTCTGAGGTGAAGCTTGAACCGGAAATCTTCTCGAGATCATCGACATGGACGACGAGGGGCTCGAGGCCTCCACCATCCACCCGATTGCTATAATCAAACATCCAACACTTCTTGTTGGAATGGCCAAAGTATTCGAGCCTGCAAATTTTGGGCTTCTCCTTGGATCCGTCCCGACGGAGGAGGGTGAAAAGCTGGGTCTTGTTGTCGAAATAAGTGGGAGAAAGACCGAGTTTTGCGCCACGCTCCTCGATGATCTTGAGATAATCCGTCTGATCCTCGGCAGTTCGTCTGGTGTAGCTGGGGCGGAAGACCAGCCAGACGATCTTGTCCCCAGCCTTAAGATCCTTTTTGAGTTCTTCGGCTCGGGTGAGAGCTGAATCGATGAAGTTGCCCCAGTATTTGTCATGGGACGCCTTCTTGTATTTTTCAAAAGAGCGAAGGGCCGGGCCGCCGGAAATCAGAAGAACGTCGTGTGCCTGCAAAGGGAGGCCCAACAGGCTCAGTCCGCATAAGATTGGCAGAAGTCGCATGTGGGAATGCTACTTTTCTTTGGGGCAGGCTCAAGCGGGGGGTTTGGCGTTGACCGCAGGATACTGAACCGCAATTCTTTCCATCTTATGTCGAAAAACACGCCTATCACAGTCGCCCGCGGGGACGGCATCGGACCGGAAATCATGGAAGCCACTCTGGCGATTTTAAAGGGGGGCGGAGCTCGTCTGGATATCGAAGAAATCGAGATCGGGGAGAAGGTTTATTTGAGGGGAAACACCGCCGGGATTGAACCTTCGGCGTGGGACTCTTTGCGCAGGACGAAAGTCTTTTTAAAAGCGCCGATCACGACCCCTCAAGGCGGTGGTTACAAGAGTCTAAATGTGACCACGCGAAAGGCTTTCGGACTTTATGCCAATATCCGGCCCTGTATTGCCTATGCCCCTTATATTCGCACGAAACATCCTGGCATGGATGTGGTCATTGTTCGGGAGAACGAGGAAGACACCTATTCGGGGATCGAGCACCGGCAGACGCATGATGTGATGCAGTGTCTGAAGCTGATCAGCCGTCCGGGCTGCGAAAAGATTGTGCGGTATGCTTTTGAATATGCCCGGGCCTATGGGCGGAAGAAGGTGACCTGCTTCATCAAGGACAACATCATGAAGATGACCGACGGTCTCTTTCACAAGGTGTTTGACGAGATCGGGGCGGAATACGCCGATCTTGAGAAAGAGCACTGGATTGTGGATATCGGGGCGGCAAAGATGGCCGATACTCCCGAGGCGTTCGATGTCATCGTGATGCCAAATCTGTACGGGGACATTCTTTCTGATGTGGCGGCGCAGATTGCAGGATCGGTCGGGTTGGCAGGTTCGGCCAACATTGGAGATGGTTGCGCGATGTTTGAGGCGATCCACGGATCGGCTCCCCGGCGGGCGGGTCAGAATCTGGCCAATCCCTCGGGCCTCTTCCTCGGTGCGGTACAGATGCTCGTCCATATCGGGCAGGCGGATGTTGCGGAGAAAGTGCACAACGCGTGGCTCAAGACGATTGAGGATGGAGTGCATACCTACGACATTTTCAAAGAGGGGGTCAGTAAGGAAAAGGTGGGGACCAAGGAGTTTGCGGCGGCAGTGGTGGCACGGATTGGGCAGAAGCCGAGCCATCTGAAGGCGGTGGATTACAGCAAGGCGAGCACGCGTCCTTTGACGACCCGGCCTCCGTACAAGCGGGAAACCTCCAAGAGAGAGTTGGTGGGAGTGGATGTGTTTGTCTGCTGGCCAACCGGGACGATGGAGGAGCTGGCCAAGAAGCTGGAGCCTTTGGCTGCGGATGGGCTGAAGCTGGAATCCTTATCGAATCGCGGAATGAAGGTTTGGCCCGGCGGCCATAAGGAGACCTTTACGGTCGATTCAACCGCCTGCCGGTTTCAGTTGCCTGAAGGAAAAGGAGTCCTGCCCCACACTGCGGTGGTAAAGCTTTTGGAGAGGATCACCCAAGCCGGGGTGGAGTTTGTGAAGACGGAAGGGCTTTACAATTTTGACGGCAAACCGGGCTTTTCGAAAGGATAGAGTCGCTGAAAGGGCTGGGGCTGGGCCCGGGCTGTTAGTGGGATTGCGACGACAGGACACCGAGTTGGTCGCGGGCACCCAGGGATCGGGCGAGGCGACTGGGATCTGAGTGGCCAGCCAAGGCCTCACGATAGGATTGAAGCAAACGGACGGCTTCTTCAGGAGATTCTTCCAGCAGTTCCAGACGGAAGTGGCGCAAGCCCGCGGCGAGAAGTTGGGGGAGGTGAGAGGCGCCGGATTGGGGGCGGGAGTTAAAAACGGTGTTGCGGCAACCAACATCGGCCCGAATGGGATGGGATTCTCCGACGCGGTCGCGGACG
>CANEUY010000006.1 GCA_947442065.1 Verrucomicrobia subdivision 6 bacterium | reverse complement strand
CCGGTCGACCTTCGCCGATCCCTCCAGGCGACCGCGGGTTGGGTAGCCTTGGCCTGCGCCTTCGGGGCCCTGATCGCCCTCACCCTGGGGGTTCATCCGGCCATGGAATTCTTCACCGGATACGTTGTCGAACTCTCCCTTAGTGTGGACAATGTTTTTGTTTTTGCCGTTCTCCTTCGGTATTTCGCCGTTCCGGAAAAATCCCAATTCCCCGCTCTTTTCTGGGGCATCATCGGGGCCTTGTTCCTCAGGGCTCTCTTTATTTTTACCGGCATTGCGATGATCAACCGCTTCCATTGGCTCATTTATGTGTTTGGCGCCCTCCTCGTGTACACGGGGATCAAACTCCTCAAGGGAGGAGACGCCAAGGTGGAGCCCGACCAGAATTTCCTCGTCCGCCTGACCCGGAAATTCATTCCGATCACCCCTCATTTTCATGAAGGCCATTTCTTTGTCCGCCAAAATCATCGGTGGGTCGGCACCCCTCTTTTTCTGGTCCTGATTGCCCTCGGAACCACCGACCTAGTTTTCGCAATTGATTCGATCCCCGCCATCCTTGCGATCACCCGAGACCCGTTCCTTGTCCTAACCTCGAATGCCTTTGCCGTTCTCGGACTCCGGGCACTCTATTTTGCCATTGCAGGCCTGATTAAACTGTTTGCCTACCTGAATGTCGGCTTGGCGGTCATTCTGTCCTTTATTGGAGTCAAAATGCTCATTTCTGGCTACGTCCACCTTCCGATCTCTTGGACCCTTGGCTTTGTCATCGGCGTTCTGACCCTTTCCATCGTCGCCTCCATACTCAAAGATCAAAAAAAATCACATAGTTAAGCCCTGAAAAAAAGATAAGCGGGTCATTGATTATCAATATTTTACGCATCTCGTCTGTGGGTTGACGATTCCCCCTTCCGTCCTAAGATTATATCTATGCCTCAAATCGTTGATTTGACTCCGGCGATTGCCCGAAAGACCTTTGCCCAAAAACCCAAATTCCGTCTGGGTTTGTTTGGAACTCTGGTCCTTTCAAATTTTGCCTGGTTGATTCTGTTCGGAATCGCCGTTGTCTCCCTGATCGGGGTGACCCAGTTCTCCGCAGCTCTCTCGAAAAGCTACCTTGAGGAAAAATGGAATTCCCTGCAAAACCGTCTGGCCCAGAAAAAAGAAATCGAAGAACGGGACATGCGGATCGCCCGGTTAATCGCCTCGCATACCTCCGATACCACCGATGTACTCGGACTCGCCACCCGTATTTCAAAAATTCTCGACTCTGCCAACGGCCGGCAGCGGCGCTTTCTCGAAAGCGCAATCCCGGAAGCCATGCTCATCCAGACCAGCACCCAGATTCCCGCTTCGGCTGTGCTCGCCATGGCCATCTTCGAATCCGGGTATGGCAACAGCATCCTGGCGAAGGAATACAACAATTATTTTGGAATGAAGGCGTTCGACAGCTGGACTGGTGCACGCGCCCTCAACATGCCGACCCGCGACAGCGGAGTCGATACCACGGCTGATTTTCGAGCCTACCCAAATCTGGGAGCTGGATTTCAAGGATACGCCCAATTCCTTCTCTCGAACGACCGGTACCATAAATATGTCGGGGAAAAGTCCGGCGTGAAGTTTGTCTCGGGAATCCTCTCCTCCGGCTATTGCCCGGATACGGACTACCTGACGCATATCCGCAACATCATCCAGAAACACGGGCTAGACCAATTGGATGCCGCTCTCGAAAATATCGTGGATAACAAGGAAGCCGTCGCCAAGTCCGTACCGGTCGACGAAACGGAAACTGCCGCCGGAGCCCACTAAGTCCCCGGACGAAGCAATCCGTCCGCACAAGAAATCGCGGGATGACCCGGCGCCTTCACCTCAAGAAGTAGATACTTCCATTTTCCCAAGGAGTTCTTTTCTGCACGCAGATTGACGGCTGCCCGACCCCGTGGGCCCCAAATATGGAAATTGAACCGGGCGGTTCCCCGCTCTGGAAGATCCTCGATTTCTCCTGCGACCGCCCACCCAAGTCGGAGTGGGCTTCCTAGCTCCCTCAAGACTCTTTCATCCTGAAAAATCCGGTCTTTTGCCTCCCGCATCACCTCGGTCTTTTTCAACATCTCATAGCTCATCTGCAGGGTCAGTAGCCCCACTCCAAACACTCCGGTCAACAACCCCGCCAACCCCAACACCAACCAGCGGCGGGCCTTGATCTCCCAAGCCATCAACTCTGACTGGCTCATTGGTTTCGTGTCCATCCAGCCACTCTGGATTCGCCCTCCCCTCCCGTCCATCCCCACTCTCGCCCAGCGCCGATTTTCCCCCTAAGCTGATTCCTTCATGCTTTCCTTGGAACATTTGGCTGAACTGGCACAAAAATATGCCTCCGACCTGACTTCCCGCACTGCGGAATTTACCCTCCGGGGTCATTCTTTTTCATCCGCCAACGGCCCCCACCTCATGGGAGTTATCAATCTCAGTCCCGACTCTTGGTACCGGGAAAGTGTGGTCACAGGAACCGACGCGGCCCTTGCCCGGGCCTACCGCCTCCAGGCCGAAGGAGCCCACCTCATTGATCTCGGCGCCGAGTCCAGCCTCGCGCATGCCGCCCGGGCAGACGCCCAACAACAAATCCAAACCCTTCTCCCCATCCTTGAACCCCTCTCCCGTGCAGGTGCCCTGATCTCAGTGGAAACCTACCAACCGGAAGTTGCCCGCCGCTGTCTTGAAGCCGGTGCTGCTGTTCTCAATCTCACGGGAACGCGCCCCTCCGATGAAGTTTATCGTATGGTTGCCGAGCACCGAGCCGGCGTGATTCTTTGCTACGTACAGGGAAAAAATGTGCGCGAAGTCGGGGACTTCACCCCATCGGCCGACCATACCCACACCCTGCTCGAATATTTCCGGTCTGAAATTGATCGTGCCGTCCATGCCGGTGTCCACGCCATCTGGATCGATCCGGGGTTGGGGTTTTATTATCGCAATCTTCAGGACAGCTCGGCCCGAATCCGCTATCAGGCGGAAACTTTCTTAAATAGTTTCCGCCTGCGGAAGCTGGGTTGGCCCGTTTGTCACGCCCTTCCCCATGCTTTCGAGTTTTTCCAAGACGAGGTTCGCTCGGCCGAACCTCTCTTTGCCGTCCTCGCCCTACTCGGCAAAACCGATCTTCTGCGCACTCACGAAATCCCCAAGGTTCGCGCCGTCGCCCGGACTCTCGGCATTCTTTCATGAAAAAATTCCCACCCGGCATTGCTCTGGTCACCGGTGCTTCCGGGGGGCTGGGGGCTTTCCTCGCCCGGGAATTGGCCGACCTGGGCTATTCCCTCGTCCTTCACCATCGAAGTGGAAAGCAAGCGACTCTCCGGTTGGCCCGCCAGCTTCGTGCCCGAGGAACCCCAACCGAAGTCATCCGGGCCGATCTGTCCCGCCCCAAGGACGTGAACCGCATGATCCTGCAGATTCGCAAAAAATTCGGCCGACTGGATGTCTTGATCAACAATGCAGGCACCTACCGCCCCACCCCCCTCCTCCGTACTCGTTTCGAGGATTGGCAGGCGGGTCTGGAAAGCACCGCAACTGCGGTTTTTCTCACGACCCAAGGCTCCCTTCCTCTTTTTCCAAAATCCGGAGGCCGGATCATCAATCTCGGGGATGCCGCTGGGGATCGACTCCATGCCCGACGGATGGCTCCCGGATATCACGTCGGTAAAACCGGTGTCACGCTCCTCACCCGCTCCTTTGCTGCGGAACTGATCCGCCGCAAGATCACCGTGAACCTCATCTCCCCGGGTTATCTGGAGAACAGCATCGGACTTCCGCCGTCTCGCTCCCTTCCTTCCGGTCGACCTGTCTCCTTCGAGGAGGTCGCTTCCGCGATGCGTTACCTTCTCTCGCCCGAAGCTTCCCAGGTCTCCGGCACAAATCTGATCCTCTCCGGGGGTTGGAATCTCTAGCCGCAACCCGAATATTTCTCGTAACTTTTTCTGTTTTTATTTCGCCCGATGCAGCGGTGTCCATCCGGCATCTCGAAGTTTTCCATTTTGCACTCTCTTGCTTCTCCGGCTTCGAACCGATTTCTCACCCCAGACACCCCCGGGAGTTCCCCGGGCCAAAGGATAATCCTCACATGCATTGAATACTTCACCCGACTTTCGCAAAGCCACCCCCACAGCCCGCGCCGCATCCTCAACATGAATCACGTTGAGCCATCTCTCCGGTCCGGTCGCATTCGTTCTGAGTTCCCGTCCCTGTCCATAAAGCCCGGCACAGCGTAAAACCGAACCCCCGATCCGGAGGGTCGCCCTTTCGGCCGTCACCATCGCTTGGGCACGGGGATCATCCTCCGCTACCGGAGACGATTCATCGACCCATCTGCCTCCGGATTCCGCATACACCGAAGTCGAGGACAGATACACGAAGGGAACGCTGTTTTTTTTCGCCCATTCGGTAGCCAATAAAACCCCCTGACGATGCATAACCTCAAAATTCCCCTCGTCCACTTTTCGGGAAGGAGTCATCGACCAGACTAAACCTCCCCATTCTCCAGCCAACTCATCCCAGAAACCGGACTCCAATCCGTCCGCTGCTTGAGCAAACGGGAAAAGATTCCTCAGTTCCTGTGCGGAATCTTCGGTTCGGACGATCGGAAAAACTGACCATGCGCCTGCGACTGCTTGCCGCGCGACTTCCCTCCCGAGGAAACCCGCACCGAGGATCAGGAGTCGGGGTGGACTCGCTTTCACCACAAAACCCGTCTAAGCATAAGACAAGGGACGAGTGGCGGAGCGGTTGAACGCGGCGGTCTTGAAAACCGCAGATGCCGAAAGGCATTCGTAGGTTCGAATCCTACCTCGTCCGCTGCTTTACCCGCGGAGGTGATAATGACCCGGACCGATTTTGCGCAACCCCCGGATCTTTTTTACATTCTGATAAAACCATGTATCCAACCGCTGGCGCTGGATGTTCATTTGTTTCGCCAAATCCTTGATCTTTAATCCGGTTTTTCCGGCCCGATTCAACTGGGCAAGAATCACTTTTCGCAATCCGCCTCGTCGGTTGAATTTCTGACCCGTCGAACGCTTCCCTCCACGGGCCACACGGCTGCGGGCAATTCGATTCGCCTTGCGGGCCACCACAGATGCGCCTGCTCCCACCACTTTCGCCACCGATCGCTCTAGGGCGCCCAGTTTCTTTTCCAGAGTCTCTTTTTTCCGCAATAGTTTGATAATGCGGGTGAATTCTTTCGCCGTGAGTTTGGTTATATCCATAACGATAATCTAACAACTCATCTGACAACTGACGAACAAAAAAAATACCCCGCCGGGGCTGTTTCCCGACGGGGTATTTCTGTTTTCAATTGCCGGAAAAAATTCCCAGCAAGGAGAAAAGCTTATTTAACGTGTTTGCTGGCGTACTTGGTCAGTTCAAACATGTTGGCCGAGCTCTTTCCACCGAAAAGGGGTTTGAAGAGTTCGTCCGCATGGATCATCCGCTTGTTCTTCTTGTCTTGGAGGCCTTTCTTCTTGATGTAGGCCCAGAGCTTTTTGGTCATTTCCGTGCGGGGAAGCGGCTTGCTTCCAACGATTGCCGCCAGGATGGCGTCGGGTTGTACGGGTTTCATAAACGCTGCATTCGGTTTTCTTGCCATGTTACTTAATCTCCTTGGTTTGGGTTTTGTTAAGCGATACGAGGGACAAGATGCTCCCTCGCAGGAGGGTGACAACTCTTTTTTACGAGGGAAAAACGATTTTTCACCGGGCCGTACACAGTCGAACGCAAAGAGGCCTGATAACCCGCCCCTCGGATGGCCGCCTCAATTTCATCGGGTTCCATTTTTTCCCCGTGTTTTCCTCCGCTCGAGCGGGTGATCGATTCTTCATAGAGAGTGCCTCCAAAATCATTACATCCCCACCCCAAGGATTCGACCGCCCCCTCCACCCCCAGCTTAACCCAACTCGTTTGCAAATTCGGGATGACCTCTCCTAAAACCATTCGTGCCAAAGGATAAAGCCGCATCGCCCGCTTCCGAATCCTCTCCTCAAGCACCCCCATACTCCCCGCCCGGCGGGCCAGCATGGATCCGAGCCGATTTTGATACGGGATAAAGGCCAAAGGAACCAGTTCGGTGAATCCACCCGTCGACTCCTGAACAGACCGCAAGACATCGAAATGTGCCCGGATATCCTCCCATCTTTCCACATGGCCGAACAGGATGGTGGCGCTCGACTTTAAACCTGTTCGGTGAGCCGCACGGACGATTTGCACCCATCGGGCGACCGGCAATTTGTTTCGGGAGATTTTCCTCCTCACTTCATCGACAAGAATTTCCGCCGCCGTTCCGGGAATCGTTCCCACCCCGGCCGCCCGCATCTTGGAAAGGATCTCTTCCGGTTCGCAATCCGCTTTGGCGCAAAGGGAATCAATCTCCATGGGCGAAAAGGCGTGCAGATGCATCCAGGGAAATGCCTCTCGTAGAGCACGCACCAAATCGAAATAATATTCTGGCGGCAAATCGGGATCGATCCCCCCCTGAAGGCAAACTTCCGTCACCCAGGGGGTCTTGGCCACACGAGCCACCACTTCATCAATCCGGTCGGAGTTCGCCCCCTTGGTTCCCGGACGGCGTCCGAAACCACAAAAAGAACACCCCACATTACAGACTCGTGTGAAATTGGCGTTTCGATTGACGACATAAGTCACCTTACGACCATGTTGGCGCAATGTCTTTTCCCGGGCCTCTTCCCGTAATTCATCCAAGGGCATTTTCCAGTAATCCCTCATCCTTCTTCCCTCACTCGGTTTTGCCAGATGGGATCCAACCATTCCTCGGTCGCATGCGTTGGATAAACTGGAAGCCTCTCCTTTAACTCCCTCCCGGCCCTCCGGCAAAGATTTCGATAATGTTCCAGCTGTTCCCAGGGACGACTGGGATTGACCTCATCCTTGGCCCATGAAATTCCGCCCAAGTCATCCAGTTCGTCCAGCAACTCAAACCAACGGGGTTCCAGATTGGGAGGAATCTGGATCGCCACCCCGGGAGCATGCTTACGCCAAAAATCGATCATCTCCCGGTACTCCTCCAAAGTCGGTGGAGCACCTGCCGGCCAACTCGAGCCCTGATTTGGAACATACCGTTGAATCAAAATTTCCTGCAGATGCCCGTACTGAGAATGTATCCCTGACAGCACCTCCAAGGATTGCAGTCGGGATTTTTGACTCTCTCCCCAACCCACCAAAATCCCGCTCGTAAACGGAACCTTGGCCTGACCGGCCGCCTCAATTCCCGCTTTTCGCCCCACCGCCTTTTTCTCAGGCGCACATCCCGGGTCATCCACAGCACTCTCCAGCATCATCCCCATGGAAACAAAGTGAGGACGGAGCCTGCGAAGTTCGTGCTCCGTCATTCGGCCGAAATTCCCATGCGGAAAAAGCCCCGCCTCCCGGAATCGGTCCGCCACGACCGCCGCAAAACTCCAGAAATCTGGATACCCCCTCTGCGCCAATTCGCTTCCGATGTGCGGCATGGTTCCCGGTCGCTCTCCCGAAATCAGCAGAGCTTCTTTGGCCCCTCCCTCACTTGCCTCCCGCACAATCCGGTCGATCCTATCCTCCGAAATTAGCCCCTCGTGGTCCGACCGGAATCCACAATAGCGACAACGCCAGGGGCAGTCATGGGTCAGAACAAGGGTGATAGAGCGCGAATAAGTCACCGGCCTTCCGGATTTGAAATCCTTTCGCCACAAAACAGGCTCTTCGCAAACGGCTTTCAATCAGGGGATTTTCCAGTTAAAATTCTAGCATGGCTTTACGTGAAGCAAGACCGTTCCTCATCGGCGCCGCCGCTTTCCTTGGCCTCTCTTGGTGGATGGGGTGGATGATCGGAGTCCTCTTAGGATCCCTCCTCCTGATTGGCCTGCTCCTCTTCTTCCGGGATCCGGAACGCACCCCTCCTGCCAATCCACTCGCCCTCATCAGCCCCGCCGACGGCAGGGTGATATGTGTCGACGAGGCGGAAGACCCTGCGTTCGGCCTCGGAAAGTTTCGCCGCGTCGGAATTTTCCTCTCCGTCCTCGATGTCCACGTCAACCGCAGCCCCTTCTCGGGCACCATCGAAAAAACCCACTACTCGGCTGGTGAATTTCTCGACGCCCGACACCTCGAGGTCGATATCCGGAACGAAAATCAAACCTGGCTTCTCCGAACCCTCCGTGGCCCCATCCTTGTACGCCAGATCGCCGGCCTTATCGCCCGGCGGATTGTGGGCTGGAAGAAACCCGGAGATACCGTCACCACCGGAGAGCGAATCGGGATGATCCGGTTCGGATCCAGAACCGACCTCTATTTTCCTTCCTCCTGCACCCCTCAAGTCCAAGTCGGCCAACGTGTCGTAGGCGGCCAAACCATCCTGGCTCTATGGCCCGCGTAAAAAATCGTCCACCCGCCACCGCCCGCAAAGGCGTTGCTTATCTTCTCCCCAGCCTGATGACGGCGGGAAACCTCTTCTGCGGCTTTATGGCCGTTCTCCAGATCATTCAGGGGAGCCTTCTTCAGGCCTCGGATGACAGTGCCTGGATCCAGCATTATCAGACGAGCCTCCTTTGGATCCTCGGCGCATTCATTTTCGACATGCTGGACGGCCGGGTTGCCCGCTTGGGCGGACACGAAAGCGCATTCGGGCGGGAATTCGATTCTCTCGCCGATGTGATTTCCTTCGGAATCGCCCCCGCACTCCTGGTGTTTAAGATCGTCCTTGCAGAACTTCCTGCCCGGTTAGGTTGGATGATCGCCTTTGTCTATCTTGTCTGCGGTGCGATGCGTCTCGCACGCTTTAACACCTTGGCGCTTCATCCCGAGCCGGCCAACCGAACGAAAGATTTCTCCGGATTCCCCATCCCTGCAGCGGCCGGGCTGGTGGCCTCTGTCACCCTTCTTCTCCTGAAATACTACGAATCCGAACGCATCATCGGAAATTTTAAGTATGTGCTCGCCGCCCTCCTTCTTTTCTTGAGCTTCATGATGTTCAGCAAGGTCAGTTACCCCAGCTTCAAAACGATTGATTGGCGAAGCCAAAGGCCCGTGCCTCGGATGCTCCTGATTGTGGCCACCCTGGCCCTGGTTGTGCAGACCTACCAATACTCCCTGGCAATCTTGTTTTGCGGTTACCTGATGTATGGATTCATCCGGCCGAAGCTCAGTCGCCGCCTGCGGTCCGGAATCGAAGAAGAAAAAACCCGTTCCGGGTTCTGATCAGTTCAGACCCGCAAGGGTCAGCAGGTTCGTGAAGAAGGGCAGTTCGAGGAGAATATTGTAGGTGAAAACGGCCCCCGCCACGGACAGCAGCACCGCAATCGCCGTCACACAACGGATCACGTAGGAGATTTCAGCCGTATCCATAGAATAATCTCTACCTTGTTTCCCGTTTTTTGCCAACGCCTAGCTTAAGGTGACCTGAAAACGAAACTGGCTGTCATCCGAGCCGAGCAGAATCTCATTTACCCCGGGACGTAAATCCTGAGTCAGGGTGTTTTCAGCAAGACCGATCGGAACATCATTCACCAACGTGCCCAAAGAACTTCCGCGGTCCCGGACAAAGAAGTGATCCCCCTCCCTCTCAATGGAGCAGTGATTCCTCGAAATCTGATAAGGTTTCTCATCCGCAATCGGCAGGTCATTGGCGGCAAAGACCGTGACCCCTTTTCCCGGGGCATCATGTTTTCTACCAACCCGGAAGGGAAACTTCTGAATCGTGACCGTTCCCTCGGGCATTCGGGCCCGGGCATGGTCATTGAGGGCTGTCAGGACCACGGACTGATAGCCCCCTTGGGGAGCAGGAGCCGTAGGCACGGAAACAGGGATCGAAGGAGGAACCGATGGAATCGTCCGGGTTCTTTCCAGCGAGGGAGGCAACCCCGGGGTTGCGACCGGAACGGCCCGGACGACTGGGGCCGGCTCAATTCCCGCAAGCGCCTTTTGTTCGGCCTGAGCGCGTAGGCGCATTTCCAACCGCAACCGGTCGTTGGCGGTTCGTAACCGCTCAAAAAAGGACGCTAAATACGGGATCAGGATTTCCGGACGCTGTAAAACCGCTTCATTGAAGTTTTCCGCAGTAAGAACCTCACACTCCGTCACCTCCATACATTGGGCCGAGGCCGACCGGGGACGCTCGTCCACCATGGCCATCTCACCAAAAATGTCGCCTTCCCCCAGTTGAGCCAAAACGACCGGTTTCCCTTCTCCCGTAATACTGATCTCGACCCGACCCCGAAGAATCCGATAGGCCTCTTGGCTGAGTTCCCCCTCACGAAAAATCATCTGTCCTGGTTGAAAAACAGCCGTGCTCATTCGGACTTTAAAATGGAACCATCGTCAGGCGGAGGCAAGCTCCGGAAAGTTGGTCGTTGAGCCCTCTCCCTGCTCCTACCTACTCTTTCGGGTGCGCATATTCCGTCTTCTGCCCGGTCTGCTCGGACTGATCCTTCTCGGATCCTGCCGCCCGCATTCCGAACCTTTTCGTCTTCCCCCGGAAATGGCTTTTTCTGATTTGGCGACAACTCAACCCCTTGAAATGAATTCGCTCCATGGAAAGATTCTCCTCCTCAATCTCTGGGCCGCCTGGAGCCCCGCCAGTGCAAAAGAACTGCCGGAGTTGGTCGCCCTGGAAGAAGATTACTCCAAAAAAGGGCTCGTCGTTCTGGGAGTCTGTCTCGACGATGCCCCCGCCGCCGGGTTGCTCGTCTTTGCCGAACGGCATGGGATCCGCTACCCCTTGGTTCGTCCGGGCCCCCTCATGCTCGATCTCGTTGAACCCGTGGAGACGATCCCTTACACAATTCTACTCAACAACGAAGGTAAGGTGATCGGGCGTTTCCGTAGCCCGATCAAAAGCACCGAAGTCAGAGCCGCCATCGAGAAAAATCTTTAAATCAACGACCCCCCACCGCCAGGTCCTCGCACCAGGGCAAGACGGTTTCCATCGGAAGTCCGATCACATTGCTCCGAGAGCCCTCCACCTGCTCGACAAGCCGGTCTCCACCATCCTGCAGGGCATAGGCTCCGGCCTTGTCCAACACTTCGACCTCCCGGATGTAAGCACGCACTTCGCTTGCCTCCAAAGACCGAAACTTGACCCGGGTCCGGACCACAGCTTCCCGGGTTTTCTTACCCCCGGGTAGAATCAAAACAGACGCAGTGATCACCTCATGGGTGCGCCCACTCAACCAGCCCAACATTTCTTCCGCCATCGTTTCATCCGCCGGCTTTCCCAAAACCCGACCTTCACAAACCACCAAAGTGTCGGCAGCCAAAACCGGTTGATCCGGATGTCGCTCCGCCACTGCCTTGGCCTTTCGCCTGGCGTTGACCCGGGCCAGATCCCCCGGGCTGACTTCAGGGAAATCCTCCGCCACCCACTCCTCCACCTCCGGTTTTTCCACCTGGAACGAAATTCCTGATTCCCGCAAAAGATCTGCCCTTCGGGGGGAAGTGGAAGCCAAAATCAGCCGCATTCCCCAGCAACTTGCCCAAACCTCCATCGAAGGCACGCTTCGATTGGAGAAGTTATTCATTTTTATCCCTGTTTTCCCAAACTTATGATCGAACAACTTTTGTCAAAAAATTGTCACATAAACACGGGAGGCAAGGATACAGAACTGTGATTGCCGAAGCTCAACCGATTCGCCCCCGTGGCCGGCGGGATACCCCCGCCCCGATCACGATTGAGGGCCTTCCAGCCCATCATAATCTTGAGGCCGAACGCTCCCTTCTCGGGGCCATGCTCGCCGATCCTGATCATGTGGTGGATTTGGCCCGGGAACAGGGGCTTCGGGAGGAGGACTTCTTTCATCCGGCTCACCGGGTCATCTTCCGCGGCATCACTGAAATGCGGGAAAGCAGTCTGGCCATTGACCCCTCGACTCTTCTCTCTTGGTTGACCGACCGGAAATTGGCCGACGCCGCCGGAGGCCCTGCCCTCATCAGTGACTTGGCGGCCGGAGTCATTAGCGTTTTCACCGCCAACACCCATCTTTCCCAAGTTCAGGACAAAAGTCTTCTGCGTGAGCTCCAACAAGCCTGCGCCCAGATCGTGGTCGGTGCACACGAACGCCCCCACGAGGTCCAAACCATTCTGGACGAAGCCGAACGGGATATTCTCGAAATCCGCGGCCGGCGGGAAACGAAAGGAATCATCCGCGCATCGGAAGTCACACCGAAGACAATCGCTCTCATCGAACGCCTCGTCAAAGGCAAGGGCCACTACAGCGGCATTCCCTCCGGCTTCGATGAACTGGATCAAATGACAACCGGTTTCAAAGCGGGCGAGATGATCGTCTTGGCCGCCCGACCCGGGGTCGGGAAAACGGCCTTTGCCCTCAGCATGGCCCGTCACATGCTCCGTCAGCGGTACGATCTGGACAAAGATGAATTTGTCCGGCCGGGGTACAATGTGGCCTTCTTTACTTTGGAAATGTCGGCCCAGCAGCTGATGTTCCGACTCCTTTCCTCCCACGCCAGCCTCGATTCGGAACAGATCCGCCGGGGTGAACTCAACGAAAGCCAGATCACCGCCCTACGCGGTGTTGCCGCGGAGATTTCCGACCTCCCCCTTTTCCTGGATGAATCCAGCCTCCTGACTATCGGCCAACTCCGGGCCCGGGCTCGCCGGATCAAAAAGCAGCACGGCATCGACATCCTGATCATCGACTACCTTCAGCTTCTCACCTCCGGCACGAGTCGGGGCAAGGAAAACCGCCAAGTGGAGGTTTCTGAAATTTCCCGGGGACTCAAAGCCCTGGCCATGGAGCTCGAAATTCCGGTTGTCGTTCTCGCCCAGCTGAACCGGAAACCCGAGGAAAGCAATTCCGAGCCCGCTCTCCATCACCTGCGCGAATCCGGTTCCATTGAACAGGATGCGGATGTCGTCCTCTTGTTGAGCCGGGAATCGGCAACCGAAAGCGCGGAAGGCCATGCTTCCACCGAAGAGGGCGAAGAGCAAACGATCGCCGCCAATGTCCGTGGCATCCCCTGCCGTCTGAATATCGCCAAACAGAGAAACGGTCCGACCGACCGTTTGCGCCTTTTGTTCCAACCCCGCTTTACCCGCTTCGACTCACTTCCGAGGGAAGCACGCTAAAATCCTCCACTTCGGCTTTCTCCCCTCCCTCTCCTCGGTTAAACTGCGGCCATGATTTCCCGTGGATATGTTGCTGTTTTTTCCGAGCCCCACTCGGAAGACTCCATCCGCATCATTGTGGAGTCCTGGCTGGAACGGTTCAGCCGGGTCGAACAGGTTGTTCCCGGAGCGCAGGCGGGTAATAGCACCGTGACCCTAACCTCGGCCAAGGAGTTCCTGCCTTCCGACCACCTGCAATTCCGTGTGATCCAAGGAGAGGACTTTAGTTGGGCCTACCTGACCCGTGGGCGCCGGGTCATTGAAACGACCGGTTTGCCACATGGAAAAATTGCCCTTTGCCTGGATATTCTTCTGGAAATCCAAGGCGTCACCGAAATCGTCGACCAGTCGGATGACCGCAGGCTCGATGAACTCGAACGGGACGGATTGATGTGAGCTCCCCCGTTCTCATTCTCACCGCGGCATTTGGGGACGGTCATAATGCCGCCGCCCGGGGTCTGGCAGAGGCAATTCAACGTCGTGGCGGCCGGGCCGTGGTGGCCGACCCGTTTGCGGAATCCAGACCTCGGATCAATGATTTTTTTCGCCGTTTCTATCTGACCCTGATCAACCGTCATCCCCGAGCCTGGAACCTCTTCTATGTCATCTGCCATCACTTCCCTCTGATCGAAAAAACCGTCTTTGTTCACCAACTCGCCTACCTCCGGATCCGGCAACTCATCGAATCTCATCGCCCGAAGGTCATCGTCCTGACATTCCCCGTCTATGCGCATCTCATCCGATGGTTGCCGGAGAAGTTTCGAAAAACCTTCCAACTCGTCACCGTCGTCACGGACTCCATCTCCGTCCACAGGCTATGGTGCAGTGCCCCCGCCGATCTCTGGATCGTCCCGAATGAACCTACGGCACGCTCCCTGAATCAGCTCGGTGTCCCGATGGAAAAAATTAAACCCATCGGTTTTCCCGTGGATCCCAGGTTCGCCTCTCCTGATGCTCACCCGGGGGACGAGCCCCCCGGTGATAATCCCCGTGTTCTCTATCTGCTCAGTTCCGGTCTTCTCGGTGGCCCCCGACTGGCTGCTGCCCTCGCCTCGCAGGACGGTTGGACCGTCACGGTTGGCACGGGACGGGATCCCGCGATCGCCCGCCGGGTGGAGGAGGCTCTGGGGCCGCTTCGGGCGAAAGTGGAGCTTCTGGGATGGACCAATGAAATGCCCTCCATTTTGGCCAAACACCACTTTGTTATCGGCAAAGCGGGAGGAGCCCTCACACAAGAAACCATTGCCTCCCGCACTCCATTTCTTGTCACTCAGGTGGTTCCAGGACAAGAAGAGGGAAATTTCTCCCTCCTCAAGGAAATCGGCGTTGCCTGTCTCAGTCCGGATGGAGAGACCGCCGTTCGCCTGATCCGGGATGCCTTGGCTGAAAACGGAAAGGGCTGGAAGGAATGGAAGGCGAAACTGGCCGCGGCCTCCAAGCCGGATGCTTCCCTCCGTCTGGCCGACTTCTGTCTCTCCCTTAATTCCTAAAGCTTCGGGGCCGCCATAGGCCGGACTAGAGACTGAAGCTAAATTAGCAATCCGACCCAAGCCCGCCACATGACCCGGGCCAACTCTTCCACAGGCTCCGCATGTTCCGAGGTTTCCTCCAGAATTTGTCCCGCCTCTACCCCGATTGCGGTCAGCTCCTTTCTCGAACCAGCAACCATTTCATCCACCATGGCCGCCGTCATCTCGAGGTGGGCCACCAGACCATACGCTTTTTTTCCATAACGAAATCCCGCACAGGAACACTTTTCAGTGCTCAAAAGCTGAGCCGCACCCTTGGGTAAAGGAAAATGGTCACCATGCCACATCAGCGCCGGAAAGTTTTCCGGAAGCCTACGCAAAACAGGATCCTTAAAGGCGTCCGGTAGTTTTCGCACGGGGAACCATCCGATTTCCTTTTCTCCCGCCACCACTTCCGAGCCCAACGCTGCCGCCAACAGCTGTGCCCCCAAACAAATCCCCAAAACCGGTTTTTCGGCCTGAACGAACTGCTTCAGCAGGGCAATCTCATCCTTCAGATGATTGAGTTTTCCCTGATCCGCAACCCCCATCGATCCCCCCATCACCACCAAACCACCAACCGAACCAACCTCACTTGGAACCTTGTCCCCCTGGTGAATGCGGACCATCCGAACCTTATGCCCCGCCCGCAGGATTTCCTCTTCGATGGTCCCGGGGCCCTCCCCTAACTGGTGCTGGATGATGATGACTTCCGACATTCCGAAACGATCCGCAGGGAAATCCGATTCCGCAACTCTCTTTCTTCACCGGATCGAATAGGTTCGTGGATATATTTAGACCTTTCGCTCGGGAGCATTCCGTAAAAACCACTCGTACGTCCCCGCAATCCCCTGTTCGATCGCAATGGAGGCCTTCCACCCCAAAGCCTGAATTTTTTTCACATCCAGGAGCTTTCTGGGTGTTCCATCCGGCTTGCCGTGATCCCAACGGATCTTTCCGGAATAGCCAACGACCTTCTGGACCTGCTCGGCCAATTCGAGAATGGTCAGATCTTCCCCCACCCCGACATTCACAATCTCCCTCCCGTCATACTTTTCCATCAACATCAGCAATCCGCCGGCCAAATCATCCACATGCAACCACTCCCGACGGGGCGATCCCGTACCCCAAAGCACCACCTCTTTTTCCCCTTTGACCTTGGCACGGTGAAACTTGGTGATCATTCCGGGCAAGGCGTGGGAACTTTCCGGGTCAAAATTATCTTCCGGGCCGTACAGGTTCGTCGGCATGGCTGAAATAGCGCTTTTCCCATACTGATCCCGAAACGCCTGGGCCAACCGCACCCCTGCAATTTTTGCCAGAGCATAGGCATCGTTCGTCGGTTCCAAGGGGCCGGTCAAAAGCGAATCCTCCCGGATGGGTTGTGGAGCGTGCTTGGGATAAATGCAGGAGCTTCCGAGAAAGAGAAACTTTTTACAGCCGTTCCGAAAGGCGGATTCCATCAGGTTGTTTTGAATCCGCGTGTTTTCGATCAGGAATTCCACGGGGCGCCGGGAATTCTCCAAGATGCCCCCCACCCGGGCCGCTGCATCAATCACCTGTTCCGGTTTTTCAACGGCAAACCACTTCTCCACGGCTGCCG
Source organism: Verrucomicrobia subdivision 6 bacterium (assembly GCA_947442065.1). GTDB lineage: Bacteria > Verrucomicrobiota > Verrucomicrobiia > Methylacidiphilales > Verrucolacustridaceae > Verrucolacustris. Next base: position 19,334 of record CANEUY010000006.1, on the reverse strand, counting down.
GATCGGTCAGATCCATTTCCTGACGTGTTCTGGTAAGAACTTGATTCTCCCCCCGCCTCTGCAGGGCCCGGACCACCGCCGAACCGACCATCCCGCGATGTCCGGCCACAAAGATTTTCATTTTTTAATCGCGGATCCGTTGACCCGCACGCTCTTCGGCCAAAAGCCGGATATCCGCATCCACCATAATCTCCGCCAGCTGTTTGAATTTCACCTTCGGCTCCCAACCTAGCTTCTTCTTGGCTTTACTGGCGTCGCCGATCAGCAAATCAACTTCGGCCGGACGGAGGTAGCGCTCGTCAAAGGCCACATGCTTCTTGGGATCCAACCCCGCCCGGGCAAAAGCCACATCGAGAAACTCCTGCACGGTGTGGGTCTCCCCCGTTGCCACCACATAGTCCTCTGCTTTGTCCTGTTGCAACATCCTCCACATCGCCTCCACATATTCAGGAGCATATCCCCAATCCCTCTTCGCCTCTAAATTCCCCAAAAACAACTTCTCCTGAAGCCCCGCCTTAATTCGGGCTACGGCTCTTGTGATCTTGCGGGTGACAAAAGTCTCCCCCCGCCTGGGGCTCTCATGATTAAACAAAATTCCACTGGTGGCATGGAGACCATAGCTCTCCCGATAGTTCACCGTAATCCAGTGGCTATACATCTTGGCGGCGGCATAGGGACTGCGGGGATAAAATGGGGTTGTCTCCTTTTGGGGAACTTCCTGTACAAGCCCATACATCTCGGAACTGGAGGCTTGATAAAAACGGGCCTTGGGCACCACATGCCGCATCGCATCCAGCAGTCTTACTGTTCCGATTGCCGTCACATCGCCGGTGAATTCAGGGATGTCGAAGCTGACACGGACATGGCTCTGGGCCGCTAAGTTGTAAATCTCTTCCGGTTGTGTCTCACCCAGAATTTTGATGAGGGAACTGGGGTCGCTCAAATCCCCATAGTGAAGAAAAAGCCTGGCCCCCTTGTCATGGCGATCCTTGTAGATCGGATCAATCCTTTCGGTGTTAAAACTGGAGGAACGGCGGATGATTCCGTGGACCTCATATCCCTTGGAAAGGAGCAGCTCCGCCAGATAGGAGCCATCCTGACCTGTGATTCCTGTGATGAGCGCTTTCTTTCCCATAAATCAACTTTTCCCGATGAGCGGGAGAGCCCGGGCATCCACTTTTTTTGCCAATCGAAGATCCAACTCGCTGATTCCACCCACGTCATGCGTGGTTAGCTCAATCCTTACCATGGTGTGTTGTTGAAAAAGCTCGGGATGATGGTTCGCCTTTTCCGCCTCGAGGTTGGCTCCGGTCACAAACATCGACGCGGCAATAAAATCGGGAAACTTGTATTCCTTCCGGATCCTGCCGGACGATTGGGACCAACCATCCAGCGTGGAAAGAACCACTTCGATCTGATGTCCTGTTAACTTCACCGCCATTCCGAAATCCTGCCGTAAAACCTTGCCGCACCCAAGTCCGAATCAGCTTACCCCTGCTGCTTTCTCGCGCACCCGGGTAGTGATAGAGTCCGGAAATGTTCCGATCCGGCCCTCCCCGCCGAATTCAGCCTCTTCCCCAACCCCCTCGTCCCGCTCCGGAAAATCCGGCCCAACGGGAAAAACCTAATTCACCGACCGCAGATGTTTGGCGAACCCGGGTCGGATGGATGGTGGGAACGACCTTGCTGTTTGTCGTGGGAGGTCTGATTTTCTTTTTTCTTTTTCGTGGATCCTTTTACTCGAAAAATGACGACGAAGTCCACACCCCCCAGATCCTGCAGGCGGACTATGCCCGCTGGAGCTCCTCCCTGCGAGAGCTGACCCAAGCCAGTTCCGAAAGCAATCCTGCCCCTATTTCCGTTCTTCCTCAAACCATCCCGACCGACGAATCCACCCTCGGTTGGTGGAATCGGTGGCAGAATCTTCCCCCGGAAGGCTTGGCTCGTTCTGTTCTCGCCCGCCGCCTGCCTCCCCAGGTTGAACTCACCCAAGTCACCCCCCGAAGATTGATCATCTCCGAAGATAGTGTCTCCGTGGACTACGCGATCACGCTTAGGGCGAAAGAGGATATTCTTCTCACCCCCGTCATTCCCGTGGGCATTCCAAAACATCTTTCGACCGAACACCATCGTCTGCTTCCGAAGGTTGTCTATGCGTATGACCTTCCCCCGGGGAAAGTCTTTGATCTCGCTGGGGCGAAAAACATTTTCCCGGCAGGTTGCACGCAACAGGGAGGATGGACACTCCGGCATGCTGAACATACCTCCGGGAGCTGGAAAGCCCGTCAGGCCGATCTCCTTCCCTTCACCCGGATCCCCGCGTTGGAATCCATCTTCGTTCGGGAGGCGACCCATCCGTCTCCTGCTCTTCTGCGCTCTCGCGGGGAATTGGAAAACGGGGAAGCAAAACGACGGGCGGCCGCCCAGAGTCTGGAAGATCGTCTCACCGCCATCCGCGAAGATGTGAAGCAATATCGCTCTCAAATGATGGCTTCGGCTCCCGCCATCGTGAAAAGCAAAGGCTTCGGCCCGGGAAGCGGTGTGCCCACGAGTGCCGGAATCGGAGCCGTGGGCGGCGCCGCCACCGGGGCAGGTCTCGGCTCGATCGCCGGAGGCGATGGCGCCGCCATCGGAGCCGGAGCCGGGGCCCTGGCGGGGATGCTCATCGGGGCGATCGTGGCCAATGCGGAACAGGAAAAACGGGTCGAACAGGAAAAAGCCGCCCGCCGAAGTGCCATTGCAGCCATCGAACGGGAAATCACGGAATATGAAAGAAAGCTGATCCGGGAATTGGAAAACGAACTGACCCAGGAAGGGACGCGACAGGAATCCACCTTGGCTCGCCCCACCTCGACAAACTAACTTCCTTCATGGCCAAGACGGCAAAAAAAGAAGCCCTCCATCGTCGACTGATCCTTGCCGCGATCTGTCTGGGTGCTGCTCTTTTCCTCGGCCTGCTGGAGTTGATTCAATTCAAGCCACTTCTCGAGGCCGAGCTTTACACCCGGGATCTTCGAATCCGTTTTGGCCAACCTGCCCCCCTCTCTCCGGAAATCGTTTTTCTGGCGATCGATAAAGCCACCTACAAGGATATCCTTTCGGAAGAGGAAATTGCCGCCGATCCCGCGCTGGCCGAAATGTCCACCGGCTCCTGGCCGTGGCGCCGTTCGGTATGGGCCAGCGTGATGCAGCGTGTGACGGATGCCGGGGCCAAGGTCGTGGGCCTCGATTTGATGTTCCCCACCCCGAAAGAAGGGGATCCGGAACTTGCCCAATTCATGCAACAAAAAGGAGACCATGCCGTTTTGGGTGGAACATTCGAAGAGGTAAGCAATGCTGGCCGCACTTCTGTACAACTGACCCTTCCAGCTGCATTGGCTTCCTTGGGGGCCAATGAGATCAGCAGGGAAAACACCGCAGGACGAGTCGGCTTCGTCAATCTCTGGCCGGAAAAGGACGGAATCGTCCGCACGGCCGACTATTATCGCCAGTTCCAGAATATCCCCGCGGTGTCCCTTGCCGGGCGAATGCTCGAAAAAGCCGGATACAAAAATCGCATTCCCAGCAGCGGTTCAGGCCTCCTTCGTTTTGCCGGCCCCCCAAACTTCAATTATAAGGCGATCCCAGTTTACCAGCTTTTCGTTCCCTCGACATGGGAGAAAGTCTTCAAAAACGGCGAAATGCTCAAAGAAAAGATCGTCCTCGTCGGCCCCTACGGAAATTGGTCCAAAGATGTCATCCGTACGCCCTATCCCAATCCCATGCCCGGACCCGAACTCCATCTCGCAGCTCTGGGAGCCGCCCTCTCGGGAAATTTCCTCCATCTTCCACCTCTGTGGATCAATCCGCTTCTCATTATAGGAGGGGCCGGATTGGCCCTCCTCCTGATCCTCTCGACCAAACAACCCATCGCACGGCTTTTTCTCTTGGGAGCACTCGCCTTGGGATATGCCATTCTCACCTTTTTCGTCCAAGACAAACTTAGCCTCATTCTGCCCGTGGTCGGTCCATCCCTCACCCTGCTTTTGGGCGGAGTCGGATGCCTGAGTTATGAATTTGTTCTCGAACAACGCGAAAAGCGCCGCGTCAGCGGAATGTTCTCCACCATGGTGAGTCCGGAAGTCCTCACCTATATGCAGGCGGATCCGGACCGCTTTCGCCTCACCGGAGAGAAAAAAATAGTCTCGATCTTTTTTTCCGATCTTGCCGGATTCACGACGATCTCGGAATCGGTCTCGGCGGAGGATTTGGCCAAGATTCTCAATCGTTATCTCACTCCCATGAGTGATCTGGTGACCAAATATGGCGGTTACATCGACAAGTATGCAGGAGACGCCATCATGGCCGATTTTGGCGTCCCCGTCTGGACCGATCCGGATCCCAACTCCCATGCGTGGAAAGCCTGCTGGTCGGCTCTCGAACAACAGGAGCGCCTCCAGACCCTCAAAGAGGAGTTAAAAGCCGAATATGGATGCGAAATCGATGCCCGAATGGGGATCAACACCGGGGAGGTTGCTGCCGGTAACATGGGATCGGACAAGAAGTTTCAATACACCGTGATGGGCGATGCGGTGAATCAGGCCGCCCGATTCGAACCTGCCAACAAGCCATTCGACACGCATATCATGATCGGTGGCAAAACCTATGAACTGGCGAAAGAAAAAATCGAAGCCCGTTTCCTCGCCAATATGATCGTGAAAGGGAAAACCGAACCTGTCCCCTGCTACGAACTCCTCGCCAAAAAAGGGGAATTACCGGATACAAAACGTCGGGTGGTCGAGATTTTTGAAGAGGGTTGGAAATTGCACGCTTCCAAAAAGTTCAAGGAGGCGATCACCAAGTTCCAGGAAGCCCTGTCCCTCGATCCTCACGACGGCCCCTCGAAGACCTATCAGAAGATCTGTGAAGGATTCCTAAAAACCCCTCCCCCCGCAGGCTGGGCAGGGGAATATATTCAGACCTCCAAATAGGTCTGAATCACCCCGGGAACCGATATGAGCAGAAGGATTACCCACGTTTTTTTTGATCTGGGAAATATTCTCGTGGGTCTTCGTTCCGGTGAAAAACTGAAGACCTTGGCGGCACGTTCCGGTCAAACCGTCGATGCTTTTTGTGAAAAAATATGGTCCCACCAACGGGCTCATGACTACGAGCGGGGTCTTCATACCTGCGATGAATACTTTTCCCTTTTGGCCGAGGATCTCGACCTCACCCAAGCCCGGAAAGAGCTTCGGGACGCCTTCTGTGACATCTTCTATCCCCTGCCGGAGCGGGTGGCTCTTGCTCGGTGTCTGGCTGCCCACTATCCCCTCGCCCTCATTTCCAACACTTGTGCCGCCCATATCCGCCATCTCGAATCCACCTTCGATTTCTTTCCTCTCTTCCGCCACCGCATCTATTCCCATGAGGTGGGAGCCCGCAAACCGCATCCCGACATCTATGACAAAGCCCTTTCGGCAACCGGCGCAAAGCCCGAATCATCCCTCTTTATCGATGATCTCGCCGAAAATCTCGAAACCCCGTCAAAGTCTGGATGGCACACCCTCCACCTCCCTCCAGGTTCGGATCTGGCCACCGCCCTTCATCCTTTCAACCTAACCGGTATTTAACCCCCCTCCGTTTTTCACAACCTTGTGGATAAGTTTCCCATAAGGGGGTCTGTTTGGTTTGTGAGCCTCTCTCATTCTACCCAAAGTTTTATTCACACCGATGATTCCTTCATCCATCGACCCAAGAAAATCTTGGGTAAGTTTTTTTGCGATTTTTTTCGTTTTACCATTCAATCTCCCTGCCCAGAGATTAACGCTTCCACCTGACTCCAACCCTGCCGCCACTGCTTCAACAACTTCCGTACAGTCCTTGGCTTCAACAGGTTCCGGTCAGGCCCAGATTCTTAAAACTTACCCGGATGGAACAAAGAAAATCGTCCCGATTTCAGCTCTAAATTTTCGGGATGACGGGGATGCCTTTGGAGGCCCTCCCCAGCTTTCGGTTTACTCGAATCCCGCTCAACCCGAAAAATCCCGTTCTCCCGAAAGACTTTCCGTTGCCCCGATCGGCACCATCGGTACCCCCTCTTCACTTACCGCGCCTGCCCCACCCTCCCCGGATTCAACCACGGTTTCGTCCACGTCCACTTCGGCGGGCGATCCCATGGGCGGTGACACCGCACCCGTCGATCCCCTTTCAGGAGCCGCCACGCCCAACGCTCCGCCACTCGAAACCATCTCGGGAAAACCTGCCCCTATTTCCGATGCGACCGCAACGACTGAACTCGGGACGTTCGATGATTTCTTTATGAATGCTGCCATTGGAGGAGCGATTCAAGGGCAACTCACAGCCCGGCGCGTCTCCAACGGGTCGAATATGCAGGCGTACCCCTACACCTATACTTCCGGAGTATTAAGCGGGGCAAAGGTCTCCTCAGAAAATTTCACCTTCAATCCGGGATTTCGGTTTGATGTTGAATTCGGCTACAACATCTATGACTGGCTGGGAGTCAGCGTACAGACCGGCATCGTTTACAACGGCATCAATCAGTACAATGTCACCACCACAACTGCAAACACATCAGGCAGCTTGCCTGCCGGTTCCTACCATTTTTCTGCGGATGGCGACCTCGTTCAGGTTCCCGTCCAAATTGACGGAATTCTTCGTTGGCCGGGAGCCATGGCCTTCAAGCCCTTTGTCGGAGGCGGGATTGGAGCCATTTGGCAGCAGTTGGATGTAAACAATTACTACGCCGGCGCAACGGATGTTCAGGCCAACTACTGCCGTAGCGCCTTTCAATTTGGCTACAACTTCCAGGTCGGAGCCAATTACACCGTAACTCCGGGTGTCGACTTCTATGGAGCCTTGAAACTATTGGGTGCCTTCACCCCGCGAATTGGGAACTACGATTTTGAAAACAGCTACAACTTCGCCCTCGAAGTCGGTATCCAGTCCCGCTTCTAATTCTCCTCTTCCCGCAAATCCCCTGCCCGCAACCCGTGGCAGATTCCCCGCTTTGTCTTTTCAATAAAATCGCAGAATTCCTTCACTTGAGGAGATTGGGCGTCCTTTCCTAGACGGATCGCCCCCAGCGCCTGAACCCGGTTCTTGCCCCCAAAGAAAAACTCCTCATAGACCCTCTCCAGGGCCTTTCTTCCTTCCACGCCGATCCCTGCGCGGCGGATTCCCACCAGATTCAGGCCACAAACGGCATTCGTCGCCACAGCCATGCAGTAAGGCGGAAGGTCCATGCCGATCCTGGTCTGTCCGCGAACCATCGCCAACTTCCCAATCCGTACAAACTGATGCACCACCACCGCACCACCCAAAAATGCCTTTTCCTCCACCTCCACATGACCCGCCAACATGACCCCGTTCACCAGAACCACACCATCGGCCAGCCGACAATTATGCGCCACATGGGCTCCAACCATTAGGAAACATCCGTTTCCGATCACCGTGCTTGTTCCTTCTTTCGTGCCCCGGTGTACCGTCACATATTCACGGAAAATATTCCCGTCTCCCACCTCCACTCCCGTCTTCGCCCCTGCATAAGAAATATCCTGCGGCTCGCCTCCAATCACCGCTCCCACCCCAATTCTGTTTTTCAACCCCATCTTCACCCGCCCATCCAAAACAGCCCGGGGCCCGACCACACATCCTGCCCCCAGCTCTACTTCTGCCCCAACAATCGCGCCCGGCCCCACGACACACCCCTCCCCCAACTTGGCCCCCTTCTCCACGATCGCCGTCGGATGAATTTGAGTTTCGTTCACAAATAACCGGCCTCCTTGAAACTATAGTAGCCTGCCCGGCCTCCCCGGGCTACGCCGATAATCACATGATCCTGCAATACCACACCGACGGTTTTTGCCCCATCCCTCAGCCTCCGCGTAAAATCCAAGTCGGCAGGACTCGGCGCCGGATCCCCGGAAGGGTGATTATGCACCACCACCAGTGCATAGACCGATTCTGCCCCCAGGGCCTCGCGTAAAATCTCCTGAGGCTGGACCGCCGTTTCATTCACGGACCCGCGGCTGACCTGAACCTTCCTCAATAGACGCAATTTTGTGTTTAACATCAACACCCAGACCTCCTCCCGGTCCTTCTTTCTTAGTTCGGGCCCCATCAATTCCTCCACCCGTACCGGACTATCCATCAACCCCCCGGAAATTTCGGCAACTCCCACCCTCCGCCCCAATTCGATGGCCGCCGCAACCCGACATGCCTTCGCCACACCCAGCCCTTTGAATTCCTTTTGTAAGGTTTGCGGCGTAATGCGGGCCAGTCCGCCCATTCCTTCTCTCGAAGCCAGAATTTCTGCCGCTAACTCAACCGCCGATTTGCCCGGCAACCCCGTCCCCAAGAGGATTCCCAACAATTCCGATGCCCCCAAGGCTTCCGGACCCTGGTTCATCAACCTTTCCCGGGGTCTCTCCTCCTGTGGTAATTCCCTGATTTTTCCCATCTTCAGGAAGCATAAACGGAGCCACCTTCCCCCTCAAGAAGGGAGGAATATGCGCCACCAGCACAACATCATTCCCCTCATATTTTTTTTCCAAGACACGCCCCGCCCGGGACAATAGCGCCAATAAGGCCCCCTCGCTTTGAGGGACGCGAACCCGCACCTGCATGCTCCAGGCACTCAACATCGATGCCAATTCCGAGAAAAAAGAGGGCATCCCCTGTCCTGTCTTGGCTGAAATCACCACCCCATGCGGCACCTGCCTCGCCTCCCATTCCATGGTTGTCCAATTCTCCAACCGGTCGGCCTTGTTCCAAACCGTCAGGGTATGCTTCTCCCCCGCACCGATCCGTTTGAGCACCTCATCCACTGCCTTCCTTTGCTCCTCCCTCTGGGGATGGCTCGCATCCACCACATGAATCAACACATCGGCAAAAGCAACTTCTTCCAGAGTCGACTGGAAAGATTCCACTAGGTGTGTTGGCAGTTTTTTCAAAAAACCCACCGTATCGCCTAACAGAACCCTCACGCCATTCGGCATGCGGAACTGCCGGATCGTTGGATCCAACGTCGCAAAAAGACGATCTTCCGCCACCACCTCCGCATGCGTCAGTCGATTCATCAGAGTCGACTTGCCTGCATTCGTATACCCCACCAACGCCGCCACGGGCCAATGCTGCCGCATTCGCCCCTCCCTCTGTATCGTCCGGTGCTTACGCACTTCGGCCAGATCCCTCTCCAGGCGCGTGATCCGTTCCTGAACCCGACGCCGATCCACCTCCAACTGGGTTTCTCCGGGGCCCCGCATTCCGATGCCTCCGGACTGACGCGAAAGATGGGTCCACATCCGGGTCAACCTCGGCAGCAGATACACCAACTGGGCCAGTTCGATCTGTAGCTTTCCTTCCTTCGACTTCGCCCGTTGCGCGAAAATGTCTAAAATCAGTTGGGTCCGATCCAGGACCTTGCAGGAAAAGATCCCTTCGAGATTTCTGGCCTGGGCCGGACTCAGTTCATCGTCAAAAATGATCGTGTCCGCCTTTTTTTCCTTCGCCGTTCGCGCAAGTTCTGCCGCTTTTCCGCTTCCGATGTAGGTCGGGGCCACCGGATGATCCAGCTTCTGGGTCGCCCGATCCGCCACTTCCCCGCCCGCACTGTGCACCAGCAAGGCCAATTCATCCAAGGACTCTCCCATATCCCATCGCCCCATTTTGGCGGTTTCCAACCCTACGAGAAACGCCCGCTCCATGGGCTTGTCCCGCCCTGTGGTGATCATCATCAGGAAATCCCCCCAGCGCGCAGCGATCGCAGCAGCATCTCCACCCCGGCTTTGGGCAGGGGCTCTCGGGGATCAATCTCGATAGCTCGCACCTTAGGAATCCCCCGGAACCAGGTCAATTGACGCTTCGCATAGGCCCGGGTCGCCGACACAATTTTGTCACACGTTTCCTCCCGATCCGATCGCCCTTGCACGAGTTCCGCCACCTCCGCGTACCCGATCGCTCTGGAACCCGGACATCCCGCCCAAGCCGGCCTACTCATCAACTCCCTGACCTCCTCGACCCATCCGGAATCGAACATCCCCTTCACCCGATCGCGGATGACATGAATCAGAACATCCAAATTGGGAAACAGACACCACGCCTCCACATCAGCCATGGGTCCCTTCACGGTCTCGTGAGCATGCCATGTGGACATCGTTTTCCCCGTCTGACGCCACACAGCCAAGGCCCGGATCAGTCTTCTCCGATTTTTTAAATCGGCCGTTGCCGCCCAAACCGGATCCACCTCCCTCACCTCTTTGGCCAGTTCTTCAGTCGTTCTTTTTTCCAGTTTTCCCGCCACCGCCTCTTCCGTTCCTGGCGCACGCGAAAGTCCCTTCGTTAAAGCCCGATGATAAAGGCCGGTCCCACCCACCCAGATCGAGGAGGCCTTTCTTTTCTGGAGATTCTGCAAAACTTTTTCTGCTTCCCTCACATAGTTCGCCACGGTGAATTGCCCCTCCGGCTCAACCAGATCAATCAGATGATGCGGAACCCTAACCTGGTCCTCTTTTGTGGCCTTTCCTGTTCCGATGTCCAATCCCCGGTAGATCTGAAACGCATCCACCGAGCAGATCTCCGCCCCCGTCTTTTCGGCTAGGGTCATTGCCAAACGCGACTTCCCCGCCGCAGTGGGTCCAAGGAGAAAAATCACCCCCGAATCTAACTCCAATCCCCCGTCCCTGCCGCCCCTTTGACCCGCCACACATTGACCAGTTCCTTCGAAAGCTCATTTAGAAACCGTGAAGGAGTCTGCCAGGCATCCCCCCCTTTTCCCATCCGCACCCTCGGATGAGTCAGGTAAAGCTCATCCTTCGCTCTGGTTGCCGCGACGTAAAATAATCTCCTCTCCTCTTCCTCCCCCTCCTGCGTTTCCATGGATCGCCCGGAGGGAAACATTCCCTCGCAAAGCATGATCACAAATACCGTTCCATATTCTAATCCTTTAGCCTGATGAATCGTACTCAACTTCACCGCCTCGCCCCCTTCTTCCCTGGATCGCCCCGCCACTTCCGTTTCCGTGTTTCCCAAAAGAGCCAACTGGGCCAGGAACTCTGCCGTGTCGGTAAAACCGTTGGCGTAATCCTCCAACTGCCTCAGATCATCCAATCGGTTTGTCGCATTGGCATACCGTGTCTTCACATAGTCCCCATAACTCCCATCAATGACGATTTTGACCTGTTCTGCCGGCTCTTTCCCGTTCAACTGACCCAGGGTTTGCACCATCTGGCTCCATCCCTGGGCCCCCTTCTCAGGGACTTTCAACTGGCCCAACCCCTTCCCCGCCTGTACCTCATTCCACATTTTGGTCGCAGATTTTGGCCCCACCCCGGGCAACAGTTTGGCCATGCGATGAAAAGCCACCTCATCCTTCGGGTTGATGGCCAACCGCAAATGGGCCGCGACATCCTTGATATGAGCCTGCTCGAAAAACCTCAGCCCTGAAGTGATGGTGTAAGGAATGTTCCTCCTCGTCAGTTCCAACTGCATCTCCATGGCATGAAAGTGCGCCCGATAAAGAATGGCGATATCGGAAAGATTGGCCCCCTCTTCATGCAACTCCAGAATCCTCTGGGCCACAAAGTTTGCCTGCTGACCGCCATCCTCCAAAGCCACCACCGCCGGTTTGACCCCCGCCTCCCGCACCGCTTTCAGATTTTTTGGAAACTGTTTCGGGTTGTGAGAAATCGAGTGGTTGGCCAGATCGAGAATCTGCGGAATGCTCCGATAGTTTGTCTCGAGACGCACCATCTTGGTTCCAGGATGCCTTTGCGGAAAAGTGAGAATGTGCTCCACCTTGGCGCCCCGCCATGAATAGATGCTCTGGGCATCATCCCCCACCGCCATGATCTGATGGTGACCACCCCCGATGGCATCCACAAAGTCCGACTGCAACCGGTTGGTATCCTGGTATTCGTCCACCAGAACATGCTGAAATCTCGCGCGATAACGCTCCCGTAACTCCCCCTCCTGCTCCAACAACCGCAACGGCAATGTCAGAAGATCATCATAATCCATTGCTTCGCTTTCTTTTTTGCGGCGTTGGTAAATCTCCCCGACTTTCGTGATCCAACTTTCAAACTCGGTGAAATAACCGAACTGATTCTTCAGAATCGATCCGCAGGTCGTCCGGTGGTTCGCAGCCAGACTGAAAATCTCCGCCAAAACCTGGGGCTTGGGAAAGGCCTTGTTTTTTGGATCCACCCCCGCTTCTCCCAAACTAGCCGAAATCAGATCTTCGGCGTCTTCCCGGTCCAGAATCGTGTAGTCCTTTGCATATCCCACCAGTTCCGCATGTCTCCGCAGAATCCGGTTTCCGATATGATGAAAAGTTCCTCCCCAAAGCCGCGAAAGATCATGGGGTAGAAGAGAAGCCACCCGGCTTAACATTTCTTTGGAGGCCTTGTTTGTGAAGGTCAGAAGAAGAATGTTCTCGGGAGCCACTCCATGCTCGACCAACCACGCCACCCGGTACGTCAGGGTACGGGTCTTCCCGCTGCCTGCGCCCGCAATGACCAGCATAGGCCCCGGAGGTGCGGTTACCGCCTCCAGTTGCTCCGAATTCAGCTCCTTGGCGTAATCAATCGTCGGCCCGTCCCCCGACCTCGCTGTTTCCCTTAAAACGTACTCAACCGACACACTTCATCCTCCATCGCACCTTCATAAAGCGCGCGACCCACAATCACCCCCTCGACCCCCCCCGCCTTGTCCAAAGCCTGAAGATCCTTGAGACCACTGATTCCCCCCGAGGAAATTACGTTTCCGGGAAACGCCCGGATCATTTCCTGAACAGCGGGAATATTAGGACCGGTCATCATCCCATCTCTCACCACATCGGTGTAAATGATCCGGATCACCCCCCCTTGCGCCATCCTTGCTGCCAGATCCACCGCCTTCCAACCACTTGGCTTTGTCCAACCTCTTGTCTCCACCACACCGTCCCGCGCATCGATTCCCACCACCACCTTCTCGGGCCCGAATTTTTTCACCGCCTCATCAATCGTTTCCGGGGAATCGCAGGCCACACTGCCGAAAATCACCCGTTGTGCTCCCGCCTTCAGAATCTTTTCCGCCACCGCCAGATCCCGGATTCCTCCGCCCACCTGACACGGCATCTTCACGGAACGGGCAATCTGCCCGATCATCTCCAAATTTCGCATCTGGCCCTCAAACGCCCCTTCCAGATCCACCAAATGCAGTACCTTTCCATCCACTTTTTCCCACCGGCGCGCCATCGCCATCGGATCCTTGCTGTACACCTTCTTCTCCGTGGCTTTGCCCTGGGCCAACCGAACGACTTCGCCCGCCATGAGATCAATCGAGGGAATGACAAACATATGATTAATCCATCCCCAGCTTCTTGCGCCCGTCCGGTGTGATCATCTGGGGTCCCCAGGGCGGATCCCAGACGACATCCACCTGGGCCTCCTGGACCCCGGGTAACGAAAGAATTTTCTGCCGGGCATCCGCCGCAATCGAAGGTCCCATCCCGCATCCTTGGGCCGTCAGCGTCATCTTCACTTCTGCCCGCTTCCCCCCTCCGTCGGTTTTCTTGATTTCCATGCTGTAAATCAGGCCAAGATCCACAATGTTCACCGGAATTTCCGGGTCATAACACGTCTTTAACACGGCCCATACTTCATCCTCTCCCGCTTCCTTGCCCACCGCCGGAGCCGGTGTTTCGACGACTTTTCTTCCCAAGGCATCGGCATCCTTCCCCTCCACCCGGAATAATCCGCCGTCATGCGTCGCATGAACGGTGAAAGTGCCCCCTAAATCCTGGGTGACCACAACGGCTGTTCCCGAAGGCAGAACCTTTTTGGTTCCTGCCGGAATTGCCGTTGCTTCCACTTCTCTACGCAACAAGATCTCTTCGCTCATCCTTGAACCTTATCTGTTTTCTCTCCCGGGCAAATCGAAAAACCCTGAATTTAGCACAATCCTGCCCCCTTTCGGACTCGTTCGGGATCGTGCACCCTCCAAACCATCCCCCCGCCTTTTCTCAACAATTCCCGGTGCCACCAGTCCAACGCCTCATCCCGATCCTTGAGCTTTTTCTCTAGCTGGGTCGTTGCCAGAAATGACTTTCGCGAAAGCCCCCAAAGAAGGGGACGGCCCAATCCGGTCCAATCCGCCTCCAAAAGCGCGCGGTTATGCTCCGTTGACTTGCCGAATCCAATGCCCACGTCCAACACCACATGCTCTTGGTGAATCCCCACCTCGTCCATTTTCCCCATTTTCTCGCGCAGAATATCCCCCACTTCCGCCACCACATTTTGATAACTTGGATTCTGCTGCATCTCCTTGGGTTTTCCACCTGCATGCATGCAGACATAGCCCACGCCCGTGGAAGCAATCGCCTCCCACATCCCGGGATCCCATGCCCCTCCCCCCACATCATTCACAACCTCCACTCCGGCCTCCCCGATCGCAGCCTTCGCCACCTCGGCCTTGTAGGTATCCACCGACAAAAATGCCGTGGGCATCTCTTTTCTTAACTCCTTCAAGACGGGAATCACCCTCGCCCGCTCTTCTTTGGCCGAAATGCCCTCCGCACCTGGCCGGGTCGATTCCCCACCCACATCCACTCCGTCCGCTGCCTGAAAAAGCAGGATTCCTTGCCGGACAGCATCTGCCGGTTGAGCAAATTTTCCACCATCCGAAAATGAATCCGGAGTGACATTCAGAATCCCCAAAATCAGGGGACGAGAAACGGAAATACGGATACTTTTTTTCCCGCAAAGCCACGTCTGCGTGGCGGGGGAGGTCATCGTTCCGGAGAAAATGCGTTAAGCCCCGGCGGGCGCACCTTCGAGACCGGGCAGGATTCCGCCCTTATCCTTCATCTTCTCCACCGGCCGGTTCGCCGGCAGGGGCTCGCTGGGAAGAGGGGAACTGGGAGTCGAAAGCCCCTTCGGCGGAGGATTCATCATCCGTCCATGCTTCACGATTTCTTCCACCTGGGCCCCGTCCAGCGTCTCGTATTCCAGCAGGGCTGCGGCAATCAACTCCACCTTTGCCCGGTTCTCCTCGAGAATCTTCTTGGCCCGCTCATATGCCCCGTTGACGATTAGGTGCACTTCCTCATCGATTTGCCGGGCGGTGTTTTCGCTGTAACCACGGGACCGACCAATATCGCGGCCGAGAAACACATAATCCTCGTGATCCCCGTATTCGATCATCCCCATCTTTCCGCTCATTCCCCATTCACAAACCATCTTCTTCGCGTACCAGGTGGCCATCTTGATGTCCCCGCTCGCCCCGCTCGAAATATCTCCGAGAAACATCTCTTCCGCCACCCGTCCCCCCATCGCCACACAAAGATCATCCAGCACCTTCTTCTTCCCGTACCCGTAGCGATCCTCCGTCGGCAACATCATGGTCACCCCCAAGGCCGGCCCCCGTGGAATGATCGAAACCTTGTGCAACGGATCGGTGTGCTCCAACGCAATGTTCAACATTGCATGTCCCGCCTCGTGGTAGGCTGTGAGCTTTTTCTGTTCATCACTCATCGCCAAACTCCGCCGTTCCCGCCCAAACCGCACTTTGTCCCTTGCCTCCTCCAGGTCCGCCTGGGTGATCGCCTCCGCATCCCGGCGGGCTGCCATCAAAGCTGCCTCATTGATCACGTTCGCAAGTTCGGCTCCTGAAAATCCCGGAGTGCTCCGGGCCAAGGTCGCCCAAGAAACCGTCTCCACAGCTTTGACCTTCTTGGCGTGAACTTTTAGAATCTCCTCGCGACCCTTCACGTCCGGAAGATTGATGTGCACCTCCCGATCAAAACGCCCGGGCCGGAGAAGAGCCGGATCCAAAACATCTTTTCGGTTGGTCGCCGCAATGATGATGACTCCTTCGGCGGTATCGATCCCATCCATCTCGACGAGCAGCGCGTTCAGGGTCTGTTCCCGTTCATCATGTCCCCCGCCCAACCCATGGCCACGGCTCCGTCCCACCGCATCAATTTCGTCGATGAAAATCAGGCAAGGCGCCGTCTTTTTTCCCTGCTCAAACATGTCCCGCACCCGGGAGGCTCCGACTCCGACGAACATTTCCACAAAATCCGATCCGCTGATTCCATAGAAGGGAACATCCGCCTCCCCGGCAATCGCCTTGGCCAAGAGGGTTTTTCCTGTTCCGGGAGGTCCCACCATCAAAATCCCTTTCGGGATCCGTCCGCCCAATTTCTGGAACTTTTTGGGATCCCGCAAAAACTCCACAATCTCACTCACCTCATCCTTCGCCTCCTCCACGCCGGCCACATCGGCAAAGGTCACCTTGTTTTTGTCCTTGGAGAGGATGCGGGCCTTGCTCTTGCCGAAACTGAAGGCCGATTTTCCAGCCATCCGGATCTGCTGACGGAAGAAAAAGTACATGATCAAAACAAAAAGAACGAAAGGCAACGTACCGGCCAGCGCCTGCCAGGTTGAATTGTCGATCACCTTCTGGCTGACCTGCGGAAATCCGTTCGCCGCCAAAACCTTGTCCAAATCCCGTTTGAATTCCAAGTCGACCGTCACGCGGTAACCCGTGTTTCCCTGTGCATCCGTCCGAACACTCTTCTTCAAAGCCTCCGAGGGCTCAAATTTTCCCGAAAGCCAGCGGATCCCCGCCGCCGGCTCCACATTCAAAGTCACATCCTTGACCTTGCCATCCTTCAAATATCCCTCGAACTCCGCAAAGGAGAGCTCCCTCACCGAGGCCGCGTTCTGACTTTGGTGCGCATAAAACGCCAAAAGAAGAACCGATGCGCACACAAGGAAAAGAACCACACCCCGCCAGTTCGGGCCATCGCCTTTCGAGGGGTCCTGACGACGCAAAGGAGGCCGGGGAAGCTTCGGCGGCTTGCGTGAATGGTTGCGGGGATTGGGCATAATCGAAAAGATAGAAAGTATCACCGATTTCCGGCTTTAGCAATGCGACCCATTTCCCTGCGCCAGAACAGTTTATTCCCTGATCGTTCGACCCTCCCTCCCTTGAACTGCCAACACGCCGTCTTGCCCCCCTCCAATAATTTTCTCACTCCCTCAATTTCGAAAAGATTTGCCCCGCGTTGCCCCAAACGCACCAGCCAACCCCGAATCGCCCGCCTCTGCCATGCCACCGGCTTTTGTCTCCAATCCCGGACATCGGGATGGCCAACCAAACGACCAACCTCCTTTTCCCAATATTCTTTTTCCCCAGCGAGAATCTCTGCTGCCCGACACAAAGCCCCCCGCACATCACGCCCATACTTTTTCGCCAGATAGGGCAAAACACTGTTCCTGATCCGGGACCTCCATCCTTTCTGATCCATGTTTGTTTTGTCTTCTCTCCAACTCAATCCAGCCTCCGTCGCCGCCTTCCGTACTTCCTCCCTCCCCACCCCCAACAAAGGCCGCACCACTTCGATCCTGCCCCGACTCGCCCGCATCGACATTCCCGCCAACCCGTCTGGACCTGCCCCACGAAGCAACTGCATCAAAACCGTCTCCGCCTGATCATCCGCCTGATGGGCCAGCCAAAGCTGTTTCACTCCGGAACTTTTCGCCGCCCGAGAAAAAAAATCCCAGCGCAAATCCCTCGCCTCCCCTTCCCCTGTCCTCCCCTCCTTCTTCGCTCGGCCCAAAACAACCTTCAGCCCCCGTTTCTTGGCCCAAGCCTTCACCCACCGTGCATCTGCGGCTCCCTTCCGACCCCGCCACCGGTGATCAAAATGCCAGACCATCGGTCGGGCCCCCCATCTCCAAAGCGCTTCGGCCAGAACCACACTGTCCGCACCCCCCGAAACCCCCACCGCCACTTTTCCCAGCCTGGGCTTGGCCTCCCCCACCGCTCGAAAAACCTTTTCCCAAGCACCCTTGCCCTTGGGCCCTTTCTGTCGCATCCTTTCGATACGCATGTCCCGCTCCCCTAAATTCCTGATCGTCATGGGCCTGATTCTGCTCGGAAGCAGCCTCCTCGCCAATCTCCTCTTCCTGTCCAAAGACCACCAGTTTTTCTCCGGATCCTCCCACATCAACTCGGCCCCATCGTTTGAAGAAGAGTTTGTCGAAGGGGATGATTCCCAGAAAAAACGCATCGCTAAGATCGATCTCTTCGGAGTCATCGCCCAGGAAATTCCAGGAGATGTCGGATCCAGCATGGTCGACGACCTCATCCTCCAGATCCGTCAGGCGGCCGATGACGACTCCGTAGCCGCCATCCTTCTTCATGTCGACAGCCCGGGCGGCGAAGTCACCGCGAGCGACAACCTCTATCACGAACTCACCCTCGTCCGGGAAGACAAACCCGTAATCGTCTATTTGGATTCTGTCGGGGCTTCGGGCGGGTACTACACCGCCATGGGCGGATCCCACATCGTGGCCCATGAACTCTGCATCACAGGCAGTATCGGGGTGATCATGCAATCCCTGAACTACGAGGGCCTTTCCAAGATTCTCGGCCTTTCGACCCTCACCTTCAAAAGCGGCGCCCTCAAGGATCTTCTCAACCCCGCCCGCCCCGCCTCCGAATCGGAAAAGAAACTGGTCCAAGGGATGATTCAAGAGACGTTTGATCGTTTTTCATCCATCGTCATCGCCGAACGCAACTTCCCCGACCACAAACTCCCCGGCGAAGTTTCCGACGGCCGGATTGTTTCCGGTAAACAGGCTCTCGATCTCAAATTAATTGATGCGACCGGTTACCTAGAGGACGCCATCGCCGACGCCCGGCAAATCGCCAAACTCCCCGAGGACGCTCCGGTGATTCGTTACAACGCCCCTTTTCATTTGAGTAAACTTTTTAGATTCCTGGGGCAGAAGCAGGACACGAATACGAAAGTCCAAGTCAGCTTGGTTCCCGAATCTTTTCACCTCCAAGCCGGAAAACTCTACTACCTCTCCGACCACCTTTTCTTTCGCCGCTAAGACACTCGCTGGACTCCTTTAGCTCTTGATCTTATCCACCTAAAACACAAATTGGTTCCATGTCGAACCCCCACCTCGAAAAAATCAGCCGTCGCCGCTTCTTTTATTACGGATTCGCTGGTCTAGCCGGGCTCACGGGTGCCGGTCTGACCCGCTACCTTCCTGGCACTTCCTACGCCGCCAAAAACGAAGACGGGATCCTGATGGAGGATGCCGTCTACCAGGGGATCCGTGAATCCCTCGGAAAATACATCTACCTCACCCCACAAAAGTTGGGCGGAGGAACCCACGCCGTCGATTTTGCCACGCAAAAAACCCTCGCCTGGATCTCCTACTGGAACTACGGGGATTCCTGCCCGATCTCCCACCATTTGGCTGCCTTCTATGCCGATAGTGGAGACCCCTACAAAGGCTTTGAATTCATTAACTCGACCCAAGGTGGCGATAATG
>CANEUY010000005.1 GCA_947442065.1 Verrucomicrobia subdivision 6 bacterium | reverse complement strand
TTGGGATTCGAGGAAAGGATGACTTCCGGGGCGGGGGAGAGGGTTAAGTCCCTCCCGCACCTCATGGGTGAGATTGAGGCCGTTGAATTCGGGATATTTGATTTCCAACTGTTCGACCACGCGGAGGCTTTGGCGGCGTCGACCGAAGCCGCCGCAATCCTGCATGAGTTGGTCGAGAGCCTGTTCCACCGGACGACCGAACGGGGGATGCCCGAGGTCACGGGCGAGGGCGATGGCTTCAGCCAAGTCTTCATTGAGTGCCAGGGAACGGCAGAGGGAGCGGGACAGGGAGGCGACTTCGATCGTGTGGGTAAGGCGGGTGCGGACATGATCCCCGGTGCTGTTGAGGGGAATCTGGGTTTTATATTCAAGGCTACGGAAGGCGGTGCTGTGAACGATCCGCTCGCGGTCCCGCTGGAATTCCGGGCGGAAGTCGTGGGATTCCTCAGGGTATTTCCGACCCAAGCTTTCCCGACTTTTTGAGGCGTAGGGGGCAAGAGAAAGAGCTTCTTTCTTTTCCCAGTCTTTTCGGGTGCGGAGAGGCATCCATCTGGAATGGAGACCTGCGGGAGGGTGTCGAGGGATGGAATCAATTGATAAGGAAACGATGTGAACATCGGGTGGATGATTTGGATAAGAAGCCGTTTCCAGAGGGAAACCGGTGCAAGAGAGGCGCCCGAATTAAAGTTGAATACGGAAAAAGGTCTTTTTACCGACTTGAAGGACTTGGCCGGATGTCAGGGTCACCTCTGCCTGGGGATCCGGCAACTTGGCTCCATCCAGTTTGACTCCGCCTTGCGTAATGAGACGGCGGGCTTCGGAGTTGCTGGCAATGGCCTTGGTCTCCTGAACCAACTTGGCCACGGAAAGTTGGGCGGCCGATGGGCGGAAGGACTCCATTTCGGCGGAAGAGAGATCCTTTTTGGAAAACTTGGCCTCGAAATCGGCCCGGGCTGAAACCGCCGCCCCGTCGCCGTGGAAGCGCCGGACCGCGGCACCCGCCAGCTCTTTTTTGGATTCCATCGGGTGGGCCGGAGTTTCGCGTGGCAGTTCGAGGAAGGAGCCGAGGAGATCCCGCCAAACGGCGCAGGTTTCATCGGGAATCGACATGACTTTGCCGAAGATTTCGCCCGGGGGTTCGGTGATGCCGATGTGGTTGCCGAGGGATTTGCTCATCTTTTGTTTACCGTCCGTACCGGTGAGCAAGGCGGTGACAAGGACGACCTGAGGTTCCTGGCCTGCCTGTCGCTGGAGGTCGCGGCCGACAAGGTTGTTGAAGAGTTGGTCATTGCCGCCGAGTTCGATGTCGGACTTCACAGCGACCGAGTCGTACCCCTGAAGGACAGGATATTGGAATTCCGCCAAACTGATGGGCACACCTTCCTTGTGTCGTTTGGAAAAGTCGTCCCGTTCGAGCATGCGAGCGACGTTGACCTGGCCGTTGAGGCGAAGGAGATCGGCGCAGGTCAGTTTTGCCAGCCATTCTCCGTTGCGGCGGACTTCGGTTTTCTTGGGGTCGATGATTTTAAAAACCTGGTCGGTGTAGGTTTTGGCGTTCTGTTCGATGACTTCGGGTTCGAGGGCGGGGCGGGTTTTGGAGCGGCCGGTAGGGTCGCCGACGCGGGCGGTATAGTCACCGACGATGATGACGGCGAGGTGGCCGGCTTCCTGGAATTGACGGACTTTTGCGAGAACGAGGGCGTGGCCGAGATGGAGGTCGGGGGCGGAAGGATCGAAGCCGAGTTTGACGCGAAGAGGCCGGCCGGAGGCGATCTTCTTGGCAAACTCTTCACGGGTATGAACGTGGGTGAGACCGGAGAGAAGGGTTTCGGCGGACATTCCGTTATCCTAACGGCTTTGCGGGGAAGATGAAGATTAAGATTCGGATCGGGCGAAAGCCGCCGATCTTTTATTTTTTATTTTTGGGCAGGGGAAAGCGGGAGGGGGGTTCCACCCGGCGTTGTTCGACATAGATCGGGATCCCCTCGTCAGGAAGTTCCCGCATGATGATTTCGGGATCGAGGGCTTCCGGCATCATTACGCCACGCTCCTTGATCCGGCCTTCCGCCATCAGGCGGCAGATCAGGGCGGGGGGGAGACCGGTTTGGACCACGGTGAGGGAGTAGCCGTAGCGAAGATAGGTCTCCCGGTGATCGTCCATCGTGTAGACAAAATATTCGGTTCGAATTCCGTCCTTCATCCCGCGGACTTCCGTGCCGACGCAGGAGTAGCCGTCGACGGTTGAGCCGAGTTGGGCGGGTTTGGGGAGGCGGGCAGTCGCAACGCGGACGGGCGAGACCTCCACCCCGTCGACTTTCATTTTCCGCCAGTTGTCGAGATCGAGGAGGGAGAGGGACTTGGCGATGTTCACGACCTTATCGGAAAGGGTGTATTTGAAGACCGAGTAGTTCACTCCCTTGGCGACGAACGGGGGGTAGATGCCAAGGCTGACGCCTTCCTCGTGCGCGACGGCGTAGGTTTTCATGAAGCCGATGGGGTCGGGGAACCGGAGGACTTCGACTTCCGTTTCGAGGGGTTTGCCTGAAACAATGCGGCCATCCTTCACATAATACGGAACGGCGCCGAGTTCCTCGAAGAGGGTTTCCGGACTGAAGAGAACCGCGAAGCGGTATCCTTTGACTTCCGCATTGTCGGCATCGAGAACGCGGATGGAGGTGGCGATGTCGAGACGATCGACGGCCCAGCGGGCGAAGATGTTTACGGCGCCGGGATCCATGCCCATCGAAAGCACGGCGATGGTGTCGTTTTTCACGAAATCATCGTTGTATTTTTCAATTTCGGCCTCGAACGAGCTTTTGCCGTATTTTTTGACGCCCGGGGGGACGTAACAGTCGGAGGCCATGTCGACATAATTTGAGCCGGCCTCGGCACAAGCGGTCAGTACGGACGGGTTGACGAAACTGGGGCATGCGTTGACCGTGACGAAAATTTTCTTCTCCTTGATAAAGGCGGCCAGGGCGACCGGATCATTGGCGTCCAGTTTGACAACTTTGAAGCGGCTGTTGTCCGTCTTGGAGTGGAGGATTTCGGCGAACTGGGTTTCGACATCGCCTAGGTAGATGTCGCCGTAACAATCATACGTGTGGAGGCGTTGACCAATGACCGAACCCACCCCGCCAGTTCCCAAAATAAGGGCGTTTTTCATGGTCATAACCTCCTGATTGTTAATTTTTTAAGTCTTAGGTGGAACCCTTGCTAGCGCCAAGGGGTCACCTGATAATTAAGGTAGGCGTAGGACCTGACTCTGGCAAGGGGGGGCACCGCCCTAGGCGGAGGGGGCGGAGGAATTCTTTTTGCGACCCAAGACGAGGAAACAGACAAGAAAGAGGAGCATGAGAAGGACACCGAGGGCGGCTCCGAAGGGTTGATTGCGGGCGCGGGTGAACTGGTTTTGGATGACTTCACCGATGGTGGGGTTGGAGCCGCCTCCCATCAGTGTGGTGATCGCGTACATGGCGATGGCGGGGACAAAGACGAGGAGGGCCCCGGCGGCGATCCCCGGTTGGGTGAGTGGAATAATCACGCGGGAAAAAGCGCGCAACGGGCCGGCACCGAGATCGTAAGCGGCTTCGACCAGGGAATTGTCCAATTTCTCCACGCTGGTGTAGATGGGCAGAATCATGAAGGGGAGATAGTTGTAGACCAGACCGAGAACAATCGAGAAGGGGGTGTACATCATGGAGAGAGGTCCCGGGATGATGTGGGCGGAAAGGAGGAGGCTATTGGCGAGGCCTTCCTGGCTGAGAATGGAAATCCACGCGTAGGTGCGGATGAGAAAACTGGTCCAAAACGGAATCATCACAAGAGTCAGAAGAATCCGGCGGCTTTTCGGGCCGGCGCGGCCGATGGTGTAGGCTGCGGGGTAACCGACGATCACACAGATTACGGTGGCTGCCAGGGCGTAGAGGATGGAGTTCCAAAAAATGGACAGCCAGGTGGGATCGAAACAGCGGAGGTAATTTTCCGTTGTGAAACTATAGACGACTCGGCCCAATTCATCCCGGTGGCTGAAACTGGTGACAACGAGGAGAATCGTCGGCAGAAGGACGAAAAGCCCAAGCCAGACGAGAAGCGGCGCCAGCAGAAGCCAGGCCGGCCAACCCGCCCGGCGGGAACCCGCATGGGTTCCTCCCCGATCAAGCCAAGTTGCATCGGCCAAGGCCGTTTATTTTCCGCCGGCCTTGATCTGGGTGACGAGTTCGTCGACCGAAGCACTTTCCTTGCCCAGATCGGTAAAGGTCTCCATCCGCGTAATGTCTTCCGCCGGGGGATAGCTTGCCGGGTTGGCGAGTTGTTCCGGGCTGAGGAGTTTGCGGGCGGCGAGGTTGGGATTGTAGTAGGGGAAAGCATCCGAAATCAGTTTGCTAACTTCCGGACGGAGAATGTAGTTGATGAAAAGGTGGGCATTCTGCGGGTGGGTGGATGTTTTTGGGATGGCGAGGTTGTCGACAAAAAGATGGGATCCTTCGCTGGGCAGAACGAAGGCAAACTTTTTGTTTTCCTGGTAAAGCAGGGCCGCTTCCCCGCTCCAAACCACGCCGAGGTCCACATCCCCGTTTTTGAGGGATGTCTTGGGGCTGTCGGAATCATACACCTTTACGAGGGGGAGCCATTTTTTCAGGAGAGGCTCGATTTTTTTCAAATTCTCCGCATTCACGGAATTCAGGCCAAGCTTTTCCATCTCGAGGGCCCAACTGACGATTTCCCGGGCGTCATCGAGCACGACGATGCGACCTTTGTGGGCCGGGGTGAAGACATCCACAAATCCCTTCACAGGGGTTTTCACCTTGTCCGTGTTGATGCAGATTCCGACGAAACCCGCCATGTAGGGGACAGAAAACTTGTTTCCAAGATCATAGGCCATGTCGCGAAACTCGGGCGCAATATGGACGAAATTCGACAAGGCATTTTGGTCCAGAAGGCGTAGCTGATCGGCTTTGATCAGCGCCTGGATGGTATATTCGCTCGGTTGGATGAGGTCATATTTTCCTCCGCCGGCGAGCAGCTTGCTGAGCATTTCCTCGTTGGAGGAATAATTTTCCACCGCCACCTTAATTCCGGTCTCTTTAGTGAATCCATCGATGACGTTCTGGGGGATGTACTCCGACCAGCAGAAGAGATTCAGCTTTTTTTCTTCCGAGGAGGATGGAGTGGAGGCCGAAGGCCCGGGTTGCGAACCACCCCCGCAGGCGGCAAGGGCGATTGGGAGGAGGGTGAGGATGAGGTTGCGGATGGTTTTCATGGTTTTTGTCCCGAGTTGGATGGTTTCAAGCTTTCACTTCCGAAGACGAGGATCATGGTGAGGACGATTCCGAGGGCAGACAAGGCATTCAGTTGGGGATTCAGACCGACCCGGACCATGCCGAAGACCTTGAGCGGGAGGGTTTGCGATTCCGCCCCGGTGACAAACACGGTCACGATGTAGTCGTCGAGAGAAAGGGAGAAGGCAAGAAGGGCTCCGGAAGCGATGGCGGGCATCAGATAAGGAAAAATGACCCTGAAAAAAGCCTGACGGGGAGTTGCCCCAAGATCCATCGCGGCCTCTTCGAGCGAGGGGTCCATCCCCTGCAGACGGGCCTGCATGCCGACCAGGACGAAAGGAAACGTGAAGGTGACATGGGCGATGATCACCGTCAAATAACTGAGCGGAAGGGAAAGAATCACGAAAAGAACCAGCAAACTCACGCCCATGAGAATTTCCGGCATGATCATGGGAACAAAGATGAAAGCCTCCATCAGGCGGTGAACAGGAAAGCGGTAACGATAGAGCATCCAGGCGCCGAGTGTGCCCAGAACCGTGGCGAGAATGGTCGAAACGAGACCGATCAGCAGGCTGTTCCCAAAAGCGTGGAGGAGCACCCGGTTTTGGAAGAGTTCCCCGTACCACTTGGTTGTGAAGCCTTCCCACGCAAAGCCGCTTTTTGATTCATTGAACGAGAAGAGGACGAGAAGAATGATGGGGAGGTAAAGGAAACCAAAGACAAGGGTGGTCCAGGAGCCGCAGAACCAACGGACGAGTCGGGGGCCATCCGGAAGACGGAAAAAGTGTTCCCGGTTCACCGGGGGAGAATCGGTCATCAGTCCTGATTTCAGATCAACGGAAAGATGGGTGCAAGGAAGATGCGGAGTTCAGGACAGAGTGTCGCGGGCTTCCTGAAGGACCTGTTCGTCGGTCGCGAAGCGGATGAAGTGTCGGCCACCCGGATGATGGTTGCCGGAATCCCCCCACCCGCCGAAGGGAAGGGCTGAGGGGGAAAAGGTGGTGGGAAGGTTGGCGTAAATGTTCGAGGCATTCAGGTGGTTGGCGAGATGCTCGAAGTTTTTTCGGGAGGTGGTGAAGATGGAAGCCGTCAGGCCGAACGGAACGGCATTATGGGCGGCAATCGCTGCTTCCATCCCGGTGACGGGAATGATTTCCACCACGGGAGCAAAAAACTCCTGTTGGGCGGAGGGATGGGCCAGATATGTGTCGGCATCCTGCCAGGCGCGGACGCAGGGTTCGACATAGTGCCCTTTCCGCGTGCCGACTTTTTCCAGAACTTTTCCGGGAAGAACAAACTTGGCGCCCGAAACGGGTGTCAGGGCGGAACGAAATCGCTCCACTGAGGCGGCGGTGGTCAAGGGACCGAGTTTGGTGGAATCGTCGGCCGGCCAGCCGGGTTGATAGGGGGAAAAAGCCGGAACGAGATTTTTTAAAAAGTTCGGAAGAACGGAAGTTTCGACCAGGACACGGGCGGTGGCATTGCAACGTTGGCCTGCCGTGAGACAGGCGGCCTCGGCCACGGAGTTCACGGCTCGGGTAAGGTCGGCCTCCCCCAGAACAATGGCGGCGTTTTTACCTCCGAGTTCGAGGGCCACGTCTTTGGAGGGGTCGAGGGTGGAGAGTTCCGAAAGAAGGCTCCGGCCGGCGGGGACCGAACCAGTGAAAACCACGGAGCGGACCCGACGGTCGAAGGCGAGGGAGCGGGCGAGAGTGCCGCCCCCTTGGGCAACCTGGAAAACTCCCGGAGGGAAAAGGGGTGCCAGCAGTTGGCCGTAGCGGGCGCAAACCTGGGCGGCCAAAGGGGAGGGTTTGAGAATCACGGGGTTTCCGGCCAAGAGGTGGGCGGTCGCCGGTCCGTGGCTCAGATGGAGTGGAAAATTAAAAGGTCCGATAATGAGGGCGGGTCCGCGGGGGCGAAGGCGGATCTGGCTGGGTTGGGGGGTATCGTTGGGAACCTCCCCGGCAAGAAATTGTTCGGCATCCCCGATCGCGAAATCGATTTTGGCCACAAGGGCACCCGCTTCGCCCCGGGCTTCGACGATCGGCTTTCCGATTTCACGGCAAATTCCCCGGGCTAGCTCCTCCTGATGGGCATGGAGGATTTTTTGGGCTGAGCGGAGAAGTTCGATTCTTTCTGTAAGCGGGGTTTCGGCCCAGCCGGCGGAAGCGGCGGAAGCGGCGGCAAGGATGGGTTCTCCGGCGGAAGCGACGATTTCCGGAAGAAGATCGGAAAGATCTCCTGGATTGGCATTGCGCCAAGATGAGGGATCAGCGGCCATGAGCAGCGAGAGCGGCCCGGAAGGTGCCGAGATGGACATTCACAACTTTTTCCACAGGGCGAGTGTAGCCCCCGGCGAGGGTCCAGGCCACCGGGATGCTGTGACGTCGGGCGAATTCAAACACCAGACGATCCCGGGCCTCAAGGTCGGGGGCGCCGAGGTCGAGCGGGGAGTAGGGGTCGTCGCGGAGGGGGTCGGCCCCGGCCTGATATAGGAGAAGATCGGGCGGGGTGGGGCCCAGAAGGCGTGGGAGATTCTGTTGCAGGATTTCCAGAAGCTGGGGGCCGTCGGTCTGGGCAGGGAGTTCGACGGAAAAATGGTTCGGGCCGTCGTGATGATGTCGCTGAGAGACGTCGCGGTAGCAGATGTTGTTCCAGTAGTCGTTGCCGTAGATGGAGAGCGCCCGCGCCCAAGGTCGACCGTGGAGAAGGGAAGCGGTGCCGTTGCCGTAATGCAGGTCAAGATCGAGGACAGCGGCTGTGCGGATCGAGCCGTTCTGACGAAGATTTTCGAGGGCGACCACCAAACCGTTGAAGGTGCAAAAGCCTTCCCCGTGATCGGCACAGGAGTGATGAAAGCCGCTGGCGATGGCGGCAGAAATTCCGTGGGCGAGAGCCGAGCGGGCGGCGGCCAGAACCGCGCCGTTGGTTAAAAGAACGGACGAATAAAGTTCAGGGCTCCATGGAAATTTCTGGGATTCGGCCAGGGCCTTGGGTTTACCTGTCTCGATGGCCTGAATATAATTCTCGGTGTGAACCCTGAGAAGATCCTCCCGGGTTACCGGAGATGGATCGATCACCCGGATTCCCGGCATTTGAGCGACTCGGTCGGCCACGAGTTGAAATTTCTCGATCGGCATCGTGTGTTCGCCCAGCGGGGCGGCGGAGGCGGGATGATGAAAGGCTTCGATCATGGTTGGGTCGGAGAAAGCAGGGGGATGAGGGTGGAGCCGGTGGGGTAGGCGCGCCACTGTTTCAAAACAGGGTCCATGTCCGAAGAGCGGAAGGTGTCGGCATACATCGCATAAAGGTCGCGGATGAGAGTCCGGATTTCCGATGCCGGGGCCGTGGTTTCGTTTTCATGGCCAACGCGACGGATGATGGGCGTCATGGGGATCGGCTGGGGTCCGCCCGAGGCATCGATCACGGCCGGGTCGCGAAAATCGGGCTGGAGGTAGGGCATGACCTTCGGGTCGACCTTGCGATAACCCGCTTTTTCATACGCAAGGAGGCGAATGTTGCGGGCCTCGTCTTGGCCGTCCGGGAATTCCATTTCTCCGACGAGGGTGATCGGGGCGTGGATGGCGTGGCGGGCGCGGGCGAGCAATGTCCGGGCGGTTTCGACGGGGAAAGCGCGCATCCAACCGGCCAGGCCGGTGCGCCGATACTCGGGATGGATCCAAAGATGCGAAAGGTGAACAGTGGCGGCGGCTGGCTCGGGTGGGGCATGGACGATCGCGGTGTAATCGCGGACGGCAGCGGCATGGTTCTGGGGGTCGAGGGCGAGGATCATGGCGTAGTGGAAGAGGGGCTGACCGGGCACCGGTTCCGCGCGGTTCCAGCCGAAGCGGTGTTCGAGAACGGCGCGGCTTTCCATCTCTCCGCGTGGCCCGAACAGTTCGGTGAGACGTTGGAAGCCGATCTCGAAAAAAGGATCCTGGGCGGATTCGACAAGATGAAAGACAATCCCTCCCAGATCGGCTCCGGCGGATCGCTGATCCCCGGGAGCGAGGTCGGAGGCGATAAGCTGGGGCGAACGGCTCAAACGAAAACGGGGGCTTGGTGGGGAAGTTTGTGGGCGGCGGCGACGACCGAACAGGTGAGCTGGCCATCCTGGGTGCTGATGCCCGTGAGCAGGCCGGGTTGGCGACCGCAGGCACCGGCGAGTCCCTGATCGGCGATCAGTTCAATGTAGGGGTAAGTGACGTTGGTGAGGGCCTGGGTGGCGGTACGGGCATAGGCGCCGGGCATGTTGGCGACGCAGTAGTGAAGCACCCCTTCCTCCACATAGACGGGATTGTCGTGGGTTGTCGGGCGGGAGGTTTCGGCGCAACCGCCCTGATCGATGGCGATATCCACGAGCACACTGCCGGGGCGCATGCGCCGGAGCATGGCACGGGTGACGAGCTTGGGGGCTTTGGCTCCCGGGACAAGGACGGCTGCGATGAGGAGATCGACGTGGGGAAGAAGTTCGTCGAGATGGGCCTGGCTGGAGAAAAGAGTGTGGGCAGTGTGCATGGTGATATCGAGAAAGCGCATGCGTTCCAGATCCACCTCGAGGATGGTGACATCCGCGCCCAGTCCGGTGGCCATGCGGGCGGCGTTGATTCCGGAGGTGCCTCCCCCGATGACGACGACGCGACCCGGGAGAACTCCCGGGACGCCTCCGAGAAGAACGCCGCTGCCTCCCCGGTGCTTCGCCAAAAAGTAGGCGCCGACGATGACTGACATGCGGCCGGCGATTTCCGACATGGGTTCGAGAAGGGGGAGGCGCCGGCCTTGGGTCACCATTTCGTAGGCGACCGAAGTGACACCGGACTTCATGAGGGCCTGGGTGAGTGTGAGGTCGGCCGCCAGATGAAGATATGTGAAGAGGATCTGATTTTTACGGAGGAGGGAATATTCCGCGGGCAGGGGCTCCTTCACCTTGACGACGAGGTCGGCGGCAAAGGGGGCGGCATGATCCGTCACCATTTTGGCTCCGGCCTGTTCATATTCCTTGTCCGGATAACCGGCTCCGACTCCCGCCTCTTTTTCCACCAGTACTTGGTGGCCGCGTTGGATGAGCTGATAAACGGCGGAGGGAAGAAGGGCCACCCGCGCTTCCTGGGATTTGATCTCTTTCGGAACCCCGATGACCATACGAGAAACTTAGAACGGTTTTTGCCTAGAGCGAGTCAGGAAAATGAGGGGCTGGCGGGAAATCGGTTTTAAGATTAAGTTTTGGCATGGCGAATTCTGTTCCTCATTTGGAAGAGCTGAGAAAGATGGATCGGGCCCATCACCTGCACCCCTTCACGGATCATGCCGCAATGCATCCCGGCGGGACGCATATTTTGACGGGGGGCAAAGGGGTGTATCTCCAAGGGGAGGAAGGAACCCTGCTGGATGGATTGGCGGGATTGTGGTGCGTGAATGTGGGGTATGGACGGAAGGAGATTGTGGATGCGGTGACGAAGCAGATGACCGAACTTTCCTTTTACCCGAGCTTTTTCAATTCGACGACCGAGCCGGCGGTGCGTCTGGCGGACCGATTGGGCCAGATGGCTCCAGGGGATCTCAACTATGTGGTGTTCAGCAATTCAGGATCTGAGGCGAACGAGACGGCGCTGAAAATCATTCGTCAGTATCAAATTCTGAAGGGCAAGCCGAACCGGATGAAAATCCTGACGCGCGAATATGCCTACCATGGCGTGACCTTGGCCACGGCCAGCATGACGGGGTTGCCGAACTGTCAGATTCCCTACGGATTGCCGCTGCCGGGATTCCTGCATGCGCCCGCCCCTTATGCGTATGCGGTCGGGCGGGAAAAGGAAGCCGAGGCGTATGGGCAGGATTGCGTGGCGACGACCCGGAAACTGATTGAGAAGGAGGGACCGGAAACGATCGGGGCGATGTTTTTGGAGCCGGTCCAGGGAGCGGGGGGTGTCATTGTGCCGCCTCCGGGCTATCTGGCGGCGATGCGCAAGCTTGCCCGGGAGTACGAGATTCTTTTTGTGGCGGATGAAGTGATCACCGCGTTTGGACGATTGGGCGCTTGGTTTGCGAGTGAAATGTGGGCGCTCGAGCCGGATCTGATGATTTTGGCAAAAGGATTGACCAGCGGATATATTTCGATGGGAGCGACGGTCGTGTCGCAACCGATTGCCGATGTGTTGATGAAGGGCGGGTATTTTGCACACGGATTCACCTATTCGGGGCATCCTGTCGCGGCGGCCGCCGGTCTGGCTAATGTGGAAATCATCGAGAAGGAAAAACTGGTGGAAAAAACCCAAGAAAAGATCGGCCCCTATTTCCAAAAGAAGCTGCAGGAGTTTGCCGGACATCCCGCCGTGGGGGAAGTGCGGGGGGTGGGTTTGATCGGGGCGATGGAACTTCTGCCCAAGGGGGGAAGAAAGGATCTGAAGCCCGGAATCAACCTGGGCATTACCGGGGCGGGAAAGGTCCGGGCCGAGGGAGCCATTGTGCGGGGAATCCGTGATCTCCTGGCGTTCGCCCCGCCTCTGGTGATCACAGAAAAGGAGATCGACGAGTTGTTTGGCGCGGTTCGCCGTGGGATCGACAAGCTCTGGGACTAATCCGGCGCGGCGGTTGCCGGGCGTGAACCGGGGTTTTGCGGAGCAAGGAATCAGGAAAGTTTGCTGATGGCCGCCATGACGGCATCGGCAAATTTTTGAAAATCTTCCCTGTTTTTTGGATCACCAGAAAAATGCATCGGTGACCCATAAACCACGCGAATCGGGCGAAACGGATGCCAACCGCCGTTCCGGGGCATGGCTTCCCGGCTTCCGATGATGTGAACGGGAACCACGGGAACATTCGCCCGGGCGGCAATCAGTCCGATTCCGGGTTCGGCCTTCGCCAGATTTCCGTCGAGCGTACGGCCTCCTTCGGGAAAGAGAACAAGGGTTCCCTTGTTTTTCAGGACTTCAAAAATGTTTTTGAGGGAGGAAGGGCCGGGGGATTCCTGATTCACCGGGATGGAGCCGATGGAAGGAAGTAGCCACGAT
Organism: Verrucomicrobia subdivision 6 bacterium; assembly: GCA_947442065.1. Lineage (GTDB taxonomy): Bacteria > Verrucomicrobiota > Verrucomicrobiia > Methylacidiphilales > Verrucolacustridaceae > Verrucolacustris. The sequence continues at coordinate 27,037 of CANEUY010000005.1, read as the reverse complement.
CCCACAGGGGGTGCAAAGAGGGTGTGCCGGGCCAGATAGAAGGTGACGCGCCGGAGGCTGCACCCGACGGCGGGTGGATCCAGGTAGCTGGCATGATTCGGGGCCAGAATGATCGGGCCTTCCGGAAGGGAGTCGGACCCCCGGGTGCGGAGCCCGTGGAAGATTTTAAAAAAGGTGAGGGAGATCAGTCGGCAGAGGTGAAACCAAAAGGGGCGGACCTTCATGGGACAGAGGGGCCGGGATTCTGGCGGGCGCGCACCTCCCGAACAATGCGGTCAGCCAGTGCGCGGGCGTCGTTTTCACCGCTGTCGAGGAGAACGGCATCGGCGGCGCGGAGCAGGGGGGCGGCTGAACGGGAGGAATCGAGTTTGTCGCGTGCGGCCAAATTGTCCTTTTCCCCTTGTTTGCGCCGGCGTTCGGCCCGGACCTTCGGACAGGCATCGATGAAATATTTAAAGGGGCTGTCGGAACAGACCACCGTGCCGATGTCGCGTCCTTCCATGACCAAGGGGGCGGAGAGGCGCAGTTTGCGCTGAAGATTGACGAGGTGTTCGCGGATTTCAGGCAGGGCGGAGACGATCGAAACCGCGGCATTCACTTCAGGAAGCCGGATGTGCGGGGTAAGGTCGCGGGTGCCTTCGCGCAGGGCGATTTCCCCGTTTTGGATGTCGGCATGGAAATCCACCTTCGCGAGAAGCTCCTTCATGCGGGAACGGGAAGCCGGATCGTGACCGGCTTCCAATGTGAGAAAAGTGAAGGCCCGGTACATGGCGCCGGTGTCGACATAAACATAACCCAGATCCCGGGCGACGAGACGGGCAACGGTGCTTTTGCCGGAGGCGGCGGGGCCGTCGAGGCAGATGACCGGATGGAGCATGATTCAGCGGCCTGCTTCCTGGAGCAGACCGATCTGTTTCGCAAATCCAGGGTAGCTGGTTTCGATGCACGCCGTGTCCTTCACCAGCGTGCGACCCTTGGCCAGCAAGCCGAGGATGGCGGCGGACATTGCGATGCGATGATCCCCGTGACTTTCCACTTCGGCGCCGATCAAGGAGCATCCCCCCTCGATCAGTAGTCCGTCGGGCCGTTCTTCAACCGGCACGCCAAAGAGCCGGAGATTTTTCGTAACGACGGCCAGGCGATCGCTTTCCTTGTGACGAAGTTCGGCGGCATCACGGATTTCCGTCGTGCCTTTTGCCAAGGCGGCGGCGACGGCCAGAATCGGAATTTCATCGATCAGATTGGGAATTTCTTTTCCGGACACGGTGGTGGGCTTCAGGGGGGAGCCTCCTTGGACAGAAATGGTTCCCATGGGTTCGGGGCTGGGTTGCTCCACCATTTCGACCAGTCCAGCTCCCATGCGGAGGAGGGCAGAGATGAGGGCGGTACGGGTGGGGTTGAGGCCGACCCGGCGAAGGGTCAGCCTGGCTCCGGGCAGGCCGGCCGCGAGGACCATCCAGAAAGCGGCGGAAGAAAAATCCCCAGGCACATCGAGTTCCGTACCCTCGAGTCGTTGCGGACCATGGAGGATGAGTGTTTGTTTCTCCGTGCGGAAACTGGCTCCGAAGGCCGGGAGGAGGCGTTCCGTGTGGTCGCGGGAGAGGATGGGCTCACGAAAAGTGGTTTTTCCCGAGGCCTGAAGAGCGGCGAGAAGGATGCAGGACTTCACCTGGGCACTGGCGACCTTGCTGGTGAAATCGATCGCCCGAAGTTGGGTCCCGCGGATGGTGAGCGGGGGACGGTCTCCCGATCCTTCGCACAGAATTTCCGCGCCAAACTGACGGAGGGGTTCGGCAATCCGGCCCATGGGCCGGCGGGTGAGGGATGCGTCCCCGAAAAGCCGTGTGGTGAAGGGAAATCCGGCGACGACCCCGGAAAGCAGCCGCATGGTGGTCCCGCTGTTGCCGCAATCGATCGGTTCGGCGGGAGCCAGAAGTTTGGCGCCGCGGCCTTCGATGAGAACTTCGTCGGGAGCCACGCGATCCACCCGGCAGCCGAGGGCCTGCAGGGCGTGCAGCGTGGAGAGACAATCTTCTCCGGGAAGGAAACCACGGAGGCGGGTCGTCCCGGCGGCGAGTCCCCCCAGCATGATGCCGCGGTGCGAAATGCTTTTGTCCCCGGGAACGGAAAACTCGGCGTCGAGACGGCGGATGGGGCGGATTTCCAGGTTGCTCATGAAGTGGGAAGAGTGCGCCGAATTTTGGCGGCATCATCCAAAATCTTGGTCAGCGCGCCGGCTTCGCCTTTTTCAAGGGCGGAAGTAAGGCTTTCGAGCGAGGTGCGGAAATTTTTCAGCGAAGCAAGCACCTGACTTTGATTTCCGATGAGAATTTCAGCCCAAAGGGAGGAGGGGCCGGCTGCCACGCGGGTGGTATCGCGATAGCCGGAGCCCGCGAGGGAAAGGGAATCGCTCCCGGCAGCCAAAACGAGGGTGGTGGCGATGAAGTGCGGCAGGTGGCTGATGCGCGCGACCTGCTGATCGTGGTCCGCAGGGGTCATGGAGAGGACACGCCCGCCAAGGGCCTGCCAGAACGAGGTGGCATCCCGCAGGGTTTCGGCCGTTGTGGACGAGGTCGGCGTGAGAATCACGGGAGCTTTTTGAAAAAGGTCGGGGCGAGCCGCCCGGATTCCGGATTCCTCCGATCCGGCCATGGGATGGGAACCGATCCAACGGGCTTTGCCCTGAAGAATGGAAGCGACCGATTTTTCGACCGACTCTTTGATGCTGGAAACATCCGTGACGAGGGTGGTGGAGGAGAGAAACGGAAGAAGAGAGAGGGTCAGTGTTCCGAGGGCTGAGGGCGGCGCTCCCAGGACCACAAGATCGGAACCGGAGACGAGGGACAGATCGGTGCCCGCCTCGGCATGAGGAAGGGTGGCTTGGATGGAGGGAAGCGATTCGGCCCGGCGGGTCCAGATGGTGATTTTGGCTTTTGGGAACGCACGGGTGGCGGCGAGAGCCACGGATCCACCGATCAGTCCCGGGGCCAGGACGGTGATTTTTGCGGGATTCATTTTTTGGCGGGAAGGACTTTTGGAAGAATTTCCTCCAGCCGGGTCATCTGTTCCGGCGTGCCGATCGAAATGCGGATCCAGGTGGGCAGGCGGTAACTGCGGAGGGGACGAACAATGATTCCGTGTTTTTGCAGGTTGCGGAAAACGGCATCTCCGTCGCCAACTTCGACCATGACAAAGTTGCCGGTGCCGGGCAGAAAGCGGAGCTGGAGGTTTTTAAGGAAGTTGTGGAGCCGGTCACGACCGGCATCAGTCAGGGCAACGGTTTGGCGGACATGTTCCGTGTCGGCCAGAGCGGCCAACGCAGCGGCTTGGGCGGGGGAAGAAGTGTTGAAGGGTTGCCTGGATTTTTGCAGAACCGCCGCAATCTCCGGATGCGCCAGTCCGTAGCCGATGCGAAGTCCGGCCAGGCCTTGGACTTTGGAAAAAGTTCGGAGAACCACCAGAGGGCGACCTTCTTTCACCCAGCGGATGGAGGGAGGGGGTTCGGGGATGAACTCGTAATAGGCCTCGTCGAGGACAAGCAGGGGGCCGGCGGGGAATTTTTCCACGAACGCGGTGAGTTCTGCGTTGGGGATGCGGGTCCCGGTGGGGTTGTTGGGAGAAGCCAGGAAGACCAGTCGGACATCCTCCTTCAAGCGGGCGGAAAATCCGGCGAGGTCATGATGGAAATTGCGGTCGGGGACCTCTTCAAAGGGAATTCCAAAAAGACGGGCCATGAGGCCGTAGACGGCGAACGCATAGGCGGAAGCAAGAACCCTGCCCTGACCGGGTTGGGTGTAGGCGTGGTAGCAGAACTCAATAATTTCATTCGAACCGCAACCCAGAATCACATGGTCGCGGGTGAGCCCGTGGGCTTGGGCAATGGCGTCGCGAAGGGCGAGACCGGCGCCGTCGGGATAGAGGTGGGTGTGCTCAAGGGAGTTCCGGATGGCCTGAAGTGCGCGTAGGGAGGGTCCGAGAGGATTCTCGTTTGAGGCAAGTTTCGCAATTCGGGATGGATCGAGGCCATGTTCGCGGGCGACATCCGTGATGGGGCGACCCGGTTCGTAGGGTTCCAGTCCGGCGACGTAGGAATTGGGATTTGGGCGGATCATGGTTTTTGGGGAACGGAGTTGGTTTGGCGGGAACGAAAGAGGTCGAGGGCCCGGCGGATTTTTGGATGGCGGGGGGCGAGGCAGGCGGCGGCAAAGAGGGCGGCGTTGATGGCTCCGGCCTTCCCGGCGGCAAAGAAGGGACCGGGGGAAGAGGCACCGAGTTTGCGCAAAAGGGCGAGGGTTTTTTCCGGGGTGGTGGAGTAAGGGACGAGAAGAGAGGGAACCCGGCCAATCCCTTTTGCAGATCCGGAAGATTTTTTTTCGGGAACCGAAGAGATGGTGAGAAGGGCTGCGTCGGAGGAGGAGCAGGGAATGCCGAGTCGGCGAAGGGTTTGCACCGTTTCGGGCAAGCGGCGGGGGTGGGTCACCCGGATCGAGGTTTTGGCCATGGACAGGCAGAATAGCCTGTTTTCAGACCTTTTCTCAACTCGAAGCGCTCTGATAGCGGCGCAGACCCAGATGAAAGAAAAAAGAGGAAGCGAACGCGGCGGTAAGGCAGGTGACGAGGAGGAGAAGGATGGAAGAGGGTTGCAGGCCCCGGATCAGTGTTGCGGCGGGGATATTGGCCACCAGGAGAAGGGGCAGGACCAAGGTGAAAAGAATACGGAACCAACCCGTGGCAGCTTCCCGGGGGAGTCGAGCAACCTGGAAGATGCTGTAATAACCGAGGAGGACGGACTCGGCCTGGATGATCCAAAAGGTGAGGGAGACCAAGCCGAGTAACAGGGCGTAGTGAGTCAAAAGACCGGCCAGAACAAGGAGGAGATAAGCCAGAAGGGAGGGAAGGGTGGGGGTGATATGCAAATCATGGAGGGCCAGAATTCCGACCACCGCGGCGATGGCGGCATTTGCGAGAGGTCCAATTTCGAGATGGGAGGTGCTGACAAGAAATTGGGGAGGGGCGGGTTTGAGAAGGACGAAATCCAATTTTCCCTCCCGAACAAGTTCGGGGAGTTTCACCAGCCCGGGCATGAGAAATGCGGTGAAGATTTGTTGAATGAGCTGGTTGGTGGCGACCAGGACGATCATTTCCTGGCGGCTCCATCCGGCGACGCTCTCCACGTGTTGGTAGACGACACCGACAAAAGCGAGTTGCAGGACGAACCAAGCCAGTTCCACGACGACCCAGGCGAAAAAATTGGCCCGGAAAGCAAGTTCGCGGCTTGCGGCGTAGCGGAGCTGGATGAGCCAGAGACGGACGAGATGGAAGGGAGTGGCCATGGTTCAGCCTCCGGCGGCGGTGTATTTGCGGAGACCGGCTTTCCACAGGAAAGCCGCGAAAAGAAGAAAAAATCCGGCCCAGCCAAACTGCATGCCGAGCCCCGCCATCCAAGCTTCCCGGGGGATGGTTCCGCAAAGCGAAGCGGCCGGGAACCAGTACTCGTACGCAAAGGGGAGAATCCGGGCGGCGGTGAAAAGCGGAGCGGGAAGCAGGTCGAGGGGAAAGACATGCCCGCCGGCGAGAAATTCGAGGGAGTAGACGAGAAAGATGAGGGCGCTGATATCCAGGAGCCAAAAGGAGACGAGGGAGAGACAGAGGGTCAGGCTGAATTGAAGAAGAGCGGATCCGATCAGGGCGGGGATCCCGTGGATCCAATCGAGGGAATGCAGTTCAAGCGGAACAACCCGGGAAAGAAGAAAAAAGCAGAGGGCAACGGGCAGGACGGCGGCCGTGAGGTAGGCGCAGCGCCCGGCAAGAAAGAGGGCTCCGCGGTAAAGTCCGTAAGGAAGGGGGCGAAGCAGGATGGAGTTGAGCATTCCCTCGCGAATTTCCCGGGAGATTTGAAAATCATCATCGGCGGGGGAGCTGACGGCCTCGACCACGAGGAGAACGGCGTAATAGGTGAGGAGACCGGCGAGGGTGTAAGATCCGACGGTTTCTTTTCCCTGGAAAACCGCCTTCCAGAAAACCCAGGAAACAAGAAGGGGCATTGCGCTGAAAAGAGCGCGGAGAAGGTAGTTCCAGCGATACGCCAATTGGCGTTGAAGCCCGATGGAAAATACGGTGGGGAGTGCGACGAGAGAGGCCGTCATGAACGTCGGCGGAGGTGGGCGGGAAGGATGCCCAGTTCGGTCCGGTATTTGGCAATGGTCCGGCGGGCGATGGGGATACCCCGTTCGCGGAGCATCTCTTCCAAGGCGGCATCCGAGTACGGTTTTCCGGAAGTTTCCCGGGCGACGATTTCAGCGAGGACTTCTTTCGCCTGGGTGTTGGCAACCGCAGGACCGAATCCACTGTCCCCGCCCAAACCGGTCGCAAAAAAGAAACGGAGGGGGACCACCCCGTGGGGGGTACGGACGTATTTGTTGGCCACCGCCCGGCCGATGGTGGTTTCGTGAACGCCCACCTGATCGGCGACTTCATGCATGGTGAGGGGACGGAGGGCGGAGGTGCCTTGGGAGAAATAGTCCGCCTGCCGCAGGGCAATCACCTCGAGAAGTTTTTGCAGGGTTTCCTGGCGGCGTTCGAGGGAATGAAGGAGAAAGCGGGCGGAGCGGATCCGCTCCTTGAGATAAGAACGGGTTTGGGAGTCGGCGGATTCGTCCCCCATCAGGTCCTTGTACGTATCGCTGATCCGGAGGCGGGGCAGGAGATCGTTTTCCAGTTGGGGAACCCATCGTTCACCGTCCCGGACGAAAGAGGCTTCGGGCCGGACCACGAGATCCGGCCGGTCGGGGGCAAAAGCCGCTCCCGGACGCGGCGAGAGGCGCGCGATGGCTTCGGCGGCCGCGTGGACGGAATCCACGGGGACACCCAGAGCGGAGGAAATTTCGGAAAACTTACGTTTTCCCAAAAGGTCAAAGTGGTGTTGGACGATCCGGGCTTCGAGGAAATCCTCCCGCCCGCGGGACTGAAGTTGGAGGAGGAGAGCTTCCGGGAGGGATCGGGCGGCGATGCCGGGGGGGTGGAACGACTGGACCAGGGTGAGGGCTTGTTGGACGACTTCCGGAGAGACCCCGGTGGCGGAGGTGATGTCCGAAAGTTCGGCACGAAGAAATCCGTCTTCATCGAGGTTTCCGATGATTTCCGTGGCGGCCTGTCGAACGGCGGGGTCGGCAGCCGAAAGGGCCAGTTGAGAGACAAGATGATCCGTGAGGGATTCGGGAAGGACTTTGGATTCGAGGAGGGCTTGGCGGGGGTCGAGTCGGGGACGATCCGGCCGGGAGGAGGAGACGGGCCAATCCAAGTTTTGGCCCAGCGGATCTTCGTCCTCCTGTTCGGGGTCGGTGGTTTCGGGGGTTTCGGCGGGGGGGAGTTCCTCCTCAAGAACAGGATTGGTCTGAAGTTCCGTGTGCAGAAGGGTCTGCAATTCCAGAGCGGGAGTCTGGAGGAGCTGGAGAGACTGCTGGATCTGGGGGGAGATCGAGGTCGTCTGACGCAGGCTGGGCTGAAGGGAAAGGGACATGTGGGGATTTTGAGATTGGGCTTTGTCTGAAAAAAGGCAAAAGGTGTTATGGCCAAGATCATTCTTACGGTGTTGGGGAGTGGGAGTCGGGGAAACTCCCTCCATCTGGAACATGAAGGGCGGGCTATTTTGGTGGATGCGGGGCTGAGCGCGAAACAGTTGGAGACCCGGATGGCCGAGGTGGGGGCGGAGATGGTGGAGATTTTGGGTATCGTTCTGACGCATGAGCATGGGGATCACTCGGCAGGACTGAAGACGTTTGTCAAAAAGAGGAAGTGCCCGATTTTTGCTTCTCACGGGACGAAGGATGCGTTGGAGCCGCATGTGGCCACGGCGGACTGGAGGGGGTTTGAGGCGGGATCAAAATTGGAGATCGGGTGTTTTACCGTGGAGACTTTTCCGGTGCCGCATGATGCGGCGGAACCGATCGGGATGAGGGTCTCCGTGGGGGACACGAAGATCGGGTTGATTTCGGATTTGGGTTTTGTGACGAGGTTGGTGGTTGAACGGTTGAAGGGGTGCACGGCCCTGGTGCTGGAGGCGAACTACGATGAAGCCATGCTGCGGGCGGAGGAGAAGAGGCCGTGGTCGGTGAAGCAGAGAATTTCGGCCCGGCACGGGCATTTGTCGAACGGGGCGGCGGCGAAATTGGTCGAGGAGATCGCCGGACCGGAACTGAAGGAGCTTTTTCTCGGCCATATCAGCGAGGATTGCAATCGGCCGGAGTTGGCCCGGAGGGCGCTGGAGGAAGCCTTGGCGCGGGCGGGAAGAAAAGAGGTGAGAGTGCATGAAACAAGCGCCGGAAAGGTGGGGGAGCGGATCGAGATCCAGGCCTAAAGGCAGGGAAAAAGGATTGCACCGGGCTTAGGGCAGGGAGATAATTTACATTCAATTGCGGGCGTAACTCAGTTGGTAGAGTGCAACCTTGCCAAGGTTGATGTCGAGGGTTCGAATCCCTTCGCCCGCTCAAAAAAACTTTTCATGAACTTTCTTTGGGGAAATTCGGTTGCCTTGTCCTGGATGTGGGGATTGGGGCTATTTTTCAGCGTTCAGTTCTCCCTGCAGTATGGACTCTTTGGCCTGCTGACCTTTGCGATTCCAAATGCCCTGGGTCTGATGATCTTCGGAGGATTGACCCAGGTGATCGCCCGGCGGGCGGGAAACGGCCCGGATGCGCTGGGTGCTTTTTTTGCCAACTGGTCGCGCCCGTATCGGCTGATCTTTTTTCTCTATCAAATCTTGGCGATCACCCTGACGATTTTTGGGTTGGTCCGATATGCGTGGCAACCCCTGGGACTCGAGCCGGCCGGCCTTTATCTATTGCTGACCGTGTTGGTCATCCTGGCGGCGGCCACTTTGTTCGGAGAGGAGTTTGATATCCGCAGAATCAAGTACAGCCACGGGGTGTTGGGGCTGATTGCCCTGATGGCGATCGGAACTCTTTGGGTTCAACTGCCTTCTATCGGCAGCGGGAAACCGATCATGACGGGATCGAATCCTTTTTTTGGAATGAACTTTTGGGGTTATGCGATTCCCATTTGTGTCGGATTAACCCTTGGGCCGTGGCTGGATTTGCAGCAGTGGCAGCGGGCCATCCAGATTCAGAGAGAGGGTAAATCTCCCGCCCTCAGTTATCTGTTGGGTGGAGCCCTCTTTTTTCTTCTTCTTCTTGCCCACGGCGGGTTGGCTCTTTGGGTGGCGGGGCAATCGGGAAGTGCGCCGATGCGAGAGGGGATCGACGGATTGGCGTACGGCGAAGACGGAATCACCCGGTTTTTCTGGGCTGCGGCCGCCGCCCATCCTTGGGCGTTTGGATGTTATATCGTGATTCTTTGCATCATGGCGCTGACCACGCTGGATAGCGGGTACATTGCGTTGCGCTGGTACTTGAGCAAGTCGGGCGGAGCAGGTCGGCCGTTTCCGCTGACTCTTTTGCCTGAGGCGATTCTGGGGTCGCCGTTGCCCGCGCTGATTTTTACCGGGCTTTTCACTTTATTGGCGGTGGTTCTGAAGCTGGAGCTGGAATATTTCATGATCTTTTACGCCACATTCTTTGTGGGGTATGCGGGGTTGGCCCTTTTGCGGGCGTTTCACACTGGGCAGGGGAACTCTCTTCCTCAGGTGAAGATGTTTTGTGTGGGGAGCGTGGCGGTGGTGGTTTTTGCCTACGGGTATTTCCTCGCGAATCCATTCGGCATGATCCTCGGATCCATCTTGCCCGTCGGGTATGTGGGGTGGCTGTTGATGAAACCGGGATCGGCCCAGGAATTTGTCGGAGGGGTGGAGGAGCTCGAGGGAACAGCGGGGGGGCCGCGGGGGGAACTGGTGATGACAGAAGAAAAAATCGAGCCGGGCCGTGTTGTGCCTTTCCCCAGCGCAGGGACGGGCGACGGGCACGACCCGTTCGGTCATTTCGAGGGAAAATGGTTTGTTCACTCGTTCGTGGCGACCTATGCGGACACCAATTCCGTGGGGAACGTGTACTTCGGGATGTATGCGATGTGGGTGGGGAAAACCAGAGAGCTCTTTTTCAACCGGTGCCTACCGAAGTTTAATCTCAAGACCACGCCCTACTACATTCTAACACGCTCTTTTGAGCACAAGTTCATGCGTGAGACTCGCGAGTTCGAGCGGGTGAGCGTGAAAATCAAGGTGGGCGAGTACAACCGAAAGTTTGTCACGTTGGAGCACCAGATATTTGATTCGGCCGGAAACCAGTTAGGCAAGGGAAAGCAGCAGCTGATTTTCGTGTCCTCGGCGGATTACAAGCTGTTGGACATTCCGGACGAGGTGTACGAGGCCTTTGTGGCCCACGCCTGAGTCGAAGGCGTTAGCTTAACAATTCCTTTGCCCGGGCCAGGGCGCCGGTGCGGTCACTGATTTTTCCTTCGAGCTGTTCGTCCATCAGCTGGTGGAGGATTTTTCCCATCGCCGGTCCGGGCTTGGCGCCCAGCTCCTGCAGGTCGTGGCCGGTGACGAGGGGCTTGGGCTTGATTTCCTCCTGCGAAAACTCAGAAAGTTTGTCCTGCAGAAACGCATGAATGTCCAGCTGTCCGTGACTGGAGGAACAATCGATCCGGTGAAGTTCGAGTTCTTCGGAAAATGTCGGGCGGGCGAGCATCCGTTTCAGGGTGCTCACCCGCATGTGGGGGGCGTCCTTGAAGGCCATATGGTTGGCGATGCAGGCGGTGATGGCACCAATGTCATCGTTGGAAAAACGGAGGCGGCGGAGAATCTCCTCCGCCATACGGGCACCAACTCCCTCGTGACCGAAAAAACGGATCCGGCCGTTGGGTTCGGTTTTGGAGGTGCGGGGTTTCCCCACATCATGGAGAAGGGCCGAGAAGGCGAGGACGGGCGATGGATTTTTCATGTGGGTGAGTAGCAGGCGGGTGTGGACCCAGACATCGCCTTCGGGGTGGTGTTCGGGGGATTGGGCGCATCCGCGCATCTCAAGAAGTTCGGGAAGCCAGACGGACAGAAGTCCGGAATCATACATCAGATCCAAGCCGCGGGCGGGATTGGGGCTGATGAAAATCTTTACCAGTTCGTCCCGCACTCTTTCAGGGGAGATCACCTTTGAATCAGGAGCCAAGGAAACGAGGGCTTTCCAAGTGGAAGGTTCGATTTCGAAGCCGAGTTGCACGGCAAAGCGGAGGGCCCGGAAGAGGCGGAGGCGGTCCTCCGTAAAACGGGCAACGGGATCACCGATCGCACGAATGGTTTTAGCGGCGAGATCCGTTCGACCTTGGACATAGTCGAGGACTTCGTTTTTGAGGGGATCAAAAAACATTCCATTCACGGTGAAGTCCCTTCGCCGGGCGTCTTCTTCGGCGGTGGTGAAGGTGACGGAAGACGGGCGCCTCCCGTCGAGGTAGGGACCGTCGACACGGAATGTGGCGATTTCAAAGACATGCTCGTCCATCCGCAGGCGGATGACACCGAAGGCCTTGCCCTGCGGGTCGGAGGCCCTGGGGAAAAGGGCCTGGACTTGGTCGGGTGTGGCGGAGGTGGCGATGTCGACATCGGGATATGCGCGCTCCAGCAGGGCGTCTCGCACGCAACCGCCGGCGTAAACCGCGGCATGGCCGGCTTGGACCAGTTGCCGGACGATCGATTCGGCTTGGGGATGACGGATCATGTTTGTTCTTTCGGGGACCGCAACGTCAGGTACGCGAGTCCGCCAAATAGACTCCAGAAAAGTCCGATTCCGTAAAGAAGGAGGGAATAAGCGATCGCGGCCTCCGGGCCGGCCCCGAGGCCGAGATGGGCGAAAAGAAAGACCATGACCCCTTCCCGGACTCCGTGACCGCTGACGCTGATGGGCAGGGCGGAGGCACTGAAGACGAGAACAACGATCAGACCGGCTAGCGAGTAGTTGATGGGGAGATTCAGGGAGCGGGCGAGAAGGGTGGCTGCGGAAAAACTCGTCAGATGGACACACAGGGCGACTCCCACAAGGGCGATGGTGTTCCAACCCCCATGGGCTGTGTCACGAATTCCGTGAAGGAGATCGAGAATGACAGCGCGGCCGGGGAGTTTTCTTGGGAGAGGGAGATGCGGAAGAAAGCCCGGCAGAAAAAAAGCCAGAAGGAGAAGAACGGCGCCCAAGGGACCGAGCCAAGGCAGGGCTTGGGCAAGGGGGAGAAAGGCGGGGTCGGCCCGCAGGCGGTCCGTTGTCCCGGGAAGAAAAAGGAGGGCGAGGCCAAAGAGGGCGGCCACGCCGAAGACGCGATCAAGGAGGATGGAAAGAGTGGCCCGGGTTTTTTGCTCAGGGAACCAGCGGAGAAGGTAGTAGAGGCGGATGGCGTCTCCGCCGGTGGAGCCGATGAGAAAAAGATTAAAAAAGAAACCGACGAAAGTGAGATGAAGGGTCCGCAAATAAGGGAGATGGATTTTTTGCAGGCGAAGAAGGAACCAGAAGCGGGTTCCGCAAAGGCAGATGGAGACAAGGGAGACAAGAAAAGCGGCGATGAGCCAACCGGGATGGGCGGAGGTGAATCGTTGTGCGAGGTTGGGCCAGTTCACCTTTCCGGCCAGAAAGCCGAGGATGCCGAGGGTAACCCCGATGCGGATCCAGGGAGAAAGGCGCTTTAGGATGGGGAGATGCGGTTTTGGTTCCACCATGACAGGCTGGCACGAACATCGTCCGCGGACACATCCGGAGATAGTTCGAGGGAAAAGTGGGTCCCGGACGGGATGAGGGGCAGGAGGTCCCGGAAAGGAATCAATCCCTGACCCGGGGGGAGGTGGTCTCCTTTTTCCGGGTGATAGTCATGGAGGTGAACCCCGATGATCCGAGGGGCAAGGCGGCGGAGATGCTGGGCATGATCCAGAAAGCCGAGCCAATGCTTGCCTGCGGCGTGGCCAAAGTCGTGCCAGTAGCCGAAGGTGGGGGCAGGCAAACGGGCAAGAAGCAGGTCCCAGAAGTCGTCCGGAGGAATTTCCCGGGGATCCTCGCGACACTCAAGGCCGAGGCGGAGACCGAGGGAGGAGGCTTTTTCGCCCAGACGGAGAAGAATCTCTTCCACTCTTGGCCAAGTTTCGTGGAAGGCCTTTTCCAGCGTGCGGATGGTCGAGATCTTTTGCCGGACGAAGTTCCGGGTGCCGAGTTGGCCATGGAGGGCAAGGGATTCGAGGGGATCTGCGATGTGGCGTGGACCGGCGGAACCGAGATGGAGGACAACGAAGCGGGCGCCCACAGTGGCAGCGGCTTCCAAGGTGGCGAACGAGTGGCGTTCCGCAAGGCGGCGGGCGGTGGGGCGGGGATCGGAAAATTCATAGGCATTCGGGTGGGGCCGGAGGAGTTCGACCGGCACGGGACAAAAATTGTGGAGGACATCGATCCGAGGGGCTCGGGAAGATGGGCGTTCTGCGAGGATTCCGGGCCATAGGTTGAAGCGGGTGTTGTGGCTGAGTTCCACAGAGGAGAAACCCAGATCGGTGGCCTGCCGGAGGAGGGCGGCGCCATCGGTTGTGCGGTCGGCGTGCCAGCAGGTCGAAAGGGCCAGGGGGGAAGCGGGCATGCGGGTTGAGTTTCCAGAAAAAAGAAGAAAAGAGCGAAGGGTTTTTTCGAGGCCGGGCTTCCCATGGAGGGGGGAGGGGGTTGAAGAAAGTTTGAGCTGTGGGCAATATGCCAGAGATGATGGCGAAACGGATTTGCTACAAAGGCAAAGTACAGGGGGTGGGTTTTCGATACAGCGTCCGGCAAATTGCCGAGGGGTATGCGGTGGCAGGTTCTGCGATGAACCTGCCGGACGGCCGAGTCGAGGTTTTGCTCCAGGGAGACCGGGAAGAGGTCGAGGCGATGGAGAAGGAGATCGGGGAAAGTCATTTGGCCGGATTCATACGGGAGGCGTTGAGCGAAGAGGTGACACCCCAGGCAGGGAAGAAGGGATTTCAAATCCAATGACGGCCGCTGTACGGACCCGGGGGTTGCGAAAGGAATTCGCCATGGGTTGGTTTCGTGGTCGCGTGCTCGCTGTCGAAGCATTGGAGATGGAGGTCAAACCGGGAGAGGTTTTCGGCCTGCTGGGCCCGAACGGGAGCGGAAAGAGCACGGCAATGAAAATGATTTTGGGATTGTTGAGGCCCACGTCCGGTGAGGCGGAGGTTTGTGGCTACCGGGCGGGGACGATGGCGGCTCGGCGGCAGATCGGTTTTCTTCCGGAAAACCCCTACTTTCCGAATTTTTTGAGCGGGGCGGAGTTGATCCGCTACTACGGGAAGTTAAGCGGGATGGGGGGAGCCTCTCTGGAACGAAGGATCCGGGAATTATTGGATCTGGTCCGATTGGGAGGGGAAGCGGGGCACCGACGTTTGCGAACCTACTCCAAGGGGATGTTGCAGCGGGCCGGGTTGGCGGGTGCTTTGGTGGGGGATCCGGAAATTCTCATGTTGGATGAACCGACGGCGGGAGTGGATCCGGCGGGTTCGAGGGAGATCCGGGATCTGATCCTTGAGTTGAAGCAGCGGGGCAAAACGGTTCTTTTCTCGAGCCATCTTCTCGAGCAGGTGGAGGATGTTGCGGATCGGGTGATCATCCTCCATCGCGGACAAAAGCTGCGGGAGGGAAGGTTGGATGAACTACTGACCCGGAAGAATGAGTGGGAAATCAAGGTGGAGGGATTGCCGGAGAACGATCGAAAAGAGATGAGGGCTTGGATTGAAAAACGGGGAGCCCGGGTCGTGGGGGAGGGTGCGCCACGGGAAAGGCTGGAAGATTATTTTCTCCGAAGCCTGCCGGAGGAGAAAAGGCGATGAGGGGATGTTTTCGGCGGATTTTGGCGGTGGCACAAAACACCTTTTTGGAGGCGGTGCGGCAGAAGGTGTTTGCCGTCCTGTTGATTTTTGCGCTCGTTCTCTTGGGAGGAGCCAGTTATTTCGCGGAGTTTTCCTTTCAGGAGCAGTTTAAATTTCTGAAAGACCTGAGTTACGCGGCCATCAGTCTGACCGGGTTGCTGGTCGGTCTGTTGGGTGCGGCTCAGTTGATTCCGGGAGAGATCGAGCGCCGCACAATCTTAACGGCTCTCTGCCGGCCGTTGCGGCGGTGGGAATTTATTGCCGGGAAATTTTTGGGATTGGCAGGGTTATTGGCGGGAATGGTCGGGATCATGGCTTTGACCGTTTGGGGATTGTTGGGATGGAAGGGGCTGCAGTTGATGGGGGGCGAGGGGGCCGACTCCGCTGCCATCTGGTCGGAGGCGATGGATCCCAGGCTCATCCAGGCCGGGCTGCTGATCGGAGTCAAACTGGTCGTGGTGGCGGCCATCGCGGTTTTTTTTAGCACGGTGGCAACCTCCACAACATTTGTCATCGCGATGACGTTGATGGTTTATCTCATTGGTCACCTTCAGTCGGTGGCGCGTGAGCAGTGGTTGGAAACAGGGGAAGCGGCTCATGGGGTGGTTCGTTTGTTTCTGGCGGCCGTGTCGTTTCTGGTTCCTGACTTCAATCTCTACAACCTGATCGATGAAATCGTGGCGGGGAACATGGTGGCATGGCATTCCACCCTCGGGGTGGTGGGATACTCCGTGGTGTATGTGATTATTCTACTAGCGGCTTCGGCGGTGGTTTTTGAGGGGCGGGATATCTGAAGCCGATTTTTGCCTGGGGGGCGGTTTCGGCCCTGTTTCTGATTTGGGGCGGGATCAAGGTGCCTTGGGAAAGGGCGATGACGCAGGAGCAGAGAAAAGCCTCCTATGGATTCACCGGTCCGACGGCCGTCGCCATCCGGGAAAAAGTGGGGCAGGGGCTGGCATTGGCGGCTTTGGGAGGGTTTCGTGGATTGGCAGCGAATGCCCTGGTGCTGCAGGCGCACAGTGCCTGGGAAGAACAGAAATGGGTGAGAGTGCGGACGGATTTTGAACTGGCGACGATGCTGCAGCCGAGGGCAGCGGTATTTTGGGATACAGCCGCCTGGCATCTGGCGTGGAATGCGGCAGTGGCGGCGGAAAATTACAGTAAGGAGCCGAATGAAACCCGACGAAGAATTGAGGCGCGGCGTTGGGTGGAGGCGGGGAGAGATCTGCTCGAGAGGGGGACCAAAGCGGTGCCGGAAAAATCCCTTCTCTTTCAAAGACTGGGGGATCTTTATTGGCAAAGACTGGGCGATTATCAGGCGGCGGCCGATTGCTACCGCGAGGCGTTGAAGAAAGGAGATGCTCCTCCTTATCTGGAAAGATTTGTGGGGTATGCCCTCGACAAGGCGGGAGACGAGCGTGGCGCGCTGGATTATTTTCGTGAGCTACGGGCCGGGATGGGAGTCCACCCGGATCCTGCGAGAAAGCCGGAGGTAGTGGATCGGGAAATTCAGCGACTGGAAAAAAAGATGGACGCTCCGAATCCGGGAAAGAAAAAATGAAATACGGGATTTTCGGGGATGTGCACGGGAATCTGGAGGCGCTCGAGGCGGTTTTGGCCGACATGGAGGATCAGGAGGTCACCCACCCGCTCTGCATCGGGGATCTGGTCGGGTACAATGCGAATCCTTCCGAGTGTCTTGAGGTGGTCAGGGCTTTGGGGTGTCCGGTGGTACGCGGAAACCATGATGAGTTGGTGACCTATGGCCAAAATCCGCCCGCTTTTTCCAAAGATGCCCAAGCCGCCCTTTCTTTTTCCCGCAAAAATCTGAATCCCGGACAGTTGAACTATCTCCGTCGTCTCCCCTTGGTCCATCTGGACGATACGCTGACCTTGGTGCATGCCACTTTGGACGGGCCTGAAAATTGGGCCTACATCTCCACCCGCTTGGAAGCCCAGACGAGTTTTTTCTATCAGAAAACCAGCCTCTGCTTCCTTGGACACACCCACCGCCCAGCGGCTTTCCTGCAGGAAAAAGAGGTCCGTCCGATCGAATTCCGAAACGTGGACGTCCATCCGGAAAGACTGAAGGTGCCTCGCAAATTCCTGTTCAACGTCGGTTCGGTGGGGCAACCCCGCGATGGCGACTGGAGGGCTTCTTATGTGATCTATGATTCCAAGGATCAGAGCGTCCACCTGAGAAGGGTGGGATACGACGTTGAAAAGGCTTCCCAAAAAGTCATTAAAGCGGGCCTTCCCAAGTCTTTATCCGAAAGGCTTATCCGAGGTGAATAATGCATAAAACACTATATGCGAAGTATTTAAGAATAAGAAAATTTTCCGTAACTTGACAAAAGCGTTTTGCAGGCTAGTAATGAAATCTATGCAAATTAGATCACGCAAAAATCTTCGTTGGTCCTCGGATCGTGTCATGGCGGAAATCCGCCAATGGAAGGAAAAAGGGGAACCTCTTTATGCAAACCATGTGCGCCAGAATTTTCAGGAACTCCTGGCCGCTTCGATCCGTTATTTTGGAAGCTGGCAAAAGGCCTTGGAAGTAACCGGGATTCAGTACGAAGAAGTGCGCAAATACCGCAAATGGTCCAAAGAGGTGATCGTGGAGGAAATTCGGAACCTCGCCTCCCAGGGCTTTGATCTTTCCTTCCGTTCCATGGCGCTCAGCCAACACAACGCCATGGTCTACGCCGCGATCCGGCCCAAGTACTTTGGCAACTGGCGCACCGCCCTCGAAGCCGCCGGTTTGGCTTCGGAAGAAATTTACCGGTATCGCAGCTGGGATGAAGAAGGCATTTTGGACGAAATTCGCCGGCTCAAAATGGAAGGCGCGGATCTCAGTTCGAAGTCGATGGACGAATCTTCGAACCGACTCATTGCCACCGCCCGTCGCCGTTTCGGAAACTGGGGTCGGGCACTGGAAAATGCGGGCATCAATTATGCGGATATCCGCCGGCGCAAGCGCTGGACGCGGGAATCCCTGGTCGAGGGAATCCTCGATCTGCAGAAGCAGGGAGTGAAACTCATCACCCCCGAAGTCAAACGGGCGAACCCCTCCCTTTTTGCGGCCGCCTGCAAAAAGCACTTTTTCGGAACTTGGAAAAAAGCGCTGAAAGCGGCCCTTCGTGAGAGCCGCAGTCGCCAGGATCTTCCCGAAGTTTCGGTCCCCCAAGCCGAAACGGCACTCCTTTCGGTCTAAGACCGATTTCATCGGGGAGCGCCGGATATTCGTCTTCCCTCTTGCCGAGGGGGTTGTCCGGGATTCATATTCCCTTTTACATGTTCCGCTTTCCCCATCAGCTTGGGCTTTTATTGATTCTCGCAGTTTCCGCGGGGCAGGCTCAGGTGGACGCCCGGTTGGAGACTCCCAAGCCAGCCTACCTTCAATATTCGTCGATCCCTTTTACCGTCCACGTGAAAAACATCGGAGCCAATGAACTGGTTCTGACGTCGGACCAAAACCCCCCATGGCTGGAAATGATCGTTCAGTCGTTCGATGGGCTTTTGATCAAACCGGAACGCCCCCTGACTCCTCCCGAAAAAACCCTCAAGCCCGGCCAATCCACCTCCGTCTCGGTTGATTTGGCCCCTTATTATCTGGTTCGGGAAACGGGCGGATATAAGGCGCGGGCCTCGATCCATCTGCCCTCAGGCGAAACTCTTTTAACCGAGTCGCTGAACTTTCTGATCGGCAAAGGCGAGGTGATCTGGAGTTCTCCCCGTGGGGATGGTCCGGACCGTCGCATTTATTCCCTCCTGAAATTTTATGAGGATCCCAATGTGGGTCTCTATCTCCGGGTGGAAGTTCCCGGACGGAACATGGTTTATCCAACCCACCGGCTGGGCCCCTATCTGCCCTTGGGAAAACCCACGGCGGAATTCGATGCGGAAAATCGTCTGCACATTCTTTACGCTTCAGCCGCCAATACCCATCGGATCACGGTGGTGAACTCCGATGGCCGTATGCTCCGGGAAGAAACCCGGCAGGAAGGAGCAGACAAGCCCACCCTGAAAAAAAATCAGGAAGGGGAAGTCTCCATCCAAGGGGGGGTCGTCATGCTGCCATCCTCCATGCGGGAACGGCTTTCCACCCTCCAAAGCCGGGTCGGAGCGAAGGCTCCGCCGGAAGAAGCTCTCCAACCTTAAGCCGGGGGCAATGGCCTGTTTTTCGGCCGAACGGGCTTGAGCAAACGGTAACCCTCCGGGCCGAAGAGCGCCGGATCCAGCGGAGGAGCGAGAAAAATCCGGTCCCATGTCCGCTCAAATGCGTGGGCGGCATCCGGAAAGGTTCGCGAGATTTCCAGCGCCCGCTCGTAAAATGCCTTCGGTCGCCGGTGCGCGGTCTCTCGGGAAAGGGCAAACTGACTTCCCCCGACATACCGCACCTTCTCGGGGGCCGGTTCCTGCCAGAGGGCCTGAAAAAAACCCTCGAGATTGAGTTCCCTTCGTTCCGGATTTTTCGTCCATGTGACGAACGAGGGTCGGCCCCGGGCATCATCCGTCTCCCAAAGAAACCCCAGCCACGCGAAATCCGGCATGGGCACCTCGCCTTTTGCAAAGCGGCGGATCACCCGGTGAAGATCCGGCGCGTGGTCAAACGGACGACCCTGCGCAAAGACCGTTACCTCGGCCAGACTCTCGTACCGTTCCACCAGGTGATGCAGCCAGACATAGTCGTCCCGCCCATGATTCGGAAGAAGAATGGAATCGGGCCAAGGGGATTGGGGGAGGGGAGTTTTGTCGTAGACCGTGACGGCAACTCCGCGCGGAAGATTCCGGGTCCAGGCCAAATCCTCCCCGTATCGGCAAACCACCACCTCCAACATGACGGAAAGAAGCCCGGGGCTACGCGCCGCCGGTCAGGTCTTGGATGATGGTGATGAGCGGAAGGAACAGCGCGACGACGATCGTTCCGACGACCAAGGCGAGCATAACGATCATCACCGGCTCGAGCAGGGAGGTCAGTCCGGCCACCGCATTGTCCACTTCCTCCTCAAACACATCGGCCACCTTGGTCAACATGTCGGGAAGTTGTCCGGTTTCCTCACCCACCTGCACCATGGAGACGACCATGGGTGGAAAAATCCCGCTCGCCTCCATCGGGGTCACCATCGACTCCCCCTCCTTCACGTTGTCGTGAATGTTTTCCACCGCGTTGCTGACCCGCAGGTTTCCGGCTGTGTCCCGGGTGATTTGCAGGGCCTGAAGGATCGGCACACCGGAGGAGACCAGGGTGCCCAAAGTCCGGCTAAAACGGGCGACGGAAGTTTTTGTGAGCATGTCGCCGAAAAGAGGGATCTTCAGTTTGTAGCTGTCGATCGCTGATTCCACGCCCGGGACGCGCATGGCGAACTTGAGTGCGAAAACAATCGCGGTGATTACGCCGGCAATCAGCAGGAAGTTCCCCTGAATGAAGCGGCTCAGATCCATAATGATCTGGGTGATGAACGGCAAAGGACGGCCTCCGAGCATGTCTTTGAAGATCGCCTCGAACTTCGGAACGATGAAAAGCATCAGGAAGGTCACGATGCCGACGGCGATGGTCAAAACGACGATGGGATAGACCATGGCGGAGGTCACCTTGCCGCGGATGCGCTGGCTCTTTTCCGCAAATTCGGCCAAGCGGGTGAGCACGACTTCCAGCACGCCCCCCAGTTCCCCCGCTTTCACCATGTTCACATACAGCTTGTTAAAAGCCTTGGGATGTTGGGCCAACGCCTCGGAGAAGGTTGTCCCTCCCTCGACCGATTCGGCCAGACTCAGCATGATTTTCTTCAGGTTCGGATTTTTCTCCTGTTTGCCCAGCGTGCGCAGGCTGCGGAGCAGGGGCAGGCCCGCGCTGATCAGGGTGGAAAGCTGGCGGGTGAAAACGGTCAGGACTTTTGCGGGCACCTTGCCAGTGCCTCCTCCTCCGCCTCCCAGCGAGAACTTGAAGGAGAACCCCTTGCCGGCGGCTTTTCCGCCCCCCGCCGCGGCGGCGGTTTCGGAGATGTTCGTCGGGAACTGACCCTTTTTCTTGATGGCGGCGGCCGCTTCGTCCGGCGTGTTGGCTTCGATCGTCCCCTGATGGGTTTTTCCCTGGGCATCGACCGCGGAATAGGCAAAGAGAGGCATGGCGGTTAGGTGTACTTCAACACTTCCTCAATCGTGGTGTGCCCTTCAAGCAAATTGCGGATGCCGTCCTGCCTCAGGGTGGTCATGCCCAGCTCGATTCCCTTTTGGCGGATGACAACGGACGGGGCCCGCTCGTTGATCAACTGTCGGATGGGTTCCCGGACGTCGAGCAGTTCATAGATGCCGACCCGGCCTTTGTAGCCCGTCCCGTTGCAGGTTTCGCAGCCTTTGCCGAAGTAAAACGACTGGTCGCCGATTTCGGAGGCACTCAATCCGAGTTGGGTCAGCACATCCTCTTTCGGGCGGAACGGAGTCCGGCATTCCTTGCACACCCGGCGGAGAAGTCGCTGGGCGAGCACCCCTTCCATCGTGGCGGACATCAGAAAGGGTTCCACCCCCATGTCGAGAAGACGGGTGACGGCTCCCGCCGCGTCGTTCGTGTGCAAGCTGGTCATGACCAAGTGCCCCGTCAGGCTGGCCTGAATCGCAATCTGCGCCGTTTCCAAATCCCGGGTTTCTCCAACGAGAATCTTGTCCGGATCCTGCCGAAGGAAGGCGCGGAGAGCCCGGGCAAAGGTCAGGCCGATGCCCTCGTTCGCCGGGACTTGGATGATTCCCTCCAATTCATATTCCACCGGGTCCTCCACCGTCAGGATCTTTGTATCGATCGTGTTCACCCGTCCCAAACAGGAATACAGCGTGGTGGTTTTTCCTGATCCGGTCGGCCCGGTCACGATGAAGATGCCGTTCGGCTTTTCAATCGTCTCGCAGATGTAGTCGAAAATGTGTTTCGGGATCCCCAGCTTTTCCAGGTCGAGATTCACCACGCTGCGATCGAGCACCCGGAGCACCACGCTCTCGCCGTATTGCGTGGGCAGGGTGGAAACCCGCAAATCGACCTGGCGCCCGGCCAGCAGGGTCTGGATCCGACCATCCTGTGGGACGCGCCGTTCGGCAATGTTCAGATTGGCCATGACTTTCACCCGGGAGGTCAGCGGGATGGCCAAACGCCTGGGCGGCGGAGCCATTTCGTACAGCGCGCCGTCCACCCGGTACCGGATCTTGAACTCCTTTTCAAAAGGCTCGAGATGGATGTCGCTGGCCTTGGCATGAATGGCCCGGGCGATGATCGTGTTCACATATTTGATGATCGGGGCGCTGCTGGCCTCATTCAGATCGACCCCATCACCGATCGCAGCGGTTTCGGGAGCGTTTTCCAGCTCCTTCAAAACCCCGTCG
This sequence comes from Verrucomicrobia subdivision 6 bacterium, assembly GCA_947442065.1. Taxonomy (GTDB): domain Bacteria; phylum Verrucomicrobiota; class Verrucomicrobiia; order Methylacidiphilales; family Verrucolacustridaceae; genus Verrucolacustris. The sequence continues at coordinate 4,848 of CANEUY010000005.1, read as the reverse complement.
ATGTCGATGTCGGCCGAGCCGTAATGTTTGTCGAGAAGGGGTTGGATCTGTTCGGGAGGAGCAATCACCTGCGAGATTTCCCGGCCCGTGACGAACCGCAGATCTTCCAAAGCCTGTGTGGCCAGCGGGTCGACCAAGACAACCGTGAGGGTGCTTTCATCCCCCGCCACCGGAAGGGCGCCCAGATTGCGGGCCGTGTGGGGAGGAATGCGGGCCAGCAGTTCCGGACTGAGTTCGAGGCCGGACAAATCGGGAAGGAGCGGAAGTCCCAGGCTGTCGGAAATTTTTTCCAGAATCTGTGCAGGCTGAATGATGCCGAAGTTGGAGAGGACGGCCTCGACCGATTTGCCCGTCCGGCTCAATTCATCCGTAATCTCCCGGGTCTGATCCTCGGAGAGAATATTCTGTTCCTGCAGAAAGGGGAGAAGATGGCGCGCGTCCATGGTGATTAATCCTTATCCGACATGGTGGCGGAGATGACTTCCTCCGGAGTGGTCATGCCCGAGACCACTTTTCGTATCCCGTCTTCCCGCAGGGTCCGCATGCCCAGATCCCGCGCCCGCTGACGGATCTTCGAGACGGGAACCCCTTCGTTGATCAAGTGACGGATTTCGTCATCCACGACGAAGATTTCGAAAATGCCCGCCCGCCCCCGGAACCCGGTTCCTCGGCAACGGTCGCATCCGTTCCCTTTGGAGAAACGTGCGTCCGCCAGATTTGCGGTCAGCAGATTGAGCGCCCGCAGTTCCACTTCCGTCGGCGTGTAAGGCCCCTTGCAGTCCGGGCAGATCTTACGGATCAGACGTTGGGCTAGCACGGCCCGAATAGAGGAGGAAACCAAGAACGGCTTCACCCCCATGTCGACCAGACGGGTGATTGCGCTAGGCGCATCGTTCGTGTGGAGGGTCGAAAAAACCAAATGCCCCGTGAGCGAGGCGTTGATGGCAATGGAGGCGGTTTCCACGTCTCGAATTTCTCCAACCATGATAATGTTCGGCGCCTGCCGCAACATCGCCCGAAGGGCAGCGGCAAAGGTCATGCCGATTTCCGTGTTCACCGCCACCTGATTCACCCCGGGCAGCTGGTATTCGACGGGATCCTCGACGGTGATCAACTTACGGTCGGGCTTGTTGATCGTGTTGAGACAGGCGTAGAGGGTGGTCGATTTGCCCGAGCCGGTCGGACCGGTGACGAGGAAGATCCCGTCGGCATAATTGATCACCCGTTCGAGGATCGCCTGATCGTCGGCAAAGAAGCCCAATTCGGGCAGGCCCAGCATCAGGTTCTTTTTGTCCAAAATCCGCATGACCACCGACTCGCCGTGGATCGTTGGGACGGTCGACACGCGAAGATCGAGCGTTGGGCCGTCCACCGTCGACAGCGCAATCCGGCCGTCGAGCGGGAGCCGCTTTTCCGCAATGCTGATGTTCGACATGATTTTGATGCGGCTGATGATGCTGGATTGCAACCGCTTCGGCGGGTCGCGCATCTCCTGCATGTTGCCGTCGATCCGATACCGCAGACGCAGGCGTTTTTCCAATGGCTCGAGATGAATGTCGCTCGCCCGCAGGCGGTGCGCCTCGAGAATGAGGCCGTAGACCATCCGGATAATCGGGGCATCTCCTTCGCCGCCTTCGTCGGCTCCGGGTTCGCCCGTCGTTTTAATCTCCAGTTCGCTCCCGTCCATGTTCGCCATGAGGGCAGCGAGGGATTCATCGGTTTTTCCAAAAAACTTGATGATCGCCTGATCGATCTTAGCCAAAGGCACAACGACCGGTTCGAGGTCGGTCTTCAGCAGGTAACGCAGGGCGTCCAGCGTTTCGAAATCGAGGGGATCGGGAATCGCCACCCGGAGGCCGGAAGGGAGTCGTTTCAGCGGCAGGGCGTGATAACGCCGGCTTTCGGCAGGCGGGATGGTGGCCAAGACATCCTCATCCACATGTTCGATGTCGGCCTCGAACTCCATCCCGCAATCTTTCGCGACCACTTCCAGAATCTGCTCCTGCGTCAGTAAGCCCCGCTTGGTGATGCTCTCGAGAGTGGACTGTCCGTTGATCGCCGCATCCTGCTGGCAGGCGGTCATGTCTTCCAGGGTGACGACCCCGGAGGTTTGCAGTAGCTCCAGCACGTAAGCTTCGTTGGAGATCATGGCTTTGGGGAAAAGATCGCCTAAGGCGGGATGAAGAGCAACCGTCTAGGCGGAGAGTTTCGCTTTGAGGATCTCGTCGATCTGGACGGGATTCGCCTTCCCTTGGCTTTTTTTCATCACGAAACCCTTCAGGGCGTTGATCGCATTGGTTTTCCCAGCCCGGTAATCCTCCACACTCCGCGGATTTGCGGCAATCGCTTCGTCGCAGTACGTCCCGAGGGCCGAGCTGTCGGAAATTTGTTCCAGCCCCAATTTCTTCACCAGGGCTTTGGGGGAGGTGGGGTTCGCCATCAGTTCCGCGAAAACTTTTTTGGCCTGAGCGCTGTTGATGGTCCCGCCCGCGACCAAGTCGGCCAGTTCGGCGAAAAATCCGGGCTGAACCGGCGTGGTCGCCGGATCGGGCTGAGTCGCCAGAAAGTCGTTCAAAATCCAGTTGGCGACCACCGCCTTGTGGGTCGTCCCGGCCGCCGCTTTTTCGTAGTAGCCGCAAAGAACGCGATCCGAGGCGAGGACGCTTGCCTGATAGGCGGTCACACCAAAATCCTTGGCCAATCTCGCCTGGAGTGCGGCCGGCAGTTCCGGCAGTTCCGTCCGGGCCGCTTCCATCAGTCCCTGATCCGTCCGCACTGGAAGAAGGTCGGGATCGGGGAAGTAACGGTAGTCGTGCGCCTTTTCCTTTGTCCGCATGGTGAAGGTTGCGCCCGCCTCATCGTCCCACCGCCGGGTTTCGTGGGCGATGGCCTCGCCTTTTCCGCAGGCGGCGATCTGCCGCGCGATCTCGTAGGTCAACGCCCGGCGCACCCCGCTGATCGAGTTCAAATTCTTTAGCTCTACCTTCGTGCCGAACTCCTTTTGTCCGACGGGCCGGACGGAGACGTTGACGTCACACCGCATCTGGCCCTTTTCCATGTCCGCATCGCTCACGTTGCCGGACAGCAGGACCTGGCGGAGGGAGCCGAGGAATGCGAACGCCTCACCCGGAGTGCGGAGGTCGGCCTCCGAAACGATTTCCATCAGCGGCGTTCCCGCCCGGTTGAAATCGATCCCGCTGCGATCCTCGAAATGGAAAGACTTGGCAACGTCCTCCTCCAGATGGATCCGGGTCAACCGGATCGTTCTCCCGGCCTTGGCCTCGTCCGTGTCCTGAATTTCCTTCGGGAAAAGGAAGGGATCGAGGCCAACTCCGCCCCCGGCACAGAGCGGATCGTCGAACTGGCTGATCTGATAATTTTTCGGCATGTCGGGATAGAAATAGTTTTTCCGGTCGAACCGCGCGACGGGTGCAATTTTGCAGCCCAGCATCAGTCCGGTGAGGATGGTTTTGCGGATCGCCTCCTCGTTCGGCACGGGAAGACTTCCCGGAAGGCCGAGGCAGACCGGGCAGACATGGGTCGTGGGAGCATCGCCATAGTGATTGATGCAGCCGCAGAACATTTTCGTCTGTGTGCGCAGCTGCACGTGGACTTCGAGTCCGATGACCGCTTCCCAAGTTCCGGAAGAGCTCATGAGGGCGGCATCCTTTTCCAGAAATCGTGGGCCTGTTCGAACGCGTGGGCGGCGCGGAGGATGGTTTCCTCTCCAAAACGCGGGCCGATCAGTTGGAGACCGATCGGCAGGTTCGATTGGGTGAAACCACACGGCAGGGAGATCGCCCCGTTGCCCGCGAGGTTGGTCGAAATGGTGAACACGTCGGCCAGATACATTTTGAGCGGATCCTGATTCCGTTCCCCGAGCCGGAAGGCGGGTTCCGGACTGGTCGGAGTGAGCAGAAGATCGCACTGGGTGAATGCTTTTTCAAAATCTTCCCGGAGAAGTCCGCGGACCTTTTGCGCCCGGCGATAGTAGGCGTCGGCGTAGCCTTGGCTCAGGACAAAGGTGCCGAGGATGATCCGGCGTTTCACTTCAGCGCCGAAGCCTTCCGAGCGGGACCGCTGATAGAGATCGAGCACATCGCGGGCATCCGTGGCGCGGCGTCCGTAGCGAACACCGTCGAAGCGGGCGAGATTGGCCGAGGCCTCGGCCGTCGCGAGGATGTAATAGACTGCGATGGCGGCGGGCGTGTGGGGAAGAGAGACTTCCACGATCGTTGCCCCGTTTTTCCTAAACCATTCGGCGGCGGCCCGGACGGAGGCTTCGGTTTCCGCGTCCATGCCAGGCAGGAAATATTCCTTCGGCAGGCCGATGCGCAGGCCTTTCACCGAGCCGTCCGGCTTGGCGAGGAAAGTTTCCGGTTTACGGAGGTCGGTCGTGTTGTCGCGTGGATCGTGTCCGGCGAGGGCGGAAAGAAGGAGGGCGGAATCCTCAACCGTGCGGGTGAGCGGTCCGATCTGATCCAGTGAGGAGGCAAAGGCCACGAGACCGTACCGGGAAATGCGGCCGTAGGTCGGCTTCAGTCCGACGCAGCCGCAGAGGGCGGCCGGTTGGCGGATCGAACCGCCGGTATCCGAGCCGAGTGCGGCGAGGGCGATGCGTCCGGCCACAGCGGCGGCGGAACCTCCGGAGGAGCCTCCGGGAATGCGCGTGGGATCCCACGGGTTGCGGGTAACGCCGAGGGCGGAATTTTCCGTCGAAGAACCCATGGCGAATTCGTCCATGTTCGTCCGGCCGAGGAAGAAGGCTCCGGCTTGGCGGAGGCGGGCGATAGCTGTTGCATCGTACGGGGCTTTGTAGCCCTCGAGAATTTTTGAGGAGCAGGTGCA
>CANEUY010000004.1 GCA_947442065.1 Verrucomicrobia subdivision 6 bacterium | reverse complement strand
GGTGCGTGGATTTACCCAGGATGACGCTCATTTGTTCTGCACCGAGGAGCAGGTGGCCAAGGAAGTCGAGGGGTGTCTGGAGATGGTGAGGCTGGTTCTCGACACCTTGGGGATCGGGGATTTTCGGGTGAGGGTGGGTTTGAGGGATCCGGCTTCGGATAAATATGTGGGATCGAAGGATGGTTGGGACAAAGCGGAGAAAGCGGTAAAGGAGGCGGCAAAGAAGTTGGGGGTGAAGACGAGTGAAGAGCCTGGGGAGGCGGCGTTTTACGGACCGAAGATCGACTTTGTGGTGAAGGACGTGATTGGTCGGGAGTGGCAGTTGGGGACTGTTCAGGTGGACTACAATCTGCCGGAACGGTTTGACCTAACCTATACTGGGGCGGACAACCAGAAGCACCGACCCGTGATGGTTCATCGGGCGCCGTTCGGTTCATTGGAGCGGTTTACCGGGGTCTTGATCGAACATTTCCGTGGGGCTTTTCCGGTTTGGTTAGCGCCCGAGCAGGCCCGGTTCCTTCCGGTTAACGATCAGATGGTGGCGTATGCGGAAAAGTGCGCGGAAGAGTTTAAAGCAGCAGGGTTGCGGGTCTCGGTGGATAAGAAAGGGGACAAGCTGGGCGCGCAGATTCGCCGCGGGCAGTTGGAAAAAGTGCCATTTTTATTGGTTTGCGGGAACCGCGAGGCGGAGGCGGGTCAGGTGGCGGTAAGGAGTCGGGAAAAGGGGGATGAGGGGGCTCAAACTGTTGCCACTGTAAAAGATCGAATGGTGGATTTGGTGAAAAGAAGAGTTTCCTAGCACCTGATATTTGATGTGGCGCGGGATGATGGGTGGGGTAATTTTGTGTCCACAACCTTGAAAGCCAAAGAGTTTCCCTTGGTTCGGTCGAATGTTTGGGGCTCGGTTTCCGATTCTGATTGGAACGACTGGTCGTGGCAGTTGCGCAATCGGATCCAAAACCTTGAACAATTGGAGTCCCGACTCCCATTAACCCCCGAAGAACGGGCGGGGACCATCCTTGCAGGAAAGAAGCTGGCCCTCGGAATCACGCCTCATTTTTTCAGTCTGATCGATCGTAACGACCCCAACTGTCCCATCCGTCGTCAGGTTGTTCCCCGAATCGAAGAGTCGAACACTGCCCCCGATGAGATGTTGGATCCATGCGGCGAGGACTCCCATATGCCGGTCCCGGGCTTGGTCCACCGGTATCCGGATCGGGTTCTTCTGTTGGTGACGGATCGATGCGCTTCTTATTGCCGGTACTGCACCCGGAGTCGGGTGGTCAGTGGAGCAGGGGAACAGGAGTTGACGGTGGATCTGGAGGGAGCCTTCTCGTATTTGGAGAAACATCCGGAAGTCCGTGATGTTCTCCTGTCGGGCGGGGATCCCTTGTTGCTCTCGGATGCCAAGTTAGATGCCATTTTAACCCGCTTAAGGAAGATCCCGAGCATTGAGTTCATTCGAATTGGCACTCGAATTCCGATTTTTCTGCCCCAACGGATCACGCCGGAATTGGTGAGCATGCTGAAGATTCATCATCCTCTCTGGATGAGCGTTCACTCGAATCATCCAAAGGAGATGACCCAGGAGGTGCGTGAAGCACTGGGGCGCTTAGCCGATGCCGGGATTCCGCTCGGCAATCAGAGTGTTCTCCTTAAAGGGGTGAATGACCGGGCGGAGGTTCTGAAGGAGTTGTTTCACAAGCTCCTGCTTTGTCGCGTTCGCCCCTATTATCTTTACCAGTGCGATCTGATCACGGGGTCAGCCCATCTTCGGACGACGATCCGGGAGGGCCAGGAAATCATGGAGCAGCTTCGGGGGCATACCACCGGCTACGCGGTGCCCACCTATGTGGTGGATGGACCCGGGGGAGGAGGGAAGATTCCTGTTGGCCCGAACTATATTGTGGGGATGGCGGACGACAGGGTGATTTTAAAGAACTACCGGGGGGACGTGTATGAGTACCCCGAAATCGGCCAGTCCAGTGTGGCTGATCTCCGCGGTTGACCGATTTTGAACAGGGGGCGCTCCGGTTGAAGCCGGGCGGAAGATCGAAAGCCTTGGCTGGGCACCCTTGGATTCTGAAATCCGAAATTGAAACAGAACCCGGAAAGGAATGGAGCGGTCGATCCATGGTGGCGAAGGGGCCGGAGGGAGAGGTGATCGGAACAGGTTTTTACCGGGATGGGGCCCGGGTGGCGTGGCGCAGGTTTCGTAAAGAGATTGGAAACTTTGATTCAGATTTTGTGGAAAGAGCAATCCAAGGTGCGCTGACAAAACGAAAGAATATCCCCGCACGCAGGATTCTTTGGTCGGAATCCGACGGGATGCCGGGACTCGTCTTGGATCAGTACGGGAAATATCTGGTGGCCCAGATCACCACGGAGGGGATGGAGAATCATTGGGGGTTGGTTCGTTCTGCCGTGGAAAATGTCCTTCAACCTGAAGGAATCTGGATTCGGAGAGATGCTTCGGGAAGAAAACTGGAAGGATTGGAGATGCAACCTGGGGAGGCGGTGGGAAAGATTCCAGAAAAGCCGGTCTTGGTAAAAATAGGCGAAATGGAGGTCTGGGTGGATTTGCGATCTGGGCAAAAAACCGGAACTTATCTGGATCAGCAGGACAATTACGGGAGGGTTGCGCAGGAGGCCAAAGGGCGGAAGGTGTTGGATCTTTTCTGTCACAATGGGGGTTTTGCCCTTCGTGCCGCCCAGGCTGGAGCCAGCGAGGTTACGGGAGTGGATACTTCCCGTCCTTCCTTGGAGTTGGCTCGGCAGAACGCGGAGCATCATGGACTGAAGGTTCGTTGGGCGCAGGAAGATGTGACACGGTATCTCCGAACATGTCGCAAGGGTGAGTATGATCTGGTGATCTTGGACCCACCGGGGCTGGTTAAAAGCCGGGACAGTGCGGAGTCGGGATCCAGGCTGATGGCCGAGCTTCATCGCAGTTCCATGAAGGTGCTTGCCCGGGGGGGGGTGCTGGCCACGTTTTCTTGCTCGCACCGCGTCGGTAGTGAGGAATTGTTAAGGATGGTGAAACAAGTAGCCCAAGAGGAGAGGCGTCTCGTGCAGGTTAAATGCACATTCGAACAGTCTTCCGATCACCCTATGGATCCTGCTTTTCCGGAGAGCCGATATCTAAGCGGGTTTCTATTGGAGGTGGCATGAAGTTCGTTCTCATAGCTTTGCTTCTGATGGGTGGAACGGCCGGGGCCAAGGAGTTGGCACATCCCAAGGATTGCGATGGAAAGTTCGTGCAGCTGAACCTGCCGGATAAAATCACGGTTGTGTTGGCCAGCAGTCAACCGTTGGCAGACACGACCCGGGAATTTGGGCGCGCATTGTATGGGTGGCAGGGTAGGGAGGAATTTAGAGTGATCGTGGTGGTCGATTTAAGAAAATCACTTGGGACCCTCTTCAAGGGTTGGACCTTGGGGAAAATGAAGGCAGATCTGGACGAGGAGGCGGAACGACTCGTTCCGTGGTATCGGGCAAACAAGAATCCGGGAAATCCGAGGGGGGATCTGTGTGGAATTGCTGATTTTGACGGAAAGGCAACCGACTCCTTGGGATGGGGTTCGGATGAGAAAAAAATGAAGGTGACGGTCTTTGGGAAAAACGGGGATGTGATATGGTCGGAAATGGACACAACTTCACCCAAAGCGATGCAGGCTGAGGTGAGAAAGCTTCTTGGTGAGCCTGTCCCAACACCTTCGGATGCGTTTCCGAGAAAATCGCGGATTCTGCTGCGCAAAGGATGAATACGGCCCAAGGCATCTTTTGTGTCGGGGTGGATCACCATTCGACTCCGCTACGAGTTCGGGAAGTTTTGGCTTCGTTGGCAGGAGAGCGCTGGATTCAACATCTGATCGAACATGAGGGTGCTGCCGAAGTGGTTTTTCTGAGTACATGCAATCGGGTGGAGATTTATGGTCGATCTGAAAAAAGAGGACCTGAAATCACCTCCTGTCTGGCTCGTTCGATGCCCGCGGATCTGCGTCGGGCTTGGGAGGATGCCCGTGGGGTGTATCTGCATGAGGGGATTGCGTGTTGGAGACATCTGGCCGAAGTGGCTAGTGGTTTGCGTTCGATGGTCGTTGGGGAGGGCGAGATCCTGGGGCAAGTGAGGCGTGCCTATTCCGCTTCGCGGGAATCAGGAGGGACAGGAAAATCGATGCATGCTTTGTTTCAGTCTGCATTAAGGGCGGCTCGTGCTGCTCGTGCAGCGGCGGATTTTGGAAAGGGGGACGCATCCGTGGGACGCTTGGCAGCGGAAGCGATGGAGGAGATTCTGGGTGAAAATGAACGCAGACCCCTTCTTCTGTTGGGATCGGGGCATACAGCCCGGAGTTTTGCCTTGGTGGAAAAAGAGTTTGGCCATCATTCATTATGGATCTCCTCAAGATCAGAGGAGCGGGCCTCAAGTTTGGCTTCCGAGTTAGGAGCGGAAGTTCTGCCTTGGTCGCAATGGCAGAGAGCCGTGAAAGATTCGGCGGTGGTCGTGTCCGCGTTGGCGGGGGGGGAGTTGCCATGGGATGGATCGATCGATCAGGGGCCCGACCTTTTGTTGGATTTGGGTGTACCCCGGACACTCACGGCATTAGGGCGCGCCTTTCCGAAAGCGATGTGGGTGGATTTGGAGGAGTTGGCGCGGAGGAGCGAAGTCATGCCGGAGTCTCTGGGTTCGATTCATCGAGCGGAGGAGGTACTTCGAAAACACGAAACCCACTTTGCCATGGGACGAGCGGACGGTTCTCCAAGGGCACAGGCCTTTGAAGGATGAATCTCCGTTTGGGCACACGTGGGAGCCGCTTGGCGCTTGAGCAGGCGAGGCGAGTCGCCGGTCAGATCCGAAAACTGAATCCGCTACTGGAAGTTGATTTGGTGGTGATCAAAACCTCGGGGGATGCACGTTCCGAGTTTGGGGACGAAATCCCGAAGGAGATAGGGGAGTTCAGTTCAGCCTTGGAAAAGGGGCTAATGCAAAACGAGATGGATGTGGCGGTTCATAGTGCGAAAGATCTTCCCGCCCGAATGCACGATTCTTTGGTCGTCGGGGCGTATCCGGAAAGGGTGGATCCCAGGGATGCATGGGTTTTCCGAAAGGGTGAGAATGGTTCCACGGGAGGATGGGTCGGTACAGAAAGTCCAAGGAGGAGACTTTTCTGGAGCGAGCGATGTCCGAAAGCCGAATTTAGGAATATTCGTGGCAATATAGACCGGAGAATGGACCGATGTCTGGAAGAGAAAAATTGGCAGGGAATTCTATTGGCTTGCGCGGGGATCGACCGGTTGGGTGGGCCTATAAAGGGTTTGGAGATAGAGCGCTTGGATGTGGACTGGATGGTGCCCGCACCAGGGCAGGGAGCCTTGGCGGTTCAGTGCCGAAGGGAAGATCATCGAACGATTGAGTTTGTGCGTAAGCTAGATGATCGAAAGATCCGCACCTGCGTGACGGCAGAGAAGTCCTTTCTCCAGACTTGGGGAGGCGGGTGTTCTGAATCTTTGGGGGCTTTTTCGCAAATCCAGCCGAACGGAACTTTGCATCTGAGGGCGGGGGTCCGAGATTCTTTTGGGCGTCCGCAGAGGGCCTCGATCGAGGGACCCCAAGAGGAGGCTGAACTGTTAGGGGTACGATTAGCGGAGGAGATGCGTCGTGGGTAAGATGGGGAAAGTGTGGCTGGTCGGGGCTGGCCCTGGGGATCTGGGGTTGTTTACCCAGCGAGGAAAGGGGATTTTATCTAGGGCCGATGTCATCCTCTATGACCGTCTGGTGAATCCGGGAATTCTGATGTGGGCACGGGCAGGCGCAAAGTTTATCGATGCCGGGAAAACTCCCCAGGGAACGAAGATGGAACAGGGGGAGATTCATCGACTTCTGGTGAAGTATGCGAGATATGGGGGGAAGGTCGTTCGTTTGAAAGGGGGGGATCCCTTTGTTTTTGGTCGTGGAGGGGAAGAGGCGGAGATTCTGGCAAAAGCAAAAGTCCCTTTTGAAGTGGTTCCCGGGGTAACGGCAGGTATTGCCGGACCAGGATATGCCGGAATCCCGGTGACTCAGCGAGGAATGAGTACCGAAGTTGATTTTCGTATTGGAAGTCGTGCGGAAGGCTCGGTCTCCGGAAAGACATGGTTGGGATATATGTCCGTCGACGGGTTGGAGGATTTTCTTTTGAAGGCATTGGACCATGGTTTCACGCGGAAAACCCCCGCCGCCTTGGTTGCGAGCGGGACGTGTTCTAATCAGAGGGTTGTTGTTGCAACGGTGGGAACCTTGGCGCGAGTCGCCAAGAAAGCACGGATGCGACCTCCTGCGGTGGTGGTGATTGGAGCGGTTGTCTCGTTGAGAAAGAAGTTGGCATGGTGGGAAGGAAGGCCGTTGGCTGGAAAGAGGATCATTTTAACTGCGAGTGAGAGCCTGAAGAGGGGTTGGAGGGAAGAGATGGAGGACCAAGGGGCGGAAGTGTGGGAGATTCCCATGACCCGAACGGAAGCTTTGCCCCCCCAAAAAAGTTGGAAGGAAAAGATTGTGAATGCGAACTGGTTGGTTTTCACGAGTGCCGCTGGGGTCAGGGCCTTTCCCGGTGTGGTGTGGGATTTGAGAAAGATCGCACACTGCCAAATTGCAGTCGTGGGCAAATCCACGGCCGAGGTGCTGCAATCCATCGGACTGCAACCAGATTGGGTTGGGGGAGGTCCCGGCTCACGAGAATTGGCAAAGGGTTGGCCGAGATGGGCGAAAGGGAGAATTCTTCATCTCACAGGGGATGCGGGAAGTGGTGAGATGGTGGAACTTTTTCGGAAGAAAGGTTTTTCGGCGGAGAGATTGGTGATTTATCAAAACTCCGGTACCGGATCGATTCCCCAACCTGTAAGGAAAGCCCTTTCAGAGTCCGGGGCGGATTGGGTTGTATTCGCAAGTGGTACGGCGGCCAAACGGTTTCGGAAAGCTGTTCCAAAGTGGGCGCGCGAACCCAAGGTTGTGGTGATTGGTCCCGCAACGGCCCGTGCGGCACGTCAGGCGGGTTGGCGGGTGCGGGCGGTGGCGCATGAACCCTCGGCGTCGGGGGTTTTGAATGCTATCCTCCGTCGATCATGAGTGTTTTGGCTGAGGCAAAAATGGAGGAGGGCCATCTGGCACTGGCTTCTGGAGAAATGGTGACTGCAGCAGAACATTACCGGTCAGCGACGCAGTTGGATCCGGCAAATACCGAGGCCTGGCAAGCCTTGGGGATGGCGTTGGTGAAGCTTGAGAATCTCTCTGAAGCGATTCCCGCCTTAGAGGAACTCGTCCGGCTAAGCCCCAAAGACCAGTTAGCTTACACGAGTCTTTCTTTAGCCCTGGGTCGTGCCGGAAGAATCAAGGAAGCTGAGGAGATGGCGGCAAAAGCGAAGATTGCTGCTTGGGGTGGTGATCCTGGAAAGATTGGTAAAAGCTGAGGCTATTTCCCAGACGCGCCGCGACTGCTGAATCGAATCTTATCTTCCAAAGGGACCGGAGGTCCTCCCGCAAGAACCGCTTTCCGGTAGGCATCGAGAGCCTTTTCATGTTGGCCAAGGTATGCGGTCACGTCCCCGAAGTGTTCAAGCAAAGTGGGATCATCGGGAACTTGGCGTAGAGCCTCCTGAAGGAGGGGTTCGGCCGCAATGGGGTTTCCAAGACGGAAAAGTGCCCAGGCCTGACTATCCAGATAGGCCGGATTTCCCGGGCTTAATGAAAGGGCTTTTTCGATCATCTTCAACGCATCGGCAAGATTCTGACCGCGTTCGGCCCACATATAACCAAGATAATTAAGGGAAGGGTGGTGGGATGGATCGATCTGGAGGGCCCTTTGAAGGGCCATCTCGCATCGGAGGGATTGGCCCGACTGTTCGCATGCCGATCCGTATTCAAAATAAAAGCCCGCATCCAAAATGGAGGGTTTCCCGTTGGCCAACCGCTCAACTCTGGCAAAAGTTGCGGATGCTTCCCCCATGCGACCTTCAGATTTTTCAATCAGGCCACGAACCAAAAGAATTTGGGCGGAGTCAGGATAGTAAAAAGCGGCCTGGGTCAGAGTCTGTGAGGCTCGGCGTGTTTGATTTTGTTTCATCTGAAGAAGGGCGAGACGGAGATAGTCTGAAAGCGGAACAGAATTCATCCCATGAAGGGCAAGAACGCGATAAATCTCAGCCCGAGCGGGCAGATTTAACTCGGTGTAGAGATTCGCCAAAACAGGGTAGAGGTTGGATCGATTGGGTTTTTCCGTTTCGACCTGACGAAGATACTGATCCGCTTCCTTATTCTGCCCATTGAGAATAAGAACGGCCGCCAACTGCTCCAAAAAAGAAACCTCGTCCGGGCGGAAATCCACAAAATCACGGAAATAGCGAATGGCCGTGGGCAAATCATCAGCCGTCAGGGCAATCTCAGCTGCGCGAAGCGTTAAACCTCCAAGACCGGTATTTGCATCGGCTGCCCGGACAAAAACCGGCAAGACCGACGTGGCGACCTCCTTCTGGGATTTCCTTGATAAGGCACCGGCAGATTGGAGGAGTCCTTCCGCCACCCGAGCCAGCCGGGAGGGGTCCTCGGTCGTCCATCCGGCCAGTGCAGTCAGGGCATCGCGTTGGGCGATTGTGGCAGCCTCTCCTTGCTTCAGCCCGATCAGGGCGAGGCAGAGAAGCGTTAGTCGTTCAGGGTTGTCTTCGGCGAAAGGAGAGAGATTTTGCAGGACTTCCAAGGCTTCGGAATGTCTCTGAAGATCCAGCAAAGATCCTGCCTTGGCGAGGGCGGCCTGACGTGAGCTGGGATCCGCCTCAAGGGCCCGACGATACGCTTCGAAGGCCTGTTGGGTAAGTCCAAGGGAATCAGCACGACGGCCCTCGGCAAAAAAAACGGCGGCATAGGCCCTCTCGCCACGAGTGGATCCATCGGCCTGAAGGTGGCCCGTGACAAGAAGTGTGAACAGGGCGCAGAGCGCCGCAGCCTTACGTCTTGTAACGGAGGCGCTTCTTATGGCGGTTCGCGCGGCTACGCTTGCGGCGTTTGTGCTTCGCGATTTTTGACTTCCGCTTCTTTTTAACTGATCCCATACAGGCATCGTGGCGTGCTGATTCTCAGCTGACAACTTTATTCAGCGGGTATTCGATGATTCCTTCGGCGCCGAGTTGCTTCAAGCGCGGGATGATGGATCGAACAATCTTTTCCTCCATGACGGTCTCCACGGCAACCCATCCATCCCTTGCCAGGGAGGAGATTGTGGGGTCACGCAACGATGAAAGGGCTGAATTCACCGAACGAAGGCAGCGACGCGGAACATTCATTTTCAATCCAACCAGATCCCGGGCCCTCAGGGCGCCTTCCAAAAGCATCGAGAGATTTTGGATACGGGTTCGATCCGCTGGAACAGACCAAGATTTCCGGCTCGCAATGAGTTGAGGGTAGGATTCCAGGATGGTGTCCAAGATGCGGAGACCATTGGCAGCCAAGGAAGAACCTGTTTCCGTGATATCGACCACAGCATCCGCCAATTCAGGCACTTTGACCTCGGTCGCTCCCCAGGAGAACTCCACCTTGGCCTTGATCTTGTGTTTTGCGAGGTACTGGCGAACGAGTCCGACAGCTTCCGTGGCAATTCGTTTACCGCGGAGTTGGGAGGGGCGGCGGATGGGGGAACGATTAGGCACGGCAATCACCCAGCGGGCTGGCTGGGCAGTGGCTTTACTGAAACGCAGAGTGGAAACCACCTGCACCTTGGCCCGGGTTTCCTGGATCCAATCGCTTCCTGTCAGCCCCAGATCAAGAAAACCATCCTGCACGTAGGCTGCGATTTCTTGGGCACGGAGAAGGCGCACCTCAAAATTAGGGTCATCGATTGCGGGACGGTAGGTCCGCGAGGCGCGGGCAATGGCATATCCGGCCCGGCGAAAAAGATCGAGGGTTGCTTCCTGAAGACTTCCCGAAGGGAGTCCGATGCGAAGAGGTCTGGCCATCTCGAAATGTTAGCCCAAGAACGGATCGTAGTTCAACCCGCTCAAACGATAGCGGGCATCTGCTGGGTGATGCAGTGAATGGCGCCAAGTCCGCCGACCAAGGCCCGGCAATCGATTCCGACGACATTCCGGTCGGGAAAGTATGGTCGCAAAGTTTCCAAAATCGTTTGATCCGTGGGGGAGTCAAAGACGGGGACCAAAACGGCCGAGTTTCCGATGTAGAAATTGGCGTGGCTGGCCGGATTGCGGTGGTGGGGGCCATCACTACGGGGTGGCATAGGAAGTTCGATGACTTGGATTGGTTTTCCCCGGGCATCCTTGGCGTGGCGCAGGCGTTGAAGGTTGTCCGCCAACGGAGCGTGATTTGCGTCTGCTGTATCGGCTTCAACCACTGTGACGACCACTCCTGGGGCTACGAAACGGGTCACATCATCCACATGCCCGTCGGTGTCGTCACCCTCTAGTCCGTCCCCCAGCCAAACAATTTGACGGATGCCGAGCCATTGGCGCAGCCGTTCCTCAATCACCCCCTTGGTCAGCGAGGGGTTCCGGTTTGGATTGAGCAGGCACTGTTCCGTCGTGAGAAGGGTTCCTTGGCCGTCGGTATCGATCGACCCCCCCTCCAGAACAAAATCATGGGTCTCGCAAGGGGTGTCCGTCATGCGGCAGGCAGCGACGGGAATCGCATCATCATGATCCCAGGGTCCATACTTGCGGCCCCAGCTGTTAAAGATGAAATCATGGGCTACGCGGCGGGGCGTGCCGGGTCCTTGGCGAAGCATAAAGATCGGGCCGCTGTCCCGGAGCCACGCGTCATCGTTCGGAATGGTCACAACCCGAAGATTTTCGGATTGGATTTTTTCTTTTTTCAGGCGCTGCTGAATGACTTCGGCGGACTCGCAGTCTTTGGCTAAAAGAAAAACTTTTTCTCCGGGAATCAGGTTGCGAATGATTTCCAGATAGGTTTCCTGGACAGGTTCGAGTAGGCCGGGCCAAGTTTCCGCGTTGTGGGGCCAGGCGAGCCATGTCGCCTCATGCTTTTCCCATTCGGCAGGAAAACGGTAGGAGGACCAGTCGATCCTGGAGCTGGGGGTGTGCAGTTTGCTCAAGAGTTCAGAAAGCGCTGGTCTAATCCGCCGTAGGCATCGATACGGCGATCCCGGAGAAAGGGCCAATGCTGACGGGTACTGGTGGTTTCTTTCAGATCAAGGGAGGAATGGATAATCTCCTCGCGGCTGTGGGAGGCTTCGGCCATCACCTTACCGAATGGGTTGCTCACGAAGGAGGTGCCCCAGAAATTCAGATCCTTCTCCCAGCCTGTACGATTAATGGAGAGGACAAAGAGGCCGTTTGCAATGGCATGGCTGCGCTGAATGGTCTGCCAAGCGCTTCGCTGAGTATGACAGACGTCCTTTTTTTCTCCCCGTGCCCAACCAATGGCTGTTGGGTAGATCAGGATTTGGGCTCCACGAAGAGCCATGAGTCTGGCGGCTTCCGGGTACCACTGATCCCAGCAAACCAGTACGCCAAGCTTACCGACGGGGGTGTCGATCGGTTCGAAACCGGTATCTCCGGGAGTGAAATAAAACTTCTCGTTGAACCCCGGGTCATCGGGAATGTGCATCTTTCGATAGATTCCAAGGGTTTTACCGTCCGGGCCAAACACCACGGCGGTATTGTGATAGAGGCCGCCGGTTCGTTTTTCAAAAAGGCTGGAGACAAGAGTGATCTTGTGTTTCTTTGCGGCAGCAGCGAGGACTTTTGTGGTCGGACCTGGAATGGGCTCGGCCAAATCAAAGCAGGCGTAATCCTGTTTTTGGCAGAAATAGAGGGAACGAAACAGCTCGGGGAGACACACCAATTTGGCCCCCCGCCGGGCGGCCTTTGCGATCTGATCGATGGCTTTCCGGAGGTTCTTTGCAGGGTCCGATGAGCAGCTCATCTGAATCAGGGCCACAGGGAGTCGGGCAGGGCTAGGCATGGGGTTATATCAGCGCAAAGCGACCGGAAGAGCGAGAATTTCAGACAAAACAACAGCGTCTTTCGTTGCAAAGGGTTGGCTGAGTTTATTCCGCCAGGAGTGACCTGATTGGAGCGGTTCCTGCCTGGGATTGAACGGGCGAGATAGAGAAGGCTTGTTGACTGGATGCTGCGGAATCACTTGGGGCGGGTTGGACAGAGTTGGGAGGGAAGCTTGAGGAAGAATGGCAGGAGGTTCATTCATCCGTGCGACGGGTCTGGATGGAATAACCGGGGGAGTCTCGTGGCGACCACGCCCCAGCGCCTCAAGAAGTTCACCCATTTCACCAAATGGATCTGCACTCTCCCGATCTTCGGGTGCGGACTGAGGTTTTGTTTGCGGGGAGACCTTGATTGTTTGGCGATGCTTCAGCCACCACTGAAGCAAACTGACCGCAACAAAGAGAACCGGGAGAAGCCACTCCATGGAAATTGCGGAATTTTACTTCGGGTTGGATTTCCCGGAGTCTCTGGCGATCGAAGTACGCATTTCGGTGTCGGCTGAGACATTGCGGATTTTTTGATAATCCATGATGCCGAGATTGCCCTTTCGAAAGGCTTCGGCCATCGCGAGGGGGACTTGGGCTTCCGCCTCCACCACTTTGGCGCGCATTTCCTGCTCGGCGGCCACGGCGGCTGCCCGGCGCATTTCTGCTTTCGCTTGGGCGACCTGTTTGTCGGCATCGGCCTGTTCGGCCTGCAGCTTGGCTCCGATATTGGTGCCCACTCCCACATCGGCAATATCGATGGAAAGAATTTCGTAGGCTGTTCCGGCATCGAGTCCGCGGTTCAGCACATCCTTGGAAATATCCTGGGGATTTTCCAAGACACCCTTGTAGGTTTCCTTGGATCCAATTGCGCGGACGATTCCTTCCCCGACCCGGGCAATAATCGTCTCCTCCGTCGCGCCACCGACAAAACGATCAAGATTGGAACGGACGGTCACCCGGGCGCGGGCACGTACGGTGATTCCGTCTTTGGCCACGCCATCAATCGTTCCTTTGCCGGATTCTGTTCCCGGGCAATCGATGACGCGTGGGTTCACGCTGGTCCGGACTGCATCAAAAACGGTTTTTCCTGATCCCGACGTCGCGAGGTCGATGGCACAACAGCGGTTGAAGTCGAGTTTGATACCGGCTTTGTCGGCGGCAATTAGTGCGCGAATGACCTGGTCGACACTGCCCCCGGCGAGGTAGTGGGTTTCAAGTTGTGCTGTGGAAACCTCAATTCCTGCCCGAACGGCTGTAATCCGTGCATTCACAATGAGAGAGTTGGGAATTCCGCGCAGACGCATCGCAATGAGTGTCGGAATCCCCACCGGTGCTCCAGAAGTGAGAGCGCGGAGCCAAAGTCCAAAAAAATTAATCAGGACAACTGAAAACACCAAACCAACAACGGCAACTGCGATAAGAAGAAATATGGGCATCCTCTTTTTTATGGCGAAGTGAACACCGCAGGAAGTAGAAAGTTGTCTTCGAACCGATAATTGTGTCGAGAAATAAAGCTACTTCTTCTTTGTATTTTGGATTGCCTCAACAAAGATTGTCGCCCCCTCCACCTTATGGATCTGTATGTTGCACCCTCGAGGAATAAACTGTCCTTCTGCCAGAACATCGAATGTTTTCCCGTGAAATTCGGCCGTTCCACTAGGGCGAAGATCCGTCAGAGCCTTTCCTTTTGTTCGTGGAGGGAGGTTGAGTGCAAGCGGAAGTGAGGCAGTTGGGGAGATGGTGCTTAGTCGAAAAGGTCGAAATAGTACGGTTTCTGGAAGATATCGAGCAGCCAGTAAAATAGCTGCAAGCCCACCAAAGAATCCTAAAGACAAGTTCAAGGCAGGAGAGTGAAGTTGGGCAAGGGAAGGGAGGGTGGCATCGGAGGGATAGCGATCGATCATCGTGTTAAGTGCTGCATAAAGAATAAGGGCGAACCCGAGCAGACCCGGAATCAGTGTTCCAGGGAAAACAAATAGTTCCGCGATCAGTAGAACCACTCCAAGCATGAGGAGGAGTGCGTTTTCATATCCAGATAAGCCGGCAATATAGTGCCCAAAGAGAAAGATGAAGGCGCAGATACCGCAAAGAACTCCAAACAAACCAAAGCCCGGAGTTTTAAATTCAAGATAACCAAAAAGAAATGCGGCACTCAGCAGCAGGGGCGAGATGGTAATAATCCATCGGCTGATGCTTTCGAAACCTGTGGGTTCAATTCTTACGATCGTTGCGCCTGGGGATACCGTCTTTTGAATTAGAGTTGTAAGGTCGGATACAACCCCTTCGGCCAGGAGAGGTCGGGGTGGTGATCCGACACGACGAGTCGCTTCTTGGGTCGTGAGGGTGAGAATATCGCCCTTGGCAACGACCTCGCGTCCATCGATTCGCAGGCCAATCTGCTTGTTGACCATGGCATCGAATATGGCGGGGTTATGACCATTTTCTTCCGCGGCGGCGCGAATCATGGCCGCGTAACCAGAAACAAATTTAGGCGGAAGCTCCTTCGGTCCCTCTTGTCCTAAGGTCACGGGCGAGGCAGCGCCGATAATGGACCCAGGGGCCATCCAGATGTGGCGGGTAGAGGCAGAGATAAAAGCACCCGCAGAGAAGGCCTCTCGGTTTATATAGGTGTAGGTTTGCTCTGCTGGTTGAAATTTCGCGATAGTCGCCATGACCTCCTTCATTGCCTCTCCCTCTCCGCCCGGGGTATTCATGTCTAAAACTAGTGCCGAGGCTTTGGCTTCGAGCGCAGCTTTAACTCCACGTCGAACTACATAGACAGTGCCTTTTTGAATCTCACCCTGAATCGGAAGGATGTAGACCGAGCCTGCGGGCGTTGTCGGGGCAGAAAAAGCGAGCGAAGAGCTCGAAAGAAAAAGAGTGAGCAGCAAAGTGCGCGCTGAAGGATTTGAACCTCCGACCAACTGCGTGTAAGGCAGCCGCTCTACCGCTGAGCTAAGCGCGCGAAACCAAAACATCTGTGAAGAGGCATCCAATTTGATTATGGATAACAAACCACCTGCCAAACCAAATCGTCCGCATGGGAAAAGCAAACGACGGCTGTCGTGTAATATTGATCCCTCCCGGGCACCGCAATCAAAAGGCGGTTATAGACCCAATCGTGTCCCTGCTGGTGGTTGGGCATACGTCCAAAGAAATTGATCACACTCATTTTGTTTTGACCCGCCAATAGCTCATGAAGTTGTTGGGGGGTATACGGAGTGGCCCCTGCCTCAAAATCCGTATCTTGTGCGAAGGCTCCCAACGCGAATGCCCCCAGAATCACGCTGAAGAATGCCAACCTGCTTGTCATAGAGTCATTATTAGCAGATCAGGATAAAGTGCCAGCCTTGCCTTGACCCTTGCCGTCAAAATCCTAGGCATAAGAGGTGACTTTCAGGCAATGGATCCTAGCCAGTTTCTTGGCTTTCATGGTTCTCCCGCTCCGCGCTCAAGGAGCGGATGATGACGAAAAGCGGCTTTTTTCAGGAGGTCCCGCTCCTGCAAAGGGAGAGAATGGCAAGTGGGGGTTTCGTCTTCCGGATGGAACCTGGGGTGTCGAGCCGAAGTTCAAGGAGGTGAAGCCCTTTCGGGGCGATATGGCGGCGGCCCGGGATAATGAAAAGTGGGGCTACGTGGATGCGACTGGAAATTGGAAAATTCCGGCCCGCTTCTCCTGGGCGGGCGAGTTTTCTGAGAATCTGGCTCCCGCCTCCGAGGGGGATCGTCTGACTGGCAAATTTGGGTATATCGATCGTCAGGGTCGTTGGGCGATTGAGGCCGAGTATAATTGGGCCCGGTCATTTCAAGGTGGGTTTGGGGCTGTGAAAGACGGGGGGAAATGGGGCTTTGTCGATTCCAAGGGGAAATTGGTAGTAGAACCTGATTTTGACCAAGTCGGGTCTTTTTCCGAAGGACTCGCTCCGGTTCAGAAAAGTGGTCCTCCGGGGGACAAAAAAACATGGGTTTACATCCAGCCGGACGGCAAATCTCCTTTCGAATCAAAATTCGCCTGGGCCGGCACGTTTTCCGAAGGGGTGGCCCGCGTGCAATTTGAAGACCGTATCACGGGAAAATTCGGCTATATCAATCCCAAAGGGGAGGTGGTCATCCCGCCCAACTTCGAAGAGGCGACGGACTTTCGAGGCGGGCAGGCTCAGGTCAGGATCAATGGAAAAACCCAAACGATTGACCTCAAGGGAAAAGCTCTCGAATAGTCTGTGTCAGTCACAAGCCGAACGATGACTTGTCTTGAGCGTTGGTGAAGGATAGAGAATTTCAATGATCCTTACTTCTCTAACCTTGGGAACGGCTGTAGTTCTTGTCGCTGGCGCAAAGCTGGCCCAATCACGAAATAATAATCCCCGGATTCCCTTTTGGATTGGCCTGGGGTTGGCATTTTTGGCTCCCACGCTTCTCATCAGCTTTATCATAGAATGGATCCTGCTTTGTGCCTGGAATCCGCTGATCTGGATGGAGTGATCAGGTAGTTGCCTGCACTTCTTTTTCGATTTAAACTTCTCTTGGAATCAGGGCAGTCGCCCTTTGTCTGCTTCGGCAGGTGGAGGGAGGAAAGTCCGGACACCAAAGGATAATCCGCCCTAGGAAAGCTGGGGGCCGTTTGGACGCAAGTCCATACGGACGGAAAGTGTCACAGAAATAATACCGCTTGGCGAAAGCTAGGTAAGGGTGAAAAGGCGGGGTAAGAGCCCACCACCTTTCGGGTAACCGAAAGGGACGACAAACCACGGATGGTGCAAGGCCGAACAGGGGGTATGGGTGATCCGCCCGCTCCGCGCAAGCGGGGCACCTCCGGGTTGGAGCCGCATCGGGACGGTGGCAACACCGAAACGGAGCTCGCCGTTAAGGCGGGTTAGAGAAATGGCTGCCAGCTTACTTGGGAAACCAGGTGAGTCACAGAATCCGGCTTACGGATTCCACAGGAACGAGGGCCGGGTGGCGAAAAGGCCATCCGGCCTTCGCCTTTTTAGGATGTCTGTTGGTACGCGGATTCCACGCGATCCGCGATGTCGCGGAACTGACTGTCGACTTCGTAGATTTTTTTGAACTCCTCGAGGGCCTCGGTCTTTTTTCCCATTTCCTCCAAAATGATTCCCAGGGAATAAATCGCGTCTTTTTTGACGTTGTCCATGGCCACAATTTCGGAAGCAGCCAAGGCATACTGCTTGGCTGCCAGATCCAGCATTTTCCTTTTCTGGTAAGAAACCCCGAGAAGATTCAAGGCACGGTGGCGGACGGAAGGCTGTCGCAGAGCCTGCTGAAGCTCGGGAACCGCCTCTTTGAATGATCCGTTGTCGATCAGGGCTTCCCCAAGCTCAAAGCGATACTGCAGATCGTTCGGATAGCGTTTGACGCGTTCCTTGGCGCCTTCCAGAACAACCGTTTTCTTGCGGAGGATGATCGCCTCACACGTGGCTTCATCCGAACCCGCTGCGCGGGCTTGTTCAAGTTCGGCATCGAGCTGGGCACACTGCAATCGAAAAACGGCCTTTTCCAGAATGGGATCGGTCTTCTGGGTTAATTCGTGTGCGAACTGGAACCATTGCAGGGCGTGATCGAGGGAGCCCTGAGTTTCACAAAGCTCGGCAATCTGACGGGCCAAAGTGACATTTTGCGGTTGTTTTTCAAATTGGGCGTGCAGTCGGGCCAACTGCTCGGCGATGGCATCCGCAGACTTGACGACCTTTGAAGCGGCTTCAAGGGCCAGACTCTCGTCCTTGTTTTTTAGGGAATCCCGGAAATCCTGGGATTTTTCCCAGCCGCCATCCTGACTGGCCGTGAGGGCACTGGCATCTTTCATGCCCTTTAGGGCTGCCCCATCATTCGGGGTGATATCCAGAATGGTCTGGTAGATATCCCTGGCTTTGCCCATCTGCTTGGCGGCAATCAGGGCCCGTGCCAATCCGTGTAAATTTTGTGTGTCTTGGGGTTTTCCTGCGCGAACGGTCTCATAGGAAAAAATGGCTGTTCCCGGCAGATCGTTCTCGAGGGCGATCTCGCCCAAGGCGCCATTGGCCTGGGGGCTGTAGGGATCGAGAGCCAACGCCTCTTCCAGTTTTGCGAGGGCACCGCCGAGGGATTTTCCGACTAAGGACTTCGCCTGCATCACTGTGGGCGCGATCCGGACGGCAGCCATGTTTTTGTCCATCTTGGATGCGCTTTTGGCCTTGGCCATCTGGCAAATCCGCAAAAGTTTCCGTCCCTCAAGAAAGCCGGGGTTTGCCTCCAGCACGGGGGGAAGCAGCATGAGAACATAGTCGTGATTTTGTCGGGCCACGGCGTCCTTCGCCTTTCGGAACGTGTCTTGGTGAGGGCCGCTTAACTGGGCTGCGGTTGTTTCGGGCATAAAACAAAAAGGTAACCCCAAATGAAGGCTTTTCCAAAGTAAAATACTTGCGGGTTTTCCTTGCTCTTGGGGGCTCGCTCGTCCAACTCGCAAGGGATGCATTCCTCCTGGTTATTTCCGGTCTTGGGGTTCTGTCTCGGTTCCTTGCCCTTTGGTCACTGGGTGGGGTTGGCCCGTGGGGTGGATTTGCGCCAGCTGGGGAGTCACAACACGGGGGCCACCAATGCGGGTCGTGTCCTTGGTCGAAAATGGGGGTATCTTGTCTTTGTCTTGGACCTGTTCAAAGGATGGATCGCCGTCTGGTTGGCTATGAAATGGGGGAGTACAGATGAAGTGGGCATCGCGACGGGGGTATGCGCGGTTGTCGGGCATGTGTTTTCACCATGGTTGGGGTTTCGCGGAGGAAAAGGGGTGGCTACTTCTGCCGGAATATTTCTGGCGCTCACTCCGTCGATCACCCTGATTTTAGCCGGCCTTTGGATGGCGGTTTTTTGGATATGGCGAGTGGTTTCAGTGGCTTCGCTTGCGGTTGCGACAGTTTTTCCAGTTCTGGTTTTCTGGTTTGCCCCCGGGAGGTCCGTCCTTCAGTGGGTTTCCGTGGGCATCGCCGGACTGGTTTGGGTACGGCATCGGGCTAACCTGATCCGGTTGATGCGAGGAAACGAGAACAAGTTCTCAAAAAAATCATGAAGATTACCATTCTTGGCAAGGGGGCATGGGGCAAAGCCCTTGGAGAGATTTTGCAGGCACGCGGTTATCCGGTTACCTGGTTGGAGAAAGGGGCGAATCGAATCCCGTCTGAAACGGAAATGCTCTGGATTGCCCTTCCAACCCAGTCCATCCGGGATTGCCTAAAGACTCTCCAGCCCGGACTTCCTCATGTGCCGGTTGTGAGTCTTTCCAAAGGAATCGAGATCGGGACAGGGCTTCGAGTCAGTGAGATCGTTTCCAGTTTTCTGCCTCAAACACCCTTTGCGGCGGTTTCCGGTCCCAGTTTGGCGGCCGAGGTGCAGAAAAAGATTCCCACCGCCCTCGTCGCGGCCTCGACGAACGGGGAATTGGTGGCAAGGGTTCAGGAAATTCTGCACGTGTCGCACATGAGGGTTTATCGGAGCACCGATCTGGTGGGTGTGGAGTGGGGAGGGGCCTTGAAAAATGTCTATGCATTGGCTGCCGGAATGTGTGCCGGATTGGGGTTGGGCGAAAACAGTCTTGCCGGTTTGACCACACGGAGCCTGAGGGAAATGACCCGGGTGGCGGTCCATTTTGGGGCCCAAACTGAAACTTTACAGGGGCTAAGTGGAATTGGGGATCTGATTCTAACCTCCTACAGTCGGCTCAGTCGCAATCGCCGGGTAGGGGAGCGGATTGGCATGGGGGACAGCGTCGCCCAAGCTCTTGCCTCAGTGGAGGGGGTTTGTGAGGGGGTTCCGACGGCACAGGCTTTACACGAAATTCTTGCCTCCAGAAATGTGGGAGCCCCTATCGCACATGAGCTATACCAGGTTCTCGTCAACGGCAGGTCTCCCAAGGACAGCCTGACGGCCCTGCTGGATCGGGATTCAAAGGCGGAGATCGAATAAGGAATACTGTTCGACGAAGACAGCAAGGGGAGGAATGATGGAATCTGATGAAAGTTGGCCGTTGGCTCCATACAAGATTCCGGGTTGAGAACTTGGAAAAGTCGCTCGATTTTTACCAGAACGTCCTGGGTTTAAGAAAAATCTCCGAAACCAAATCCCCAAGGGGAAGTCGTCTGGTATTCCTTCAGCCTGAGGCAGGAGGCGAAATGCTTGAGCTTTGTCATTATCCCCAATCCGGACCTGTGCAGGTCCCCCAGGATTTAATCCATATTGCCTTCGAGGTGGAGAATTTGGAGTCTTTCGGCCGGCACGCATCCCGGCTGGGATACCCTTGGTCCGATGGTCCGCATCAAGGCAGCAACGGTTCGCGGTTTGCGTTTTTGGATGCCCCCGAGGGATATGAAGTAGAGATCATTCAAAAAGGACAGCCCTCATGACCACCCGCCCTTTGATCATTGCGCCTTCGATTTTGGGGGCTGACCTTGGGCGAATTGAGGTGGAAGCGGAGAGGATTAAAGCCAGCGGTGCGGAATGGGTTCATGTGGACATCATGGATGGACACTTTGTTCCGAATATCTCATTTGGAGCCAATATGGTCCGTACTTTGCGCAAGGTGATGGGCGATGCGACTCTCGATGTGCATTTGATGATCGAACAACCCGATCGTTATGCCGGTGAATTCATTGAGGCGGGGGCCGATTGTTTGAATGTCCATCTCGAGGCCCGCCATCAGGTTGCCAGGACCCTTGCATCGATTCGGGAAGCCGGATGTCGCGCCGGATTGGCGATCAATCCAGCAACCCTCCTGAAGCACGCGGTCCCCTTGTTTCCACTTTGCGACCAACTCCTCTGCATGACCGTCAATCCCGGTTTTGGCGGTCAGGCCTTCATGCCAGAAGTCTTACCGAAAATTCGGGAGGCCCGTGAGACCATTCTCCGGCAGAACTACAATATCGATATCACGGTGGACGGGGGAGTCAGTGACGATACCGCTCCGGGTTGTGTCGCAGCGGGTGCCAATGTGATGGTCGCCGGTAGCCATCTTTTCCGGCAACCGGATCTGACCCAAGCTGTCAGCAAGCTTCGAACGTCTGCAGCCTCGGGAAATATTTCCGGCTGATCGTCAGCCCTTCTTTTGAACCCCATGGAACCGATCCTCACCAGAAACTTTTGTATTATCGCCCACGTTGATCACGGAAAGACCACGCTTTCTGATCGTCTTCTGCAAGCGACAGGCTTGATCGCTGAGCGTGATATGCAGGCGCAATTACTGGATTCCATGGATCTGGAAAGAGAGAGGGGCATCACCATCAAGGCCCATCCCGTCACCCTCAGTTATCAGGCAAAGAACGGAAAAACCTACCGCCTCAATCTTATCGACACTCCGGGCCATGTTGATTTTTCGTATGAGGTTTCGCGGTCGCTGGCCGCCTGTGAGGGGGCACTTCTTGTGGTGGATGCGGCTCAAGGGGTTGAGGCGCAAACCGTCGCAAACGTCCACTTAGCAAACAAGGAAGGCCTGACCCTGATTCCGATCATTAATAAAATTGACCTTCCGAGCTCTGATATTCCGGGGGTGAAAAAGCAGTTGGAGGAGATTTTGGCCATTCCTGGGGAAGAGGCGATTTTGGTCAGTGCCAAAACAGGGCAGGGGATCGGAGACGTGTTGGAGGCCATTATTGAAAGACTTCCTGCGCCGAAAGGCGCCGAAGGGGAGGAACTGAAGGCCCTCGTGTTCGATAGTGTTTTTGACACCTTTCGCGGCGTCATCGCTTATGTTCGGGTCATTTCGGGAGAAATCACCGCCGGAACTCCGATCATGCTGATGCAGAGCGGTCGAAAGTATGAGACCAAGGAAGTGGGAACCTTTAGTCCCAAGATGACCATTGGAAAGAAGTTGGGGCCCGGCGATTCCGGTTATCTTGTCGCCAATCTCAAAACCACGGCCGAAATCGACATCGGGGATACGATCACCAACGCCATCCGCCCCGCGAAGGAGCCTTTGACAGGATTCCGGAAGGTTCAACCCATGGTCTTTTCGGGGCTTTACCCGATCAACACGGACGATTTTGAGAAGCTCAAGCTCGCCCTTGGCAAGTTGCAGGTCAACGACTCCTCGCTGGTTTTTATCCCGGAAAGCTCGCCGGCTCTCGGTTTTGGTTTTCGATGCGGCTTCCTTGGTCTTTTGCATATGGAAATTGTTCAGGAGAGATTGTCCCGCGAATTCGGCATGGAGGTTCTTTCCACCTATCCAAGCGTCATCTATGAGGTTCGCCTCACCAGCGGCAAGGTTCTCTCCGTTGAAAATCCCGTTCAGTTGCCGGATCCGAGCGTGATCGAGGAAATTCGTGAGCCGATGGTCACGGTCTTTTTGCTCTGCCCGAATGAAAATATCGGGGACCTGGTAGCCATGGTCCGAGAGAAAAGAGGCGAGGTGACAAAAACCGATTCCCTCGACGCCAAGAGGGTGATGCTCACCACGGTGATTCCGCTGAGCGAAATCCTCGTCGATTTCAGCGACCGCATCAAAAGTATCACCCGCGGGTATGGCTCGATGGACTATGAGCACGGACCCTACCGTGCCGACGATTTAGTGAAGCTGGAGATTCTGGTGAATGGCGAGCCGATGGATGCCTTTTCTTGCATTGTTCATCGCGAGAAGGCTCCGGCCCGGGGTCGCGCTCTGACAGCCAAGCTGAAGGAAGTGATTCCGCCCCAACTTTTCAAGGTGTCCCTGCAGGCCGCCATTGGAGGAAAAATCGTTGCCCGGGAGGATGTGAAAAGTTTTGGAAAAAATGTGACGGCGAAGTGCTATGGTGGAGATATTACGCGAAAGCGTAAACTTTTGGAAAAGCAGAAGGAGGGAAAGAAGCGGATGAAGCAGTTCGGGAAGGTAAACATTCCGCAGGAAGCCTTTTTGCAGGTCCTTAAAGCATTCGGAGATTAGTCGAATGTTTGATTTTCTTTATTTCGGCAAGGCCAAGGAGGAGAGAAAACAACTCCAGGCGATCAGTCACTTTTTGGCCAAACGCGTCCGTTACGGTCGGGATAAGCTGCCGGAAAAGGTTCTTGGGCGCTTAAATGAAGCCAGAAATCTCACTCGGGAGGCATTACATTTTCGAACGAAATCCGATCGGCGGCGACTGCTTCTGGGGGAGTTAGAGAAGCAATACGGAGACCTTTTGAAGACCGACCGTCACCATGGGCGAAGGGAGAATGCCGAAGTGGCCCTGGTGGCGATTGCTCTGGCCCTCGGGGTAAGGGCGTATTTTCTTCAACCGTTCAAAATACCGACCCATTCCATGCGACCGACGTTGCTTGGGATCCTTAATCAACCGGAACAGAATCAACCGCCTGGAATCTTTTTCCGGTTGCTGGACTTTGTGCTGGAGGGAAAAACTTATCATCGGGCAGTTGCGCCTCGGAATGGGCAGATTTTGTCCGTTCGGGAAGCTCGCCTGGCTGGGTTCATTCCATGGACCACCACGGAAATCGTGTCTGACAACTGGAAAGAGATTTTATGGACATCCCTTCAGGAAGCGCGGGAAGGCGGTCTCAAAGTCCGATCCGGTGATTCGGTCAGGGAAGGGGAAGTTCTCGCCAATTTTAGTTCAGCCACCGGAGATCATTTGTTTGTAAACAAGATGATCTATCACTTCCGTAAGCCCGAAAGGGCGGAAACCTTTGTTTTCACCACTGAACGCATCGATGGCATCGAATCAGGCCTGCGTTTACGCGGGATTGAAGGATCCCAGTATTACATCAAACGTTGTGTGGCTCTGGGGGGTGATCTTCTTCGGGTCAATCCACCTGAAGTCTGGATCAACGGCGCACCCGCCGAGGCCTTGGCATGCCGACGTGTCGCAGGCCAAAAAGATGGTTATCCGGGTTACACTTTTGGGCAGACCTATTTAACCAATCCGAACGATCAATTTCAGGTTCCTGCAAAAGATTATTGGGCGATGGGAGATAACAGTCCGAACAGCTTCGACAGCAGGGGTTGGGGGCCCGTACCGGCTGCAAACCTGATTGGGAAAGGCGCTTTTGTTTATTGGCCCATCACGAAACGTTGGGGACTGATCAGATAAAGAATATATTGCTTTGGAGCCGTATTTGTCGCACAATAAATATTGTATCAAATATGACATGTAGCTGCTGCAAGACCTTGATACTTGCTCAATAGCTTTCGTATTCCCTTCGCGGCCTTGGCTCGGTGGCTGATCTGATCCTTGGTTCTCTCAGAGAGCTGTCCGAATGTCTTACTGAATCCCACGGGTTGAAAAATCGGATCATATCCAAACCCTGCGTTTCCAAGCTCGGATTCCGTGATCCGGCCCCAGACACGACCCGTTTGGACCCCTAAAACACGACCGGATCGGGCCAAGACCAAGGTGGCCTGGAAATAGGCCTTACGTTGGTTCTTGGGTGTCTTTTTCATCATTTTCAAGAGCTTCGTTCGATTGCTTTCGTTGGTGGCTCGGGGTCCTGAAAAACGGGCGGACCGTACCCCCGGCTTTCCATCCAAGAATGGGACCACCAAACCGCTGTCATCCGCTAAAACCAAGCGCTCCGGCAGAGCCCGACTGACAGCCATGGCCTTGATCTTGGCATTGCATAAAAATGTTCTGCCTGTTTCTCGAATTTCCTTCATCCGCGGCAAGGCGTGGAGATCACGCACTTGCCATCGATTACCCAAAAGACTCTGGAACTCGCGGGTTTTGCCGCGGTTACGCGTCGCAATCCACAAAATGGGACGTTGAAGGGAGGTTCGACTTGGCATGGGGCTTTGCGTTTAATATCTCCTCTTGCTCCATATGCCAACTCGCGCGCCCTATCCCTTTGCACAAATTGAGCCCTCTTGGCAAAAAGCGTGGGCTCAGGCGGATTGTTTTCGGGCGGCTCAACCGGGCGAAGCCGGGTCGGAGAAGCCAAAAAAATACATCCTCGATATGTTTCCCTATCCGTCGGGTGCCGGCCTCCATGTCGGGCATCTGGAGGGATATACCGCGACAGATATTATCTCCCGTTACTGGCGAATGCGGGGCCACAATGTTTTGCATCCCATGGGATGGGACGCCTTCGGGCTTCCTGCGGAACAGCATGCCGTGCAGACCGGTACCCACCCTCGCCTCACGACCAAAAAGAACATCGATAACTTCCGTCGTCAAATTCAGGCCATGGGATTCAGTTACGACTGGTCCCGCGAAATCGACACCACCGATCCCAAGTATTTTCGTTGGACCCAATGGATTTTTCTTAAACTTTACAATAAGGGTCTCGCCTATGTGGCCGAAGCCCCCGTTTGGTACTGCCCTGCCCTTGGAACAGTCCTCGCAAATGAAGAGGTCCTGACGACCCCCGAGGGTCCCCGCTCCGAAAGAGGCAACCATCCCGTCGAGCGTCGCCCCATGCGTCAGTGGATGCTGAAGATCACGGCCTATGCCGAAAGACTCCTTCAGGATCTTGACCTCCTGGAGTGGCCTGAATCCCTGAAAGAAATGCAGCGGAACTGGATCGGTAAAAGTGAAGGTGCGGAGGTAGATTTCACCTTGGTGGGTTCCGACGAAAAGATCACTGTCTATACCACACGCCCTGACACCCTTTTCGGGGCGACTTATGTCGTTCTGGCACCCGAACACCCGCTGGTTTCTTCCCTGACTTCCCCTGCCCAACGGGAATCGGTGGAGAAATATCGTCAGGAAAGTGCCTCCAAGTCGGACCTTGAGCGCACGGAACTTGCCAAAACAAAAACCGGCACACCCCTTGGTTCCTTCGTGGTGAATCCGGTCAATGGGGAGAAAATCCCCATCTGGGTGGCGGACTATGTCCTCGCCTCCTATGGAACGGGCGCCGTCATGGCTGTTCCGGCTCACGACGAGCGTGATTTCGAATTCGCCGAAAAATTCAGCCTACCTATCCGGCACGTCATCCGTCCCGAATCTGGAAAATCCGAAGCCGGGTGTTTCGCCGACGACGGGATCAATGTTGATTCCGGTTTCCTCGATGGACTCAAAACCCCCGAAGCCAAAATTCGAATGACAGAATGGCTTGAGAAAAAGGGCCAGGGTCGCCATCAAGTCCGCTACAAATTGCGCGACTGGCTTTTTTCGCGCCAACGATACTGGGGAGAACCTTTCCCGATTCTTTGGCGAGGGGAAACGCATGAACCCCTTTCGGATTGCGATTTGCCCCTCACCCTTCCCGAACTGAGCGATTATCAACCATCCCCTTCCGGCGAACCGCCCCTCGCCAAGGCAAATTCATGGCGAATCATGCCCGACGGCCGGACTCGGGAAACAAACACCATGCCCCAGTGGGCCGGTTCCTGTTGGTACTATCTTCGTTTCTGCGACCCACGGAACGACCAGGCCTCCTGGGGGGCTCAGGCCGAGAAGTATTGGATGGGAGGCGGCGGAGTGGATCTTTACGTGGGGGGAGCCGAGCACGCCGTGCTTCATCTCTTGTACGCGCGATTCTGGCATAAGGTCCTTTTTGATCTTCAGCTGGTTTCGCAGCCCGAGCCCTTCCGAAGATTGGTAAATCAAGGAATCATTCTTGGAGAGGACAACCGCAAGATGTCCAAATCGGTCGGGAATGTGGTCAATCCCGACGAGGTGATCGCCGAACACGGGGCCGACGCACTTCGGGTTTTCGAAATGTTCATGGGACCCCTCGAGCAGATGAAGCCATGGAGCTCGAAAGGCATGGAAGGTGCCGTTCGATTCCTGTCCAGAATCTGGCGTCTCGTGTGCGAGGAGACGGATACGGGAGAATGGGTTCCATCGACGCATCTCAGCGAGGACGCCCCTGACAAGGAAACAACCCGTGCTTTGGCTAAGGCCACCGCCAAGGTCACCACGGACATTGAAGGGCTTCAACTGAACACGGCCATTTCGGCTCTGATGATTCTCGTGAATCATTTGACCTCGCTACCCAAGCGACCGAAGGGGGCCCTCCTGCATCTTGCCCGCCTACTCTCACCCTTTGCCCCGCACCTCGCAGAGGAGGTCCACCAGCGCCTGGGGGGTAAGGGTCTGGTGAGCTTGGCGGAATGGCCGTCCTACCGAGCGGAAGATCTGCAGGATGATATCTTGGAACTTCCAGTCCAAGTGAACAGCCGTCTAAAGGGAAAGATTCAAATCCATCCTCAGGCTACAAGGGAGGAAATTGAATCCATGATCCGTGGCCATTCCGATTTGGAGGCCTGGACCGGCGGGAAAAGCATCCAGAAGATCATTATTGTCCCAGGACGGATCGTGAATCTGATTTGCCCGTGAAGATTTGGTCTCTGAGAAAACGGGAAAGAAAGATCCTTCTCCTTCTTGGATGGGGAATCGTCTTAATTGCAGGATGGTGTTGGTGGCGGCATGGCGCGTAACCCATAGACAAAAAGCCGTCTTTCCATCATGATTTCAGGGTGACTCAGTTTTCCTTTGAGCAGGCGGTCGAGAAGATCCGGAAATCCGATGCGAGATTTTCCCCTGCCGCGTACGATTTTATCCGGCGTTGCCTGGATCATTCCATCCAAAGGCTTGGTCGTAAGGACGAAAAGACCCCCTCCCACGTCAAGGGCAATGAGCTTCTGGACGGATTTCGACATCTGGCCCTTCAGGAATTCGGTCCGATGGCCAAAACAGTCCTCAATGAATGGGGAATTCAAAACTGCTCGCAGGTAGGGGACATTGTTTTCCAACTGGTCCAATATGGAATCCTGGGAAAAAGCGAAACTGATCAACCGGATGATTTTCAGGAAATTTGGACATTCACCGAGGCGTTTGACAGCCCCTTTCAACCCAAAATCATGGTTCTTCGCCGTCGCTCCCCTCAGCGCAAAATCTCGCCACGCCAAAAAGGCGCCCGTAACCGCAAGTCCAGGTCTTCCTCGAAATTGAAAAAGGCTTAGCCATGGCTGAAATCCAAAAAAGCAACCCCGCGTTAAGCTCTGAGATGACGAAACGCTTTGTCCAGTTCGTCATGGTTCAGGCTCAGAATATTCTCTACGTCCTTGGTCGACTCCCGACACCCGAAGGAGACCGTCTCCCCCCCAACTTGCAGGCCGCCAAGATGATGATTGATCATCTCGAACTCATTCGGATCAAGACAGAGGGCAATTTGTCTGCCCAGGAAACAAAGATCATCACCGAGGCTCTTCAGCAGGTCCAACTGGCTTTTGTCGAAGCCAGCGGGGGTACTCCTGTCGGGATGATGCCGGACCGCGGACCCCAGATGGATTTATCAGAACTCGACGAAGAGTTGCCGAAAGAAGAGCCCCAAGCTCCCTCGAAACCTTCTGCTGGGCCATCGATTTCCTCTCCCACCCCCTCCCCGACTCCGGACGAAGAAAAGAAAAAGTATTTTAAGAGCTACGGATAAAAAACGCCTACTTTGGGGCCGGGCCAAAGAGCGTTTTTAGTACATTGACGGCTTGTCCTGCCGCATCGCCGCCCGCACCCCCTTGGGCCCCCGCGGCTTTCTCGAAAATCTGGGCTCCTGTGCGAATCGCGGTGCGGGTCAAAGCCATCGTTAGACGGGGTTGGAGATCATTTTTAGGCTGATTCAACGTTCCTGAAATCTGAATGGATTGATAAAGATAGCCTCCTTCCATTCGGGTGAAGCATTCTCCCCCGGTCAGGGCATTCACCTTTTGTCCTAGATTCTGTTCCAATCCGAGTTGAATCTGTCCATTCAGGCTTTGGCCCACTACCCGAACCCTGCCGACGGCTCGTAGAAGTCCGGGGGCTTCCGCTAAAATCTCCCTGACATCATACACCCCGGGTTGCAAATCCCATGTCGCTTGGGCTGTCGTCAGTGGACATCCGCGTAAACGGGCCTCCCCGGTCAATGCCGCGAGTAATCCAAGAATGGTTTCCGATCCTTTGCCAGGTTCGAGCCGGGCATCCACAAGGCGAACCTGTCCGCTACCTACGGGGCCACCCGGCCGCCACTCACGAAGTGAAAACTCTCCCGACATGGTCGCCAGAACTTCGAAAAGCCCCACCCCAATCCGCCCGCCAGGAACAGGCCACCTGTTCCAAGACACACTTCCTTGCGCAGTGGGGGGTGAGGTGGGTGCACCCTCACCGGAAATCTGTAATGTCCCCCCATTTTTCCCCTTCATTTCCAGTTCCGTGAGAAAAATCGTTGGCTCGACATACCTTCCCTTGGCCTTCACCAAGTCGACTCGCCCGATGAAAGGGAAAGGATTCAGGATTTCACCGTTCTGCAGCTCAAACTCGGTTTTTTGTTTGCCGGGCTTCACAAGAACCCGCGTCCCTTGGATTCCCCAGCCGCTTGTCGCTGCTCCGGGGCGAAGACGAAAATCGAGGACTTCAATCTTTCCGATCTGCACATCGCGAAAGAGATCCCCACTGGAACCGGACGAACTGGCGGTCCGGGAGTTCATTTCCGAGGGCAGGGCGGTCGAGCTGCCCGGTTTGATCTCAAGACTTCCCATGGTGATTTCCGGGAAACGGAGGATTCGGTCAAAAAGCAGTCGAGGAGAAATCTCTGTTCGAATTTCACGAATATTCCACAGCCAAGGACCTACCGCACCGGGTCGACTAATAAAACCCGGGGAATAAACAGAAAAGGAAGACCATTCGAGCGGCTCAAACTCCCCTTCAGTTTTTAGAATGGAGGAAACCTGCTGGGAGACTAATCGTTGGAAATCTTTTCCCCCAAGCCAACGGACAACCCAGATCGGCAGCAATGCGCCAATGCCCACAGCGAGAACCAGAAGACCGGCAGCAAGTCCGCCCAAGATCCACCACCGACTCCCTTTCGCTTGCTTCTGTTTTGCCTGATGCATTCCCTTGATGTAGCAGAATGATCGGGATGAGGGAGAATTTTCCACGTTGCCTTTCCCCTTTGAAGAGGATTCTCTAGGAGGGTGCTGGTTCTTGATTCCATTGAGCTCAGTTTGAATGCAGAGCAACCTCCCCTGCTCTCTGGGATATCGGCGTGGTACCCAGCATCTCATTTTGGAGCAATTATTGGTCCCTCCGGATGTGGAAAGAGCACTTTATTGAAAGTCATTGCAGGGATTATTCCCCACACCTCCGGCTCCATCTCATGGCAGGGAAACAATTTGGAGGAAACGGATCTTCCTCCTCATGAACTGGGTTACGTCCCCCAATTCAGTTGCACCCAGCCTCTTCTTACGGTTCGTGAAAATCTTATCTATTCGGCCCGCCTTCGCCGAAAAGGCTCCGCTTCGGAAATCGCAGGCATTGTGGAGGAGGTCCAAGAGGAAACAGGATTGACCGAACTACAGGATCGTCGGGCCGGGGTTCTTTCCGGCGGACAACTCCGGCGCCTGGCCCTCGCCATGGAACTCACCACTCAACCCAGCCTTCTTCTTGCAGACGAGGTGACAAGCGGACTGGATCCAAAATCCGAGGAAGAAATCACCGCCCTTCTGGCTTCCTTAGCCCAGGAACATGGACGACTGGTCCTTTTAGTAACTCACAGCATGCGTTTTCTGGAAGCATATGATTCCATCACAGTTCTTTCGGCCGGAAGACTTGCCTATTCCGCGAGTCCGCAGGATCTGACGGGTTATTTCAACGTTCCGACACCCGAGGATGTCTACCCTGCCCTGAGTCGACGGGAGCCGGCCCTTTGGGCCCAAGAATGGGTGACCCTTCCTCAACCTTCGGGGATCACCCCGCAAAATCTGATGGGAGAATTGGAATCCAGAATCACGTCGAAAGAAAAGGAGGAAGCCCTTTCCCTCCCCGGATTATTTTCGCAGGCCTGCACCTGGTTTTCACGTCGGTTAAAGATCTTCCTAAGAGACCCTGCCCAGGTTTTTCTTCAGCTTTCCCTGCTTCTTGTTTTTCCGGTGGTGGTTACAATCTTTGCCTACCGGGGCCTCCCCTCCGTTCGCAACATGGCCCTCTCGTCGGATACCGGCATCGTTGACCAGTTGCGCGAGACCCTAGCTTTCACCATTCAATCCAGCCGGATCGGGACTTTGGTCAGCGGGTTGGCCATGTTTCAGGTCATCCTTCTTGCCTTGATGGGATCCAACAATTCCGCCCGCGAAGTCGTGGGAGACCGTCCGATTCTCGAAAAGGAGAAACTGGCCGGACTCCGTCCGGGAGCGACGCTTCTTGGAATGGGATTTTTTCTATCCATCCTCATCACCTTTCAGTCTCTTTGGATGACTCTTTTTGTTCGGGCTGTTTGCCAGTTTCCAGGAAATCTCTTGAACCAGTTTTTACCTTTTTTCCTGGTGACTGCCGCGGTGACGGCCCTGTGTCTGGCCATCTCCAGTTGGACCTCCTCTTCGGAACAGGCTTCCTTGGGGAGCCTCTATCTTGTCGGATTCCAACTCCCCCTTTCCGGGGCCATCTTGGCTTTGCCTGATCTTATGGGCGGAGCCATACGACCCCTCATCAGTGCATACTGGGCATGGTCCGGATACCTTCAAACCCTTCGGGACACCCGGTTTTACGATCTGGTCCGGGCGATTTCTGAAACGCCGATCGCCAGTTACTCCATATCCCTTTGGATCTTATTGATTCATTTTGGTCTGGGTCTTGTTTTTGCCTACTTCGGGATTCGTCGCAGTCTTTGGCGATAGATTGTCCTGCCGAGTCTTTTGCGATAATCTAATCAGGATGTCACGCCGCGCTCATTCCTCCACACCCCCCGGATTGGTCATCGGGTTGGTGACCGCTTTTTTGGCCTTGGCGGGCGTCGGAGCTTACTTTTTTCAGAAAGACTCTGAACCCTATCGGACGGTGGAAAAACTCAAACCCGCGGACTACTTCGAGAATGCGAACAGCCTTCGGGGAAATGCCTACCAGGTGGAAGGCACAATTCTCAACTCCTTGGGATGGAATCCTGAAAAAGGTCGGTTATTCAGCATTCGCGTCACCAGTGAATCCAAGAACTGGCCCCTACCGATCTTGATTCCGGCAACCTTACAAAAGATCAACATCCAAAAAAACCAGTCCTATCGGGCCAAGGTTCATGTGAACGATTCCGGTGTTCTGGTTGCAGACGAAATCCAGAAATCATGAAATCTCTTTTCAAAATATGCCTGACACTCGTTGCTTTTGCCGGATGCACCGCTTGGTCCCAGGAAGGAAACTCCAAAGCCGCCACCGGAGGTGCTCGCCCTCCGCAAATGAATCAAGGTTTCTTGGGTCGGGATGTTCCGGTCATGGATCCGGGATCCGACAACTCCACTTTCGACGGGAAACTTTGGAACATGAACAACAACCGGCTTTTCCGTGCACGGTTTGAGAAATACCTTAATGCCCCCGAGGAAACATCGGAAGCAGACCAGCAGTACGAAAACACCATCAACCAGATTTTGACCCTTCTCGCGCCGGGAAAGGTCAATTCGGCCAATGTGGATGCTGCATGGAAGCTCCTCCCCAAAGCTTCGGAATACAAAAGCGACGCCAATCTCTGCAGCTCAATGGCCGACGTGGTCTATAGTGTTTGGCTGGCCAAGAATGAAGTCGATCGACTCGAGATGGCCAATCGAACCCTGCAAAAGGAGAAATCTTCCCTCGAATGGAACTATCGGATGAATATGGGTCCATCTTCCCTGACCCAACCCGCGGTAACCGGAACCAATGCCCCGGCCTCTACCACGACTTTAAGTCCGCAGGACGAAGCTCGGATTGAGCCGATCAAGGAGGCCCTCTCGGATGTCCGCCAGACCATGGCCAATAATAAGCTAAAGAAAGAGGCTTCCATCGTTCAGGCGAAAATCGATTTTCAGAGCCTGATTGTTCAATATTTTGCCCAGCGCCGGTTTCGGCATGTCTTGATCGGTACCCGGTTCTATCGCGCCCTCTTTGGCGACGGCGACAATCGCTTGACGGCTTTGGACCAGATTGCATCCAACCTGCCCGTGGATAAGGACGCTGGTCAGGTCAAGGTGAAGGCCAAGGTGGATCCAAAGGTCTCCGGTCGTGGAGGTTCCGGGGCGTATGCAGGTGGCGGAACAGGTACAAACGGGAGAAATGTTTCAGGAGGAACCGACACCTCCTCTTCCGGCGGAGGCTTCAGCGCCGAGGGAATGCAGTTCGGGGTGGATAATCTGGGGGTCGAAAGCCTGATCAGCGCGGGAGCGAGCGGGTTAAAGGCTTTGGGCAAAATGATCAATTCCCTGGGTCAGTTGGACTCATTGGCCAACGAAGCCATCCGGGATGTGGATGAAGGCATTGAGTCCTACAAGTTTCTTTTGGAGAAAAACGAGCTCAAAAGCGCAACGGAGCGACTCTTTGAGACATTCATGATGGGCGAATATATGCCCTCCGTTCGCAAGCTTTCCCGCGATGACAAGCGCCGTGCCCTTGAATTCACCCGCAAGACCAACGAACTCCTGGCAGCTCTTGAAGTAAACGACCTAACCCGGGCGGAGGAACTGATCAAGGAATTGAGCCAGACGGCAAAGGATTTCGATACATCCAAACCCTTGGCCGTGGTGGAAACCGCCAAGACGGTCAGTGCGATGCACCTCGCGAAAGCAAAGGCCGCCGCCACTTCGGGAGATCGTGCAACCCTGGAAACAGAGCTAAGAGCTGCCACCGAAATCTGGCCAAGGAACCCTGCCTTGGCACAAGTTTCAGGCGCCATCTTCAGTCAAACGGATGTCCAACAGCAGGCCTTGAATGATTTTGACCGTCTCATCGCACAAAAAAACTACCGACAGATCTTTGAAGATAAGGTGCGCTTTATTG
This sequence comes from Verrucomicrobia subdivision 6 bacterium, assembly GCA_947442065.1. Classification (GTDB taxonomy): domain Bacteria; phylum Verrucomicrobiota; class Verrucomicrobiia; order Methylacidiphilales; family Verrucolacustridaceae; genus Verrucolacustris. Next base: position 8,080 of record CANEUY010000004.1, on the reverse strand, counting down.
CTGCCACCGCGATGTATCCTGATCGCCAAGAGAAACTGAAAGCCATTCTGGACCGGGTTCAGAGCGCGGAAGCCGCCCTGATGCGATCCACTGAACTCGCCAAGCGGGGGGATCCGGCCGGAGCGTGGGAAAGCGTGGAACGAGGGTTTTCGGATTATCCCGACGATCCCAAGCTCAATCAGGCTCGCGCCGACTTTACCACGCAAGCTGCAGAATTTGTCCGCTCCATCCGGACGGCACAGGAAATGGAGCGGAAACAGCAGGTTGGATCCAGCCTGGCATGGTATTTACGGGCCTTGCAGGACTACCCCAATAGTGAAATCGCCCGCGAAGGAATTGATCGTATTTCCAACTCGATCCTCAAATAGACCTTATTTCTCGTTTTTCTTGTCCCTTCCCCGCCAGCGCCAACGAAGCGGGCATCCTCCCAGTTGAAAATGCTCGCGAACCCGGTTGCTGAGGTATCGCTCATAAGCCTCGGACATGACCGCCGGGTGATTCACAAAACCCACCAGAGTGGGTAAGGGTCCTTCGACTTGGGTCGCGTAATAAAGACGGAGTTTTTTCCCTGCCTTCACGGGAGTGCTACGGGATTCCGTGGCCCTGGAAAGAACCCGATTTAACTCCCCTGTGCCGATCTTGATGGAGCGAGCCTTTAGCATCACAACGACAGCCTCCTCGAGTTCCTTGAGGCCTGTCTTTTCAACCGAACTCAGAAAGACGATCGGCACATCAGGAAGGAAGAAAAGGGCGCGGCGCAAGGCTTCTTCATACTCTTTTTGAAATCCTGCACCCTGTGTCTTTTCTCCCGCTTTCTTTGCTAGGTCCCATTTTGTGACGGCAACGACACAGGGCCTTTGAGCTTTTTGGATAAGACCAGCAATCTTCTTCTCCACCAGACCCACCCCCAAAACGGCATCGACTGCCAGAATGGCCAAGTGACAGCGGTCAATCGCATGGGCTGTTCTGCCTCCCATAATCTTCTCGAGAGGGTCCTCCACACGCCGCTTTTGTCTCAAGCCAGCGGTATCGATAAACAGAACATCATGGCCTCCTACCACGGCAGGAACGTCCACAGCATCCCGGGTAGTTCCAGCGATGGGTGCGACCATGGTCCGATCAATCCCTACCCAGGCATTGACCAGGGATGACTTCCCGGCATTCGGTCGTCCAACCACCGCTAAACGCGTTCTCTCATCCTTGATGCGATCTGCTTCCGGCCAAGCTTTCCCAATGCTTTCCATTAAATCACCGAAGCCAAGGCCGTGTTCGGCCGAAACCTGCATCCCATCGCCAAAGCCCAGTCGACTGAATTCCCTGACCTTTCCGCCGGAATAGCCTGGATCCATCTTGTTGATGACCAGGGTCACCTTCTGTCCCGCTTTTCTGAGACGTTTAGCCACTTCGGTATCCAAGACATGCAACCCCTCCTTACCGTCTACCACCAGGAGAACCCGCTGAGCCGAAGCAATGGCCAAATCCGCCTCCCGCTCAACGGCATCCTGCAGTCCCGAGCCGTCTTCCAGTCCAAGTCCTCCCGTATCGATGAGTACAAAGGGACGGCCCTCCCAGTCGGCATCCGCCACTAAGCGATCGCGGGTAACACCCGGGCGATCAAAAACGAGGGCAATCCTCCTGCCGCAAATCCGGTTAAAGAGGGCACTCTTTCCCACATTGGGGCGACCCACAATCGCCACGACCGGACGAATGGAATCAGTTTCGGGTTGGTTCGCCATAACTGCTCGTGTGCAGGAGTTGCCAGCCTTGCATCAGGTAAACCGTCATGGAAATCAAGGTCATCAATCCCGAGGCCCAAAGGACAGGACGTGTGGCGGGGTTCCCAGGCATCAGTAAGCCGAGTAAAACGACGGCAATCTGAAAGAAGGTCGAAACTTTGCCTGTCCAGTGTGGTTTCACAAAATGGTAATGATGGAGGAAGGTCCCGATCAAAAGTGTTCCTGCCACGAGAATGAGGTCCCGGCTCACAACCAGAACGGGATACCAAAGAGGTAGCCTACCCTTCCCAGCTACTCCCACCGTCCCCAAAAGCACGATACCTGTCACGAGGAGCAGCTTGTCCGCGACAGGATCAAGAATCCTACCCAAGTGGCTCTTTTGGTTGAAATGCCTCGCAATCCATCCATCAATCCCATCCGAAAAGGCCGCCACGGCGAATAAGAGTACGGCTGCGTAATACCATTCGTTCCCCTGATAGCCCTCGGAATGATATTCCTGATGATACAGGAGAGCCGCGGCAAAAAGAGGCACCAATAGGATTCGAAGTAGGGTGATGCTGGTGGCAAAGGTCACGCCGTCACCCCTAGTTTCCCTGCCTCCAAAAGTTGTCTGGTCCGCACTAACCTGGACTTAACCCGATCCTTCCCCAATACGACCAGCAGTGCAAAGAGTGAGGGCCCAACCGTGCGACCGGAAACCGCTGCCCGTAAAAGATGAATCACCTTTGCGGGTTTTGGCAGACCCGCCGCCTCCGCAACCTGTTTGCAGACCGCTTCGGCTGAAGCCTCATCCATTGCGTCCGAAGCCTCACAAAAACCTTTTTCGAGTGCTGCGAGAAGTTGGGGAGCCTCAGGATTGGAGAACTGCTTTTTGCGGGATTCTTCGGAGTACTCGTATTCCTCCGTCAGATAGGGGTCAAACCATTCCACCAGTTCTTTCCCGGTTCTCACTTTTTCTCGAATGATCTTGAGTAGTCCCTCTCGCAAAGGTTGTGGGAGATTCGCCGCCGCAGGTCGGTTCTTGGCAAGGATGTCAGAAGAGAAATTTGAAAAATCCTCGTCCTTCATGGATCTCCAGTATTCCCCGTTCATCCAAAACAACTTCAGTCCGTCAAAGCGTGCGTTACTTCGATTCAGATCCTTCAGCTCGAAACGACGAACGATCTCATCGATGGGGAGGATCTCCTCCTTGGCTCCTGGGGACCACCCTAACAGGCAGAGGTAATTCCTAACCGCCTGAGGAAGGTACCCTGCGTCCTCATAAAATCCCAAAGCGGCTCCTTCATCCCTCTTGCTCATTTTGGATCCGCCTTGATTCAGGATCAGCGGAATATGCGCAAATTGAGGCAAAGGTGCGCCCAAGGCCTCGTAAAGAGCGATGTGTTTGTGGGTATTGGTGAGGTGATCCTCTCCTCGGATCACATGGGTAATCCCCATTTCCAGGTCATCCACCACATTGACGAAATGAAAAACAGGACTCCCGTCCTTTCTGCGAATCACCAGGTCCGGTTCCGTCGTCCGGTCGAAGGTCACCTCTCCGCAGACCAGGTCTTTCACAATCCCGGGTGTCTTGGGCATCCGAAATTTTAATGCGCCACTATCCTCGTAGGTCTTACCGGTGGATTGTAGTTTTTCCAAATACTTGGCGTAGATGGGGCCGCGTTGACTTTGGAAATAAGGCCCCTTGTCACCCATGATTCCGCCCTTCCCATCTGGACCCTCATCCCAATCCAGTCCCAACCAGCGCATCCCGCGGAAAATCACGTCCACTGCCTCCTGTGTATTGCGGGACTGGTCTGTGTCTTCAATCCGCAAAACGAACGTTCCGCCCGTATGCCGCGCATAGAGCCAGTTGAATAAAGCTGTTCTCGCTCCCCCGATGTGCAAGAGCCCCGTAGGAGAAGGAGCAAAACGAACTCGAACCTTGTTCATTCTCTATTTCTGCACGTTTCCTGCCTCCGCTTCAATCGCGGAAGAAGGAAAAAAACGGCTAAACCATATCCAAGGGAATTCTGCCGTTGCTGGCAACCAGATGAATCTTTCCCTCGGGCTCTCCGGGACTCATGCGTACTTGGCCCCCTGCTTCCTCCACAATCAAGGCCCCCGCTGCCACGTCCCAAATGCTGACCCCTTGTTCAATGTAGGCGTCCAACCGTCCGGAAGCCACATAGGCCAGATCCAAGGCCGCCGAACCCATTGCCCTTAACTTCCGCACTTTGTCGCCGTAGTGCTGGTAGAGTTCCAGGCATTTCAAGATGGTCGCCTTCCCTTTTGAAAATCCCAAAGCCAGAACTGCCTCTTCCAGTTTTAGTCGATGGGCCACATGAATACTTTTTCCGTTACAGGTCGATCCTCCCCCGGCATGACTCGAGAACATTTCGTCCCGATTGGGATCATAAATTGCGCCTGACAATGTCCGACCATCCAACCGGCAGGCGATGGAAACCGCATAATGAGGAATCCCGTAGAATAAATTCACCGTTCCATCGATCGGATCCACCACCCACTCATATTGCCCAGCCTTGGCAGCTTCCCCACCTTCCTCCCCAAGAAATCCATGATGCGAATGCTCTGCGAGTATTTCCTTCCGGATCTGCTCCTGGATCCTCCGATCGAGCTCCAATTTAATGTCATGCTGTTCCGCAGAATCAACGTGCAGGGACTCTGCTTTGGCCTGACGAAGCGTCGCCCCTGCGTTGCGGGCAATGCGCTCCGCCGTGGCCCGGAGCCCTTCAAGACTCGGCTTCACTTACGCTTCCGCCTGCGCAAACAAGGGTGTCTCATCCTCCCTCGTCAGCTTGACCGACATCATTCTTGAGACACCGGGCTCCGTTGCGGTTACCCCATAAAGAAGGTCGGCTGCCGACATGGTTCTTTTGTTGTGGGTGATGACCAGGAACTGCGACTTCTCAACAAAACGCTCGATGATTTGCACGAAACGAACGGTATTCGATTCATCCAACGGGGCATCCATTTCGTCCAAGACACAAAAAGGACTCGGCTTCACGGAATAGATGGCCAGAAGCAAGGCCAAGGCGGTCATGGCTTTTTCTCCTCCGGAAAGCTGGGAAATGTTCTTGGGCTGTTTTCCCGGAGGTTGAGCCTCGATATCGATTCCGCCGTCCATGGCATCCTCGCCCTCGGTCATCTTGACCGTGGCTCGCCCCCCCCCGAACAGCTCCCCGAAGAGGGTTCCAAAGTTGACCCTCACCTTGTCGAAGGTTTCCTCGAAAAGCAGTCGGGTTGTCTGATTGATTTTGCGAATCGCCTCTTCCAATTGAGCTTTGGCGGTAGTCAGGTCCTTCTCTTCTGTTTCCAGAAATTTGAGTCTTCCTTCCAGCTCTTCATATTCGGAAATTGCCTCGGTATTGACCGGCCCCATCTCGTCCATCTTCTCCTTCAACCCCTTCGCCTCCTCCTCCAGTTTGTTCCACTCTTCCTCGGTTTGTGGCATTCCCTCGCCCTCAATTTTGGCCTCCATCAGCGGAGTGGCGTATTCCCTTTGCAAACGATCCGCCAAGGCCTGCCTCTGAAAATCCAGTTGTGAGCTTTTCACCGCCAGTTCGGCCAGACGATCCTTTGCCTTTTCGCCTTCCTGACGCCAACGAACGACCTCCTCCTCCTTTTGACTCAATAATCCTGCTTCCGTTTCCTTGGCTTGTTTTAGACCTGATGTGGACGCTTCGATCTCTTGAGCCCGTTTTCCTGCGGCCATCTGGGCTTCTGTGGAGGTCCGAGCTTCCGTGCGGGCGCTTTCCATTCGGGCGGTGTCGGCTCCGATCTCCTCCCGGCGCTTGCTGACGAGTTCCGACAGTTCCTTTCTGCGAGCTTCAGCGGGTTGCAGTTGGGCGGCGCAAGAGTCTCTTCTTTGTTGCTGGACCGACTGCTCGACCCTCCGTTCGGTCAGGAGATCACTGAGCCTGGTTTCCTCGATTTCCGCGGCCTGCCGTAGCTCTCCGGACTCACGGGCCTCCAATTCCAGGCCCTGTTCTGTTGCCAAATGACGTTCCGCTTCGGAAGTCTTTTCAGCCGCGATTTTTTGGTGAACGACAATTTCCTGCTCAAGACGTCCCATCTCGTCCCGCCTTCTAGCCGTTTCGGAGCTTAAACCGCGTACCAAGGCATCCCGCCGATCATGCTCCCGTCTCGCCTCGTCGAGAGACTGGCGAATCTTCTGCTCGTGGCCTCTCGCCGCCTCCAGTTCAACCCGGCCTTGGTGGATTTTTTCCCTGAACCGGCCCACTTGACCTGAAAGCTCAAGACTGAGTGCTTCTGCTTTCGTGAGTAGTTCCCGCGCAGCTTCCAATTCCTGCCGACCCGGACGTGAGGCCCGGGTCTTCCCTCGTCGCTGCCATCCCCGCGGGCTGATCATCCTTCCGTCTCGGCAGATGATCGTTGCATCAGGTCGGGTTGATTTTAATGCCTTGGCCTCTTCCCAGGATTCCACAATACAGATCCCTGCCAAGAGCTTGGGCAGGAGAATTTCCCATCCTGCCCCACCCTCCACAAAGTTCCATGCCCCTTCAGCCCATTCGGAGACAGGCGCCCCCTCATTCTCACGGGACAAAAGAATCGCCGATGGAGCATCTTCCCCGGACTCCAAGACTTCTGCCATTTTTTCCAAATCGTCGACCAACACACCGTCCAAAACAGGTCCCAAGGCCAACGACACAGCCGCTTCATAGCCCGGGCGAATCCGCAAGGCCGGCCAAACGGCCTCGGCGCCGGATTGGCCCTTTTCCATCCAAACTTTTAGGCAAACTTCCGCCTCACCGGCGGAACGCTCGCGAACGGCTTCCTCCCGCGAGCGTGCCAACATTTTTTCTGCATCGGCCTCAGAAAGTCTTTTCTCAGCATCCGCAAGTTCCGTTTCTGCCCGCCTCAGTTCCTCCTCTGCTTTTTGTAGTCTTTCCCTTGACCCCGGGAACAAACTTTCTGCTTCTTGTAGGCGACGGAACAATTCCTCCAGCCCTGCCTTCTCCCTTTGTTCTTCAGCTTCCTTGGTTGCCACTTCTCCTCGAATTCTTTCGAGAGATTCGCTCCTCTGGCGTGTCGTGAGTTCTTCGGCGCTCGCTCGGGCCCGTGCCCCCTCGGCCTCCCGCCGGGCCGTTTCCCTTTTGGAGCGGATCGACTCCATCCGCGCCACAGCCTCTTCCCGCTTTCTTCGGGCTTGCGTGACCTGCTCTTGGGCTTCCCGGCAAACTTGTTCTGCCTGCTGAAAATCAACGGAAACCTTCTCCATCTCGGCCGTCAGGGAGCGGATCAGATCTTCTTGTGCTGAATTCTGCCGCTCGGCCAAGGCGATTTCTCCCCTGGCCCGTTCAATCGCGGCTCCCAACTCGTCCGCACGCTGTGTCTGCATGCTTGCCCGTTCCCCGCACCGAACTTCCTCCGCCTGCGCCGCCACCACTTCCCGCTCGGCTTCCCTCCAGGCCCGATCCGCCTCCTCCAGTTTTGTCCGCTGTCCCCGGACTCCTTGTTCGCAGGTCGTTTCCGCCAGCTGGGCTCTCTCCAAGTCTGCTTTGGTTTTGGCTTGGTTGCTCGAAAGTTCATCGATCCGAAGCAAAAGCTGATCCCGTTGCCTCGCGGAAAGGGCCAGATCGAGCCTTTTTAGTTTGTCGAAAATCTCACGGTGTCTCCGGGCTTTGCCCGCTTGTCTCTGCAACGAGCCAATCTGCCTGCGTACTTCCCTCAAAATATCGGCCAGACGGAGAAGATTCGCCTCGGTCCCTTCTAGTTTCCTTTCCGCCTCGCGTTTTTGGACCTTGAAACGCATCACCCCCGCGGCTTCTTCGAAAATCGCCCGACGGTCTTCCGGCTTGGAAGAGAGAATCTGATCGATCTTCCCTTGTTCCATGATCGAGTAAGCGGCCCGACCAATCCCAGTATCCAAAAACAGCCGCTGAATATCTTTTAAGCGGCAATCGACCCCGTTTAAGGCGTACTCCCCGACCCCATCACGAAATACCCTCCGGGTGATCTGAACCTCATGATAGTCCGTTCCCAGCACCGTTTCGCAGTCACTAAAAGTAAGGGAGACTTCGGCCATCCCACTCGCCTTCCGGCCGGCCGCCCCGTGAAAAATACAGTCGGCCATCTCCTGCCCCCGCAACGCCTTAGCTGATTGCTCTCCCAACACCCATCGAATGGAATCGAGAATATTACTCTTTCCCGTTCCGTTGGGGCCCACGATCGCTGTGATCCCTTGATGGAACTCCAGAACCGTCCTGTCACAAAACGACTTAAACCCCTCGATTTCGAGTCGCTTTAACTTCATGACCTCTTATGGGTAGTCGCCCAGTCAAGACAGGCAAGTAAATCCAATATCTTGTGTGAATACTTTC
>CANEUY010000003.1 GCA_947442065.1 Verrucomicrobia subdivision 6 bacterium | reverse complement strand
GCCTCGGGCGGAATCCTTTTGCCGTCCGTGCAAAAGGAAATTTTGAGGTTTCTAGTCGAAACTCAGGCTTCCCCCGGTGGCGGGCATCGGGAAGGCAGGGAGGCGCGGGAGGAGTTGGAAAAGGCGCGGCAACGGTTAGCCACTTTTCTTGGGGCGAGGGATACGGAGGGCGTGGTCTTTTTATCGGGGGGCACCGAAGCGATTCAATCGGCGGTACGCGGATGGGGAGAAGCGGTGCAAAATGGGACAACCTATCTTAGTGAGATGGAGCATCCTGCTGTGGAGAGTGCAGTACGAGCATTGGGAAAGAAGGGATTTACCTTGGTCAGAGTGCCGGTGGATACGGAGGGCCGATTGAGGTGGGGAGAGGTGAAGGCTGGAAGTGGAAAGGGGTTGGTTTGCGTTCATCTGGCCCATCACGACCTTGGGACGATGCAAAAAATCTCTGAGGCAAGGAAGTTTGCTGAAAAAGTGGGGGCAAAACTATTCGTTGATGCGACTCATGGAGCGGGCTGGGTTCCCTTTTCGGTGGAGGAGAGTGGGGCGGATCTGGTTGCCATGGCTGGCCATCGACTGGGAGGTCCGAAGGGCTCGGGAGCTTTGTGGATCCGGTCGGGCACGGCTTGTGCCCCTTGGCTGGAAGGGGGAAGGCAGGAGGGGGACCGGAGGGCTGGAACGGAGAATCTTCCTGCGATTGTGGGATTCGGAGTGGCGGCTGACGAGTGGTCAAAGAGCGGGAAGCATTTCAGACGGGATGTCGCGGAATCGCAACAAGCCCTGGCCGATGGGATCGGAAGAAAAATCCCCATGGCAAAACTGCATGGTTCGAAGTTGGGTGCTGAAAGGAGTCCGGCTCAGCTGGCTTTTAGTTTTGCTGGATTGGAGGCGGAGAGCTTGGCTTTGGTACTGGACCGTATGGGTTTGGCGGTGAGAGGGGGGAGCGGGTGCGTGACCCGGGAGATGAGGATTCCGCCTGCCATGAAGGCCATCGGTGCGACGCCTCAGGAGGCGAGAGCTTTGATTCTTTTCACCCTTGGTTTTGGCACTCCTAACGGAAAAATGGAGGACGCAGCTGAACGGGTGTTGGAAGGGGTCAAGAGGTTGACCGCAGTACTGCCAGTTTAGTTGGGATCCTTTTTGGGCTCGCTGCCTAAATTTGATCGCAAGAGGGTTTGTGTCATGATGCGCAGATGAGTGAGGTGAAGCAGGATTGGCGCGAGGAGGTAGTTCAGCGTCTTCGCGGGGTGAAGTATCCGGGATTTAGTCGGGATATTGTTTCATTTGGTTTGGTCCAGGACATGGACATGGAAGGGACGGATTTAAAATTGAAGCTGAAGCTCACCACCCCCGACCCGGCGATTCCTGAAAAGCTGGGCAAGGAGATCCGGGATGCGTTGAAAAATTATGCCCCCGTGAAGAGCGTGACTATCGAGACAGAAGTGACGCCACCGCAAGCGACCGCTACCACCGGGCCTCAGGGGATCGAGGGTGTGAAAAAGATCGTGGCTGTCGCCAGTGGGAAGGGGGGGGTGGGCAAGTCGACAGTCGCAGCCAATTTGGCGGTGGGGCTGGCCCAAAGCGGGCTGAAGGTCGGGCTGTGTGATTGCGACTTGTACGGACCAAGTCAGGCACTGATGTTGGGGTGTCGCGAGGGGGTGAGGGTGGAGGAGGGGACAGAGCGGATCGTTCCGGCCGAATGTCACGGAGTGAAGTTGATGAGCATGGGGATGTTGCTGGGGGATGACAGTCCGGCAGCCCTGCGGGGACCTATGGTGACCCGATTTACGCAGCAGTTTTTAAGACAAGTCGTATGGGGAGATTTGGATGTTCTGGTGTTGGATCTGCCGCCCGGAACCGGGGATATCCAGTTGACGATTGTCCAGACAGTCGCGTTGGACGGTGCCGTGATTGTAACGACTCCCCAGGAGGTGGCGTTGGTGGATGCAAGGAAGGCGATTGCGATGTTCCGAAAGGTGAATGTCACGATTCTCGGATTGGTGGAGAACATGAGTTATTTTCTCGTGCCGGGGACAACAGAAAAACACGAGATTTTTGGATCCGGTGGTGGGAAGAGGGAAGCTGAGCGCCAGAAGGTCCCTCTTTTGGGGGAGATCCCGTTGGATCCTGAGGCGAGAAAATGTGGAGACGAGGGAAAACCGGTGCTTTTGGTTAATCCGAAAGCATCGTCTTCGAAGGTTTTTTTCCAATTCGGTCAATCCGTGTTAAAAATACTATTTCCAAATATCTAAAAGTAAGCAGTTTCCGTTTGGCTTTCAGAAAAGATTCCCCCTTGCGGATTGTTACAAAAGCGTCAAATTACAAATATGGATGGGAATGGTTCTTCCAAGCCCGTGACCGACCCGAATGCGCTCTTTCGCAATTCGGCTCTGTATCGTGAATTTTTGTTGGAGCGTGAGGAGATCTTGAAACACAAGTGGCACTTAAGCGAAGAGGCGGGCCACGACGTGGGATTTGAAAAGGGTCTTTTGGATTGGATTGTCAAACATCGGTCGGCATGGCGGGCCAATCGGGAAAAAGAGATCGCCAAGGAAAAACAGAATCAGTAAGAGTTGAGATGACGCAGGACGCGTCCTTTAACGGGAACCAGAGAGTTCCTCAAGGAGGCGAAGATGGCAGAAGCACAGTTAATGGATGGGGAAACCGTACGCCGGGCTGTACGGCGTATCGCCCATGAAATTGCCGAGAGGCATCCCAAAGGAAATATCGCCCTCGTTGGCATCCAGACCCGTGGTGTTCCGCTTGCCCACCGGCTTGCCAAGGAATTTCATGCGATCGAGGGGGGGAATTCTTTGCCGGTAGGTTCTTTGGACATCAGTTTTCACCGGGACGATTTGGCCAGCAACATGCCCGTGCCCAAGGGGTCGGAGGTTCTGTTTGATCTCAAAGACAAGACCGTGATCCTGGTGGATGACGTCCTGTACACCGGAAGGACGATCCGGGCGGCGTTGGATGCTCTCTGCGATTTGGGAAGGCCGAAGATCATTCAGCTTGCCGTGCTGGTGGATCGGGGGCACCGGGAGCTTCCGATCCGACCTGATTTTGTTGGAAAAAATCTACCTACCGGGCCCCATGAGAGAATCCGTGTCCGCTTGACCGAGAAGGATGGGGAGGATGCAGTGATTCTGGAGAAGCCATGACCACGGCCTGGCAAAGAAAAGATCTGTTGTCGCTTCGCGAACTGAGCGCGGATGAGATACGTAAAGTTCTTTCCACCGCCACTGTTTTCAAGGAGATCCTGGGTCGTCCGATCAAAAAGGTCCCTTCGCTGCAGGGGAGAACGGTGGTGAATCTTTTCATCGAGCCGAGCACCCGGACCCGGATCTCGTTCGAGCTGGCGGCCATTCGTTTGAGCGCCGACGTGGTCTCGTTGGACAAGGATTCGAGCAGCATCCGCAAAGGTGAAACCCTGCAGGACACGGCGAAGAATCTGGAAGCCTTACAGGCGGGGACCATTGTCATCCGCCATCGATCGGCCGGAGCGGCTCATTTTCTCGCGCAGCGGTTGAAGGCCTCCGTGATCAATGCGGGGGACGGCTCGCATGAACATCCCACGCAAGGTTTGCTCGACACTTTTACGATTCAGGAGCGGTTGGGAAGGGTTGAAGGCGTGAAAGTACTGATCATCGGGGATATCATCCACAGCCGGGTCGCAAGGTCGAACCTATGGGCGCTGACGAAGCTCGGAGCCAAGGTCAAGCTGGTCGGGCCTTCGACCTTGGTGCCGAAAGAGTTTGCCGAGTTGGGTGTGGAGGTGAGCCACGATTTGGACGGGGCACTCGAGGAGGCGGATGTGATTAATCTCTTGAGAATCCAACATGAGAGACAGGTACAGGCCCGGGTTCCATCCATCGGAGAGTATGCGACGCTGTTCGGATTGAATTCCGAAAGATTCAAGCGCTGTAAAAAAGGGGTGATCCTGATGCATCCGGGGCCGATTCACCGGGGGGTGGAGATTGCGAGTGAGCTGGCGGATGGGGCTAACTCGGTGATTCTGGATCAGGTAACCAACGGCTTGGCGGTACGGATGGCGGTTCTTTATCTGGTTTCCGGAGGAAAAGGGATCGGAGGGGAATCATGAGCGAGATCCTTCTCAAGGGAGGCCTGATTGTGGATCCGGCGACGCGTCGGGAAGCGAAGGGCGATCTGTTGATCCGGGACGGCAAGATTGCGGAAGGAAAGGTTTCGAAAGATGCGGTCGTGATTCAGATCGAAGGATGCGTCGTCACGCCGGGTTTGATTGATCCGCATGTGCATCTGCGTGAACCGGGTCAGTCGGCGAAGGAGACGATTGCCACGGGGACGGCTGCGGCGGTGGCCGGCGGGTTTACCTCGGTGATCGCGATGCCGAACACCTCTCCGGTGGCGGACGGATCGAACACTATCGCCTGGATGAAGCAGAGGGCGAAGGAAACGGGGGTGGCGAATGTTTTTCCCACGGGGACGATTTCGATTGGGCAAAAAGGGGAGCAGTTGGCTCCGATCGGATCCCTCAGGCAGGCGGGGGTAGTGGCGATTACGGATGACGGCCACTGCATCCAGAGTGCGGAGTTGATGAGAAGGGCCCTGGAATATGCCCGGATGTTCGATTTGCCGGTGCTGGATCATTGCGAGGACAAGTCGCTTTCGGCCGGCGGGGTAATGAATGAAGGAAAGTGGTCCAGGATTCTTGGATTGCCGGCTTGGCCGGGAATTGCGGAGGAGGTGATCGTGGCCAGAAATGTGCTTTTGGCCGAAATGACGGGCGCGCGAGTCGTTTGCCAGCATATGAGCACAGCCGGATCCATCCGGATTCTGCGGGAGGCGAGAAAGAGGGGCGTGCCGATTGATGGGGAGGCTTCGCCCCACCATTTGTCCCTCACGGAGGATCGGGTGGAGGGGTATGACACCTCCTTTAAGATGAATCCTCCTTTGAGAACGCGGGCCGATGTGGAGGAGGTCAAGAAGGGGGTGGCGGACGGGACGATACGGTTTTTGGCAACAGATCATGCACCTCACTGCAGTTATGAAAAAGAGGTGGAGTTTGACGAGGCTCCGTTCGGAGTGGTGGGGTTGGAGACAGCTCTGGGCATCTATCTGACAGAACTGGTGCACAGCGGGCTGATTCCCTTGCGGGAAATGGTGGTGAAGATGAGTTCATTTCCTTCTGAGTACTTCAAGCTGGGGCGGGGGACTTTGGCGACAGGAGCCTTGGCGGACGTGACGGTGATGGATTTGGAAAGGAAATGGACAGTCAGAAAGACGGAATTTGCGAGTAAGGGGAGAAATACTCCTTTCGAGGGGCGGGAATTGAGGGGGCGGGCGGTATTGACAATTGTGGACGGAAAAATTCGGCATGACCTCGACGGACGGGCGGGGCGGTCATAAAGTTTCGAACAAGATGGAAGGATTTATTGCCCTAGAGGACGGAACGATTCTAAAAGGACGGGGTTTTGGCCACGAGGGGTGGGTGGTGGCGGAAATGTGCTTCAACACATCGATGACGGGTTACGAGGAGATTTTGACCGATCCGAGCTACCGGGGGCAGGTCGTGGCGTTGACCTGTCCTGAGATTGGTAACACGGGAATCAATCCGGAAGATGAAGAGTCGGATCGGCCGCAGGTCGCAGGTTTGCTGGTCCGGCGGCTTTCCCGGAGGTCGAGCAATTGGCGGGAAAGGGAGAGCCTGGATGTTTATTTGAAGAGACACAAAGTGCCGGCGTTGGAAGGGGTGGACACCCGGGCCTTGACCCGGAGATTGAGGACGAAGGGGGCCATGAAGGGGGTTTTGGCCACGAACGGAATTTCGGCGGACGAGGCGGTCAAAAAGGCGAAGGAGTGGCCGGGCTTGGGGGCGAAGGATTACGTGGCCGAAGTGACCTGTAAGCGATCATTCGAATGGGATCCCGAAGGGATCGATTTTCCCGGAAAATTGGGAGGGGAGAAAAAAAAGCTTCCGCCAGTGAGGCATCGTGTCGCGGCGATCGACTGCGGCATGAAAAGGAATATTTTGCGCTTATTGAGGGCGGAGGGGATTCAGCCGGTCATTTTTCCGGCTCAAACCAAGGCGGAGGAGATCCTGAAGGCGAAGGTCGACGGGATTTTTCTTTCGAATGGGCCGGGTGACCCGGCCGTCCCCACCTATGTTCATCAGACCGTGCGGGATTTATTGGGAAAGAAGCCCATTTTCGGAATCTGCCTTGGGCATCAGATGCTGGCCCATGCCCTCGGAGGGAAGACCTTTAAACTGAAATTTGGTCATCGGGGGGGGAATCAGCCGGTGAAGGATGTTCGTACCGGGCGAGTTTCCATCACGAGCCAGAATCACGGGTATGCGGTCGATCCGGATTCTTTGCCCAAGGGGAAGGTGGAGGTGACGCACTTCAACCTGAATGACGGCACCTGCGAAGGGATCCAGCTTTCCGCCGGCGGGGCTTTTTCCGTGCAATATCATCCGGAGGCCGCCCCCGGGCCGCATGATGCATCCTATTTTTTCCGGCAGTTCTCCGAGTTGCTGGACGCAAGCAGCAAGAATGGATAGAAATTTTCCATGCCGAAGATTGTTTCCGAAAGCAAAGAAATCCCCCAGCTGACCATCGAGTTGGTCGGCCCGCGAATGGCGGTCGGACGGATCGATGGGAACGATGTTCAGATCGTGCATGGAAGCATTTCGTCACGCCATGCCGAATTGGTTCTTGAGGGGCAGGAGTATCGGGTCAGGGATTTGGAATCAACCAACGGTACCCGCGTGAATGATGAAAAAGTGACCGATGCGTTGTTGCAGGATCGGGATCGGTTGCAGTTTGGGCAGATTCCTTTTCGTTATGAGGGAGCAGTCCCCCGGGCGGCCTTGGCCCTACCCATGGTTGGGGCGGTCTTTCAAATGGAGATGGGAGTGGACCTTGGAGTTCCTGAAAACTTTCGTAACTTGTCCCCCATCAAGAAGAAAGGTGGGGGAGGGGATCCGACATGGCTTTTGTACATCGGCGCAGTGGTGGCTCTTTTGGGGATTGGATTTTACCTTTTTCGCATGTTGTTTACTTAGTTCGAAAAAAATATTTTTTTTGCAAGACGGTGTTGACACGGGGGTTCGCCATCGGGCATGCTTATCGTTTCCCTCTAGGTCAAAATTCTGTTCGAGTCGCAAGGTTTTGTAGCAGATTTTGTGCCGACGGGGAAAACGCCGGGCGAATTCCGGAATCTTTGGATTCCATCTCGCCCATGTAGCTCAGTTGGTAGAGCACGTCCTTGGTAAGGACGAGGTCACCGGTTCAAACCCGGTCATGGGCTCTGTCGCGGTGAAACCCCGAGCGGGGACACTGATGACGGGGTTCCGATCCGGCGAATGAGGAGATCTGAAACCGCAAGGCAAGGAGATAAGAATTTATGGCGAAAGAGGCATTCAATCGTTCCAAACCCCACGTCAACATCGGCACCATCGGCCACGTCGATCACGGGAAAACCACGCTCACCGCAGCAATCACCACGATCCTTTCAAAAAGCGGTCTGGCAGAGGCCCGCGCATACGATCAAATCGACAATGCGCCCGAAGAAAAAGAACGTGGAATCACGATCAATACCTCGCACGTTGAATACGCCACAGCCAATCGGCATTACGCCCACGTCGACTGTCCCGGACACGCGGACTATGTGAAGAACATGATCACTGGAGCCGCCCAGATGGACGGTGCGATCCTGGTGGTTAGCGCGGCCGACGGTCCGATGCCCCAGACCCGGGAACACATCCTCCTCGCCCGTCAGGTCGGCGTGCCTGCCCTCGTGGTCTTCCTGAACAAGGTGGACATGGTGGACGACAAGGACCTCCTGGATCTCGTTGAAGTAGAAGTCCGCGAACTTCTCAGCAAATATGAATTCCCTGGAGACAAGATCCCCATCATCAAGGGGAGCGCCCTCAAGGCCCTTGAATCCGGCGACCCCAAGAGCGATGCCGCCAAATGCATCATGGAACTCATGGATGCCGTGGATAGTTATATCCCGATCCCGGATCGTCCGAAGGATCAGCCGTTCCTCATGCCTGTCGAAGACGTGTTCAACATTGAAGGTCGTGGAACCGTTGTCACCGGCCGAGTCGAGCGTGGCATCCTCAAGAAGATGGAAGAAGTGGAAATCGTCGGGATCAAGCCGACGGCCAAAACGGTTGTCACCGACGTGGAAATGTTCCGCAAGCTCCTCGATACCGCAGAAGCAGGGGACAACGTTGGACTCCTCCTTCGTGGAACCAAAAAGGAAGATGTGGAACGCGGACAGGTCATCGCCAAACCCGGCACGATCAAGCCCCACACCAAGTTCAAGGCCACCGTTTACGTTCTGAGCAAGGACGAAGGCGGCCGTCATACTCCTTTCTTCAACGGGTATCGCCCCCAGTTCTACTTCCGCACAACGGACGTGACGGGCGTGGTGACCCTGAAAGCGGGCGTGGAAATGGTCATGCCCGGAGACAATGTCGACATCGAAGTCGAGCTGATCACCCCGATCGCCATGGAGAAGCAGATCCGCTTCGCCATCCGTGAAGGTGGAAAAACGGTTGGCGCCGGGCGCGTCACCGAAATCGTGGCCTAACCGCCAACGAACAAAACGGGAGGGAAGGGTCTCGCTCCATGAGCGAGACCCCACCAACCGGACGGAAGAGGAGGGCAGTAGCTCAATTGGTAGAGTAGCGGTCTCCAAAACCGTCGGTTGGGGGTTCGAGTCCCTCCTGCCCTGCACCTGAAGCCAGGAGAAAGAAGAGTTTGGAACATATGGAATCTTGGAAAATCGGAGGAAGTTGGATGGGGACAATGGCCGTGGGATTAATCTCCCTCGTGGCTGTCGTATTGCTTTTCCGTTACCGTTCTCTGATCACCAAGTTCGTTGGTGAAGTGCATGCCGAATTGGTGAAGTGTTCCTGGCCATGGGATCCGACTGAAACCGGAGTCCGTCGCTACCGGGAACTGATCGACAGCACCACGGTCGTTGCCCTCACCACCTTGGTGTTGGCCGCTTACACTTCTGGATTTGATTTTTTGATCAGCCGAGTTGTCGGCTGGCTGGTGAGGTTTTAATGGTCATGACTGAAGTTGCCACCACCCCCTCGGAAGCCATGTGGTTTGCCGTGCACGTTCTCTCCGGGCAGGAGACCAACGTGAAGCGCTACATGATGAACCGTATCAAATCCGAAGAACTCGGCGATGTGGTGCATGAGGTGATCATCCCGACGGAACGTATTTCGGAAATCAAGCGGGGTAAAAAGGTTGAAACGGAGCGGAAACTTTATCCCGGTTATGTATTTATCAAAATGGCCCTCTACGACGCGGAAAAAAAGTTGCATGAGAGGCCTTGGTATTTTGTAAAGGAAACTCCCGGAGTGTTGGGTTTCGCCGATGGTGATCGCCCGACCCCGATGCGTCCTGCCGAAGTCGAGGGAATGCTCAGCCAAATCCGGGAAAAAGAGGAGAAGATTACCCCCAAGGTGATTTTTGCTGTTGGTGACCGGGTCAAGGTGGGTGACGGACCGTTCCAAAATCAGGAAGGGGTCGTTGAAGAAGTGGATACGGAACGGGGCCGTGTGCGCGTTGCTGTCTCTATCTTCGGACGTTCCACTCCTGTGGAACTTGAATATTGGCAAGTGGAGAAGACATAAGGAATTTTTATGGCAAAAGAAATCACAGGCATCATCCGTTTGCAGATTCCCGCTGGTGCGGCGAATCCTGCTCCTCCCGTCGGACCAGCTCTTGGACAGCAAGGGGTCAACATCATGGCTTTTTGCAAAGAGTTCAATGCCCGGACGGCCAAAGAAGCGGGGAATATTTTCCCAGTCGTCATCACCGTTTATAAGGACAAAAGCTTTACGTTCATCACCAAGTCCCCTCCGGCTTCGGTTTTGCTGAAAAAAGCCGCCAACCTTGCATCGGGATCTAAAGAACCCAACCGGGTCAAGGTCGGCAAGGTAACGAAAAAGCAGATCATGGATATCGTGAAAATTAAGAGGAACGATCTGAATGCCGCATCGGATGAAGCTGCATTCCGGACCATTGCCGGTACAGCCCGTCAGATGGGCCTCGAGATCGCCGACTAAAGGAGACTGATCATGGCCAAAAAACCCAGTCGTCGTTACAGCGAAGCCAGTAAATTACTGGAGCCCAAAAAGCGTTACAGCGTGACGGATGCAGTCTCGATTTTGAAGAAAATGCCCGCCGGCAAGAGCAAGGGGAATCCGAGTGTTGATCTTTCCTTCAATCTTGGCGTGGACCCCAAGCAGAGCGATCAGGTCGTCCGGGGAACGGTCAGTCTTCCTCATGGCTCAGGCAAAAATGTTCGGGTCATTGTGTTTGCCCAGGGTGGGGCAGCTGAAGCGGCCAAAGCGGCGGGAGCAGTTGCCGTCGGCTATGCAGATTTAATCAAAAAGGTGACAGAGGGGTGGGCTGACTTTGACGTGGCTGTTGCGACACCGGATGCGATGATCGAGGTGCGTAAACTTGGAAAGGTTCTTGGACCCCGCGGGTTGATGCCCAACCCCAAGACAGGCACGGTGACGGAAGATACCGCAAAGGCCGTGAAGGAATGTCAGGCCGGTCGGGTGGAGTTCAAGATCGACAAAGGGTCCAACCTCCATGTGAGCTGTGGCAAATTGAATTTTGAGCCTAAGGCTCTCGGCGAGAATGTGAACGCCGTAATTGAATCGGTTTCCCGCGCCCGTCCGGCAGGAGCCAAGGGAAAGTATCTTAAAAATTGCGTCCTTTCCGCGACTTTTTCACCCGGAATTCCGATTGCGGTCACTGAAGTGGCAGCCGGGTCAGACGAATAACGAAGGAGATTTATGAAAGAAGAAAAAGCCTTAGTCATTGATACGATCCGCGAGTGGGTGAAGTCCTCCCCCTACCTGATCGTGCTGGATTACACTGGCATGAAGGTCGCTGAATTCTCGGAACTTCGTGGGAGACTCCGAAAGGTCGGGGCGGCGGTTAAGGTAGTGAAAAACACCCTCTTCAAGCGTGCGATCGGGGAAGAAGTTTTGGCAGGGTTGGGCAAAGACCTGACCGGACAGACAGCGATTGTGTCGGGAGGCAAGGACGCCCCCGCCGCTGCGAAGGTGATCAAGACTTTCAAGGCCGAATTCACCCGTCCGAATCTTCGTTCCGGCCTGATGGATGGAAAGGTTCTCGGCGTGAGTGAGATTGTCATGTTGGCAGATCTTCCTTCGGCCGAAGTTCTTCGTGCTCGTCTGTTGGGTGCGATTTCTGCACCCGCTTCGACTTTGGCACGGCTTTTGGCGGAACCTGGAGCCCGTTTGGCCCGTGTGGTGAAAACCAAGTCGGAAGCAAGCGCTTAAAATGTACACAAAAGGCAACAACCTTGTGTTAGCCCGGGAGCCTTTCCGGGATAATTCGGTCACGGGTGTGATCGGCTAACCGGGAGACAACATTAACACCTCCGTCCCTTCGATGAAGGGGCAGGGGAAGGAGAAACAAAATGGCAGTAAATCTGGAAGAAGTGGTAACGACGTTGAGCGGGTTGACCGTTCTCGAAGCGTCTGAACTGGTGAAAAAACTCGAGGAAAAGTGGGGCGTCAGCGCCGCAGCTCCCGTTGCGGTTGCCGCAGCAGGTGGAGCGGCCGCCGGTGGTGCAGCCCCTGCCGAAGAGAAAACAACTTTTGAAGTCGTCCTGAAGGACAGTGGGACCAACAAAATTGGTGTCATTAAGGAAGTCCGTACTGTGGTGCCGGGGCTCGGTCTTGCCGATGCCAAGGCCCTCGTCGAAGGTGCGCCCAAGACCATCAAGGAAGGTGCGACCAAGGATGAGGCCGCCGAGATCAAGAAGAAGCTCGAAGCAGCCGGTGCCAAGGTAGAAGTCAAATAACCAACTCTCCGGGTAACCGGGGTTAAGGAGTACGCAGCATGTCGAAATCGACCAAAGTCGAGCGGGTAAATTTCGGGCGGTTGCCCGAGACGGTGGAAATGCCGAACCTCATGGAGGTTCAGCTGGATTCTTACCGTGCCTTCCTCCAAGAAGGTATCAACCCGAAGCAACGGAAGAGTGACGTCGGCCTTCAAGCCGTCTTCCGTGAGGTCTTCCCGATCGAATCCTACGACGAGAAGATCAAACTCGATTTTAGTCATTACGAGCTCGGGAAGTCGAAAAACGACCCGATTGAATGCCTGCGGGAAGGCATCACCTATGCAGCGCCCCTCTATGTGACCTTCGTTTTGCATAACGACGGTTCCACCATCGAGGAACGCGTTTACATGGGGGAACTTCCTCTCATGACCAAACAGGGGACCTTTGTGGTGAACGGAGCGGAGCGGGTGATCGTCAGCCAGCTTCACCGTTCCCCGGGGATCTGCTTTGAGTCCAGTGTCCACGCCAACGGGAAGATTCTGCACAGCTATCGGATCATTCCGGACCGCGGTTCCTGGCTCGAAGTTTCTTACGACACGTCGGATCTTCTTTACGTCCATTTGGACCGCCGGAAACGGCGTCGGAAGTTCCTGCTCACCACCCTCCTGCGCGCGTTGGACTACAGCACGGATGAGGAAATTATCTCGCTCTTTTACCGGATCGAGACGCTTAAACTTTCAGAGGACCTTGAGGAAAACGAGCTCAGTCAAAAAGTGCTGATCAAGGAAGTGCGCGACACAGCGAACGCCGATTTGGTGGTCGCCCGCGCTTTCGAGCCTCTCACCAAGGGAGTTGTCCGTCAGTTGCTCGACCTCGGGTTGAAGAGCGCTGAGGTTGTCGATATTCGTGTCGATGACACGATCCTGAAATGTTTGAAAAAGGATCCGACGAAGGATACCGAAGGGGCTCTGAAGGAAATCTACCGCCGTCTCCGGCCTGGTGATCCACCCACAGTCACAAATGCCAAAGCCTTATTGAAACGACTCTTTTTTGATCCGAAACGCTACGACATTGGTCGGGTGGGGCGGCATAAACTGAATCAGAAACTTGGGCTGCAGACCGATCTATTGACCCGGATTTTGACCCGGGAAGATGTGGTGGCTGCGACCAGCTACCTGATCAACCTCCGTTTGGGGGAAGGAACCACCGACGACATCGATCATTTGGGCAGTCGCCGTGTGAGGACCGTTGGAGAACTTCTGTCGAATCAATGCCGGACCGGCTTGAGCCGGACGGAACGGTTGGTCAAGGAGCGCATGACGTTGTTCGACGTGAACACCGAGGGCATGACGCCCCAGAAGTTGATCAATCCCAAGGCCCTTTCGGCCATGATTCGGGATTTCTTCGGGCGGAGTCAGCTTTCTCAGCTGATGGATCAAACCAATCCGCTCAGCGAGATGACGCACAAACGTCGTCTTTCCGCACTTGGACCAGGAGGTTTGAGTCGTGAGCGTGCCGGATTCGAGGTCCGTGACGTGCATCCGTCCCATTACGGGCGGATCTGCCCGATTGAAACTCCGGAAGGCCCGAACATCGGTTTGATCTCGAGTCTTTCGACTTTCGGCAGGATCAATGAATTCGGTTTCATTGAGACTCCTTACCGCAAAGTGGAAAATGGCCGGGTCAAGGAGGACTTCGATTTCCTCACGGCCGACCAGGAAGAAAACTTTATCGTGGCCCAGGCCAACACCGCGGTCGATGGTCATGGAAAATTCACCTCCCCGAGGGTTTCCGTGCGTTATCGTGGCGAGTTTTTGGAAGTCGAGCCCGACAAGGTTCATTACATGGACGTTTCTCCCAAACAGCTGGTCTCGGTTGCAGCCTCGTTGATTCCGTTCTTGGAACATGACGACGCGAATCGAGCCCTGATGGGTTCGAACATGCAGCGCCAAGGCGTTCCGCTCCTCATTTCCGAGGCTCCCGTCGTCGGGACGGGAATGGAAGCAAAGGTGGCGCGGGATTCCCATGCGATGATCCTCAGTGAAGGTCCCGGGAAGGTGGCTTCGGTCACAGCCCGGCAGGTGGTCGTCACCGAAGACGGGAAATGCCCCGAAAACCGGAAACGATTGAAGACGGATGCTGAAAAAGGAGTTTATGTCTACGACTTGCTCAAGTTCCTGCGTTCAAACAATGGAACCTGTGTAAACCAGAAGCCTGTTGTTCATGTCGGACAACGCGTGAGTAAGGGCACCGTTATTGCCGACGGGCCGTGCACAGATCAGGGGGAATTGGCCCTCGGACGCAATGTCGTCGTCGCGTTCATGCCTTGGCATGGATACAACTTCGAGGACGCCATTCTGCTGAATCAACGGTTGGTCAAGGAGGACGTCTACACCAGCATTCACATTGAGGAGTTTGAAATTGCCGCACGGGACACCAAACTTGGACCCGAGGAAATCACCCGGGATATCCCGAATGTGGGCGATGAGGCCCTGAAGAATCTCGGACCGGACGGTGTCGTCCGCATCGGAGCTGAGGTCAAGGCGGGAGACATCCTCGTCGGCAAGATCACCCCAAAGAGTGAAACAGAACTTGCTCCGGAAGAACGACTCCTCCGCGCAATCTTCGGCGAGAAAGCCGCTGACGTGAAGGACAGTTCACTCGTCGTTTCTTCGGGATCGGCGGGGATTGTGATGGATGTGAAGACCACGGGTGGTGCGATTAAAAAAGACATCATCAAGCTCGCTCCGGGCGAGGCCAAGCGTCACGCCAAGGGAGTGGACGACAAGTACATCAAGAAGCATGCAGAAATGAAGGAGGAGTTGACTCAGGCCCTCTCCAATATTCTGTTGAACGAAAAGATTCCGTTGGATGTGGTCAACGCTGAAACCGGGGAAATTATCATCCCTGCGAACCGCAAGATCACCAAGACGCTGCTTCGCAAAATAGCGGATGTCTACAATCACATCGAAATCGACCCGAGTCCGATCCGGATCAAAATCCGCGAGATCATCTCGAGTTACGAGCAGAAGTTCAACCAGTTGGCCAATGAGAAGGACCTCGAACTTGAGCGTCTGGAATCCGGCGAAGACATTGATCCCGGCGTCCTGAAGCAAGTGAAGGTTTATGTCGCGGCCAAACGGAAAATTTCCGTTGGAGACAAGATGGCCGGGCGTCACGGAAACAAAGGTGTGGTGGCTCGGATCGTTCCGGAAGAAGACATGCCGTTCCTTCCGGACGGAACTCCGGTGGACATTATTCTGAATCCGCTCGGGGTGCCCTCCCGTATGAATGTCGGACAGGTGCTTGAAACCCATCTCGGAATCGCGGCCAAGGCTCTCGGCTTTAACGTCGCGACCCCCGTGTTTGACGGAATCAGCGAGACAAAAATCCGTGAATTCCTGAAAAAGGCGAAACTCGATGAGGACGGCAAGTCCCTCTTGATCGACGGTCGCACGGGTGAACCATTTGATCAGCGTGTAGTGGTCGGCTTGATCTATATGCTCAAGTTGCACCATCTTGTGGCTGATAAAATTCACGCCCGGGCCGTCGGTCCCTACTCCTTGGTCACCCAGCAACCGCTGGGAGGCAAGGCTCAGTACGGGGGACAACGATATGGAGAAATGGAAGTCTGGGCGATGGAAGCCTATGGGGCAGCCTATACCCTCCAGGAGCTCCTGACCGTCAAGTCCGACGACGTTGCAGGTCGCACACGGATCTATGAGAGTATCGTCAAGGGTGACAATTCCCTCGAGGCCGGCACACCCGAATCGTTCAACGTGCTGATCAAGGAAATGCAGAGCCTTTGTCTGGACATCAAGGTCGGTGAGCGCAGCCGCGTCATGGACGAGGATCTGCAAAAGCCGGATATTTTAGTCGCGACTGTCTAACCCCAATCCACATAGAGAAAAAACATCCCATGAACCAACAGACCCAATCCGCTCGTGAAATCCTCGGTATGGAAAGAAGCGTAGGCTTCGACGAAGTCAGCATTACCGTTGCTTCGCCGGAATCGATTCTTTCCTGGAGCCGCGGGGAGACAAAAAACCCCGAGACGATCAACTACCGGACTTTTAAGCCGGAAAAGGGCGGACTGTTCTGTGAACGGATTTTTGGACCGACCAAGGACTACGAGTGTTCTTGCGGGAAGTACAAAAGAATCAAGTTCAAGGGTGTCATCTGTGATCGTTGTGGCGTCGAGGTGACCCTGGCGAGGGTTCGTCGTGAACGGATGGGGCACATCGAGCTGGCTGTTCCTGTGAGTCATATCTGGTTCTACAAGTGCATGCCCAGTCGGCTTGGGTTGATGATGGACATGACCGCCCGGGATCTGGAGCGGGTGATCTACTACGAAGATTACCTTGTCATTGATGAAGGAAAGACCCCTCTCAAGCCCAAACAACTTCTGACCGAAACGGAATATCGGGAGGCTCAGGAGCAGTTTGGTGATTCTTTTGTCGCCAAGATGGGGGCGGAAGCCATTCGCGACGTTTTCAAAAAGATTGACCTTGATGAGCTGGTGACGGAATTGGAACAGCAACTCGAGACCACGAAAAGCAAGCAGACCCGCAAGAAGGTTGCCAAGAGGTTGAAACTGGTCCAAGGCTTCCTGAAGGCCGGGGCCCGCCCGGAATGGATGATCCTTGAGATTCTTCCTGTCATCCCGCCTGATCTTCGTCCGTTGGTTCCGCTGGAAGGTGGCCGCTTTGCAACTTCCGATCTAAACGATCTTTACCGTCGGGTGATCAACCGGAACAACCGCTTGCGGAATCTTCTGCAGTTGAAGACTCCGGAAGTCATCATCCGGAACGAAAAGAGGATGTTGCAGGAATCCGTCGACGCTTTGATGGACAATGGTCGTCACGGTCGTGCAGTGACGGGTGCCGGCAACCGGCCCCTGAAGTCCCTTTCGGACATGCTGAAGGGGAAGACCGGACGGTTCCGGATGAACCTGCTCGGCAAGCGGGTGGATTACTCCGGTCGTTCCGTCATCGTCATTGGTCCCGAACTGAAACTCAACGAGTGTGGATTGCCTAAGAAGATGGCCCTTGTCTTGTTTGAGCCTTTCATCATCCGCCGCCTCAAAGAACTCGGGCAGGTGCATACCGTTCGCTCGGCGAAAAAGATGATCGAACGGAAAGAGGCCATTGTTTGGGATACCCTGGACGAAGTGACCCGCGAACATCCGGTGCTTCTTAACCGAGCCCCGACCTTGCATCGCTTGTCGGTACAGGCTTTTGAACCGAAATTGATCGAAGGCGACGCCATCCGGATTCATCCGCTGGTATGTACCGCCTACAATGCGGACTTCGACGGCGATCAAATGGCCGTACACATTCCTTTGAGCGTCGAAGCTCAGTTGGAAGCCCGGTTACTTATGTTGGCCCCGAACAACATCTTTGGACCAAGCAACGGGCGCCCGATCACAACTCCCAGCCAGGACATCACTTTGGGTTGCTACTACATCACCCAGAATCCTCTCCGGACCACGGAGAAGACGGATAAGAACAAAAAGCGGCTGATGGCATTCGCCCAATTCGACGAGGTTGATTTCGCGCTGAGCGAAAAAAGTCTCAAGACTCATGATTGGATTTTGTTCAAGAATCCGGATTTCGGGAAAGAAACCGTCTTTGGTGATGCGACCAAGAAGTTTATTGAAACCACCCCGGGTCGCGTTGAGTTCAACAGTATCTGGCCCAACGAGCTTGGCTTCATCAACAAGGCGGCGGGGAAGAAGCAGTTGGGGGAAATTATTCTCCGTTGTTATGAAAAATGCGGTCACGCCGCAACGGTTGAGTGTCTCGACAAGCTCAAAGACCTTGGATTCAAGTCGGCCACCCGGGCCGGTGTGTCCATCGGAATTAACGACATGATTATTCCGGAAGAAAAACCGGCGGTCATCGAGAAAGCCCGGGGTTCGGTCGGACAGGTCGAAAAGCAGTATCGCATGGGTGCAATCACCGATGGCGAACGCTACAACAAGATCGTCGACATCTGGACCCAGGCCACCGAAGAAATTTCCTCGGCCATGTACCGAACACTCGAGCACAACGAAGGTCGCAAGGACTTCAATCCTGTCTACCTCATGGTGGATTCGGGTGCCCGAGGGAATCGTAACCAGGTTCGTCAGTTGGCGGGCATGCGCGGATTGATGGCCAAGCCTTCCGGTGAAATCATCGAACGTCCTATCACCGCCAGTTTCCGTGAAGGGCTTTCAGTTCTTGAATATTTCATCAGTACGCACGGAGCCCGTAAGGGGTTGGCCGATACCGCGTTGAAAACCGCCGATTCCGGTTATATGACCCGCAAGCTTTGCGACGTGGCGATGGATATCATCGTCCGCGAGCATGATTGCGGCACAGATCGCGGGATTTACGTGAAAGCGATCATGGAAGGGGACGATGAAATCGTTCGCCTCCGTGACCGAATTTACGGTCGTACAACTTGTGATGACGTGGTTGATCCCGTCAGCAAAAAGAAGATTGTTGCCGCAGGTGAAATCATCAGTGAAAAAGCTGCTGCTGCGATTGAAGATCTCGGACAAGAACGGGTGAAGATCCGTTCGGCCTTGACCTGTGAAACCAAGAGGGGCGTCTGTGTTTCCTGCTATGGATTGAACCTGGCGACCAACCAGTCGGCCAAATTGGGTGAGGCAGTCGGAATTATTGCAGCCCAGAGCATCGGAGAACCCGGAACTCAGCTGACCATGCGGACCTTCCACATCGGTGGTACGGCCTCGCAGGTCTTCAAGCAGCCGCAGATCAAGGCGAAGAACGACGGTACTGTTCAGTACACCGATCTTCGCACGGTCAAGGCCCTGGAAGGACACGACATCGTTCTCAATAAGAACGGCTTTATCAGCGTTCACGCCTCGGACGGGCGCGAACTGGAGCGATATCCTGTGATGATTGGATCCATGATTTCGGTTCCCGAAGGTGACAAGGTCAAAAAGGGGCAAAGTTTCGTCCAGTGGGATCCGTATAACATCTCCATTTTGACCGAGAAAGCCGGCCGGGTGGAGTTCAAGGACATCCTCGAAGGCGTGACGATGAAGAAGGAGATCGATGAGACGACCAAGTCTGTCGGTACCGTCATCATCGAGCACAAGGAGGATTTACATCCGCAGATTGCCATCGTGGATCAGACGGGGGCGGTTGTGGCGGCGTACAGCATCCCAGCCGGAGCCCATATCGAAGTCAAAGACGGGGATAAAGTTCAGGCCGGTCAGCGCTTGGCCAAGACACCCCGAAAGACGACCAAGACCAAGGATATCACCGGAGGTCTTCCTCGTGTGGCCGAGCTTTTTGAGGCCCGTCGTCCGAAGGATGCCGCTGAGATTGCCAAGATTGACGGTGTTGTGGATCTCCAAGGCAACGTCCGCGGCAAGAAAAAGCTCGTCATCAAGGATCCCGAAACCAACACGGAAGAGGAGCATCTTATCCCCCTTTCGAAGCACTTGATCGTCTACAAGGGCGACACGGTGAAAAAGGGACAGCAATTGACCGAAGGACCGGTGGTTCCGCACGAAATCCTCGAGGTTTGCGGACCGCAGGAACTTCAGGAGTATTTGGTCAACGAAGTGCAGGAGGTTTACCGACTGCAAGGCGTTGAAATTAACGACAAGCACATCGAGATCATTGTCCGACAGATGCTGCGCAAGGTGAAGATCACCGAACCCGGGGACACCCAGTTCCTGTGGGGCGAACAGATCGAGCGGATGGCTTTCGAAGAGGCGAATCGTGACATCGAACAGAAGGGTGGAAAGCCTGCCGAGGCCACGCCTGTTCTGCTTGGAATCACGAAGGCTTCGCTTGAAACGGAAAGCTTTATCTCTGCAGCCTCCTTCCAAGACACAACTCGAATTCTGACGGATGCGTCAACCCTCGGGAAGACGGATAAACTCCTGGGATTCAAGGAGAACGTGATTATGGGGCATTTGATTCCGGCCGGAACCGGATTCAGTGCATACCGTAAAATCAAACTTCTCCATCTTGGGGAACCTGTCGGAGAGGCTTTGGTCAGCACACAACCGGAAGAAGAGAGAGCCCGAAAAGTGGCTCTAGATATTCCGGCGGCGTTGGCCAGCTAAAGCGAAAAACTTTTCGAAATCGCTTGCCGATAGAGATTTTTTTCGGCAGGATTTGAATTTCCGCTGTCATCCGACCGGAACCTGAAAAGGTAAACCAGTTAGGTTAAGCGGCATGTGACGGTTCGATGGAATCGTCCTCCATGCGTGCGCCACCAAGCGCTTCATGGGCCCTTTCCGGGCGTGTCGTTGAACTAGGGATTGCATCGGAAAAGGGAGACAAAGCAGACAATGCCGACGATCAACCAGTTGGTGCGCATGGGACGGTCCGCCCTCAAACGCGGCACGAAAGCACCTGCCTTGCACGGCTGCCCTCAGCGCAGAGGCGTTTGTTTGCAGGTCATGACCCGCACTCCCAAAAAGCCCAATTCCGCGCTTCGGAAAGTCGCGAAAGTCCGCCTCTCAAATGGGGAGGAAGTGATTGCCTATATTCCTGGTGAAAATCACAACTTGCAGGAGCATTCGATTGTTCTCGTCCGCGGCGGACGTGTGAAGGATTTGCCCGGTGTTCGCTACCACATTGTCCGTGGAACTCTTGATGCGCTAGGTGCTTCCGGTCCCAGCAATTCCAATAAACTTTCCCGACTTGTCTCCCGCAGCAAATACGGCGTCAAGCGCCCCAAGGGTGGGGGAGCCAAAGCTGAAGCCAAGCCCGCCAAGGCTTAACCCAAAGGAAAATCAAACATGTCCCGCCGCCGCCGCCATCTTTCCCGCAAGACCAGTCCGGATCCGGTTTTTGAAAGCCTGCTCGTTGGACGCATGATCGGTTACATCCTGAAACAGGGAAAACTTTCGACAGCCAGCCGGCTTGTTTACAACGCGATCGAAAAAGCGAACGAGGGCGGTTCAGGAGGGGATCCCCTCGCGGTCGTCCAGAAGGCCGTTGAGAATGTGAAACCACGGCTTGAAGTGAAGTCCCGTCGCGTGGGTGGTGCCACGTATCAAGTTCCGGTCGAAACGACTCCGGAACGCCAACTTTCTCTCGCTCTCCGCTGGATTGTTGAACTTGCGAACAAACGCAAGGGTGTGGCCTTCGAAAAAGCACTTGCCCAGGAAATTCGTGACGCGGCGACTGGTCAGGGGAATGCTGTCAAAAAACGGGATGAAACCCACCGGATGGCCCAAGCCAACCGGGCATTTGCACATTTGCGCTGGTAAAGGACGACCATGGCCGCCCCCGCAAGTTCCGCCCGCAGCTATTCTCTCGAAAGGACGAGGAATATCGGCATTTGCGCACATATCGACGCGGGAAAGACGACCCTTACCGAACGGGTTCTATTTTATACCGGAAGCATTCACAAGATGGGTGAAGTCCACGAGGGGACAACCGTCACCGACTGGATGGAGCAGGAGCGGGAGCGTGGAATCACCATCACCTCGGCCGCCACAACCTGTTTTTGGCCCGTCAAAGAAGAACCCGGTATCTTTAAATCTTTCGAAAAAACAAAAAATCGTATCAATATTATCGATACTCCCGGACACGTTGATTTCACCGCCGAGGTGGAGCGGTCCCTCCGCGTTTTGGACGGTGCGATCGCCGTGTTTTGTGGGGTCGCCGGAGTTCAGCCCCAAAGCGAAACGGTTTGGCGGCAGGCCAATAAATACGGTGTTCCTCGTATCGCATTCGTAAACAAAATGGATCGGACAGGGGCGGACTTCGAAAAGGCCTTGGGTGAAATGAAAACCAAGCTGGGGGCCAATGCCTGGCCCATTTTAATTCCCCTTGGCAAAGAGGATCAACTCAAGGGCCAGATCGATATCATCAACCAAAAAGCCCTTGTCTACACGGATAGCAAGGAATTGGGGTCGACTTATAAGGTTGAGGAAATTCCGGCTGAATTGCAGGAGATGGCCAAGAAGAGTCTGGATCAGTTGATTGAAGCCATTGCCGACGTGGATGAAGAAGTGGGTAATATGTTCCTCGAGGAAAAGAAGCCCTCGACGAAGCAACTCAAGGAGGCGATCCGCCGGGCTACATGTGCGAATAAATTTGTCCCCGTGGTCGGAGGTTCTGCTTTTAAAAACAAAGGAGTCCAGTCCTTGGTGGATGCGGTCATTGAATATCTCCCCAGTCCGATCGATATTCCTCCTGCGATCGGTCACAGCACCGAAAATCCCGAGGAACGTATCCCGGTCAAAGTCGATGATAATGCCAAGTTTTGCTCTCTGGCTTTCAAGCTCTGGACCGATCCTTTCGTAGGGAAGCTGATTTTCTTCCGCGTATACGCGGGTAAGTTGAGCAAAGGGGAATTCATTTACAATTCGCGAACTGGAAAACGCGAGCGGGTGAGTCGGTTGATCCAGATTCAGGCCGACAAGCGGGAGGATATTGAAACAGTTTTTGCCGGTGATATCGCGGCGACCGTTGGCCTGAAGGATATCGCCACCGGGGACACCCTCCGAAACGAAGAGCTTGAGATCACCCTTGAGCCGCCAAGTTTCCCTGAGCCTGTTATTTCGATGGCCGTGGAGCCCAAGACGAAGGGTGATCGTGAAAAGATGGGGGAGGCTCTGCAGCGCTTGTCCGAGGAAGATCCTACTTTCCAGGTTCAGAGCAATGAGGAAACCGGTCAGACCATCATCAAAGGGATGGGCGAACTTCATTTGGAAATCATTTGCGATCGTCTGAAGCGTGAGTTCAGCGTCGAAACAAATTCCGGGGCCCCACAGATTGCCTATCGTGAGACGATCACGAAGAGTTCGGGTGGGGAAGGGAAGCTCATCAAACAATCGGGTGGTCGAGGGCAGTACGGGCATGTGATTTTGCAGGTTGAACCGCAGGAACGTGGAAAAGGAATCACCGTGGATAACAAGGTGACGGGTGGAAACATCCCGAAAGAGTACATTCCCGCCGTGAAGAAGGGGGTGCAGGAAGCTTTGCTCAACGGAGTGATCCACGGCAGTCCCGTCATCGACATGAAAATCGAGATTCTCGACGGCTCCTATCACGAGGTGGATTCAAACGAATTGGCATTCAAAATGGCCGCTATCTTCGCGGTGAAGGATGCGATGCAAAAGGCCGGTCCCATTCTTCTTGAACCGATCATGCTCGTTGAGTGCTCCACTCCGGACGAATATCAGGGTGACATTCTCGGGGATATCAACCGGCGTCGTGGAAAAATCATGAATGTCGATTCCAAGAATCTGACTTCCGTAGTGAAGGCTGAGGTGCCTTTGGCCGAAATGTTCGGCTATGTGAACACCATTCGCTCTCTTTCCCGTGGTCGCGCGGCTTATTCAATGGAGCCGTCCCACTTCGAGCAGGTGCCTTCCAGTGTCCTCGCCCAGGTCACCCAACAAAAGAAAGGCTAACCTATGGCCGCAACACGCATCCGCATCCGTTTAAAATCCTTTGATTATCGTCTTCTCGACAAGGCGGCGGGGGAGATTTCCGAAACCGCATCCCGCACGGGTTCGCGGGTGGCAGGGCCGATCCCTTTGCCCACCAAGGTGGAGCGCTACACGGTGAACCGTTCTCCACATTGCGACAAAAAAAGCATGGAACAGTTTGAAATCCGGACCCACAAGCGGCTCTTGGATATTCTTGAACCCTCCGGCAAGACGGTGGACGAGCTGAAGAAGCTGAACCTCCCCGCCGGAGTCGACATCACCATTAAGATTTAACCTAAGGAACCTTATCCATGATCGAACGTTTTGGCATGATCGGAAAAAAAGTCGGAATGACCCGGATCTATGATGATCAGGGGCAGGCGACTGCCGTCACGGTCATTTCGGCTGAGCCGAACACGGTTTATGAGGTTCGGACTCCCGAGAAAAGCCGTGTGAAAGCCGTTGTTTTGGGAATGGGAGAGCGTAAGGCTTCCCGCACCAACAAACCCCAGAGGGTTGCCTTTGAAAAAGCCGGAAGAAAAAACCCGCTGGTTCTCCGTCAATTCCGGGCGGCTCCGTCCGATTTGGCGGTGGGTGCTGAAGTCGCTGTGACTCGCTTTAAGGCGGGGCAGTTGGTCGATGTTTTGGGGCTTTCCAAAGGAAAGGGCTTTCATGGGGTTATGCGGAAGCACAACTATGCCGGACAAGCCGATGCCCACGGTTCCACCACGCATCGACGGAACGGTGCGATCGGTTGTAGGTCCACTCCCGGACGTGTGTACAAAAACGCGGGGATGCCGGGTCATCTTGGTTTGGACAATTGCACTATCCAAAATTTGAAGGTCATGCAGGTTCGGGAAAACGAAAAACTGATTCTTGTCCGTGGGGCCATTCCCGGCGCCAATGGCAGCGTGGTGATCGTACGCGATGCGATCAAAGAACCGGTGAAGGCCTGATTATCCCATGAGCGCAGCGAAACCTATTAACCTAAGTGCCGCCGAGAAGGCTCTCGGGGTCGAACTCTTTAAAAATCGGAAGGCCAGTCAGGCTCTTCACGAGGCGGTGACAGCTTATCGTGCAGCCCGTCGTGCCGGAACCCATTCCACCAAGACCAAGGGGACCGTGGATCTTTCCGGAGCAAAGCCCTGGAATCAAAAGGGGACGGGCCGGGCTCGCGCCGGTTACAAATCTTCGCCTGTATGGCGTGGTGGTGGTGTGGCCTTTGGTCCGCATCCGCGTAGCTACCGGAAAGATATTCCAAAAACCGTGTTGCGTACCGCCCTTCGTCGGGCGATCAGCGACTTGGCGACCCAAGGGAAACTCCATACCGGTGCCAAACCCACATTGAAAGCTCCCAAGACCAAAGAGTTGATTGCCTGGCTTAAGGATGCGGGGTTGCCGCTTTCTGTTTTGCTGATTCTTTCGAAACCGGAAAACATTCTCCTCAAGGCCGCCGGAAATCTTCGGGAAGTGGATGTTCGTCCCGCCCGTGAGGTCAATGCGGAGGATCTGCTTCGTCGTCGGCAAGTTTGGGTATCGGAAGAGGCTTGGAAAGAGCTCGGCACCCGGCTTCATGCGAAGTCCAAAGAGGAGTCCGCGTCATGAGACAACCTACCGAAGTAATTTTTCGTCCTCGGATATCTGAAAAAGGCACGCGGTTGGCCTCGGCTCACAACCAGTATCTGTTTGATGTGGCCCCGGATGCCACCAAGTTGGAGATCCGGCAGGCGATCACCGCCTTGTTTGGTAAAAAAGTTGTACGAGTTAACACCATGCGCCGCCAAGGGAAGGCACGCCGTTCCCGACGTGGTGAACCCGGAAGAACTAACCACAGCAAGCGCGCCATCGTGACGCTGGCCGAAGGCCAGAAGATCGAAATCGCCTAGGAAACACGAATATGGCCCTTAAAGAATTCCGCCCCCTCACACCCTCGCTGCGTTTTACCCAACTCCATGATTTCTCGGAGTTGACTCCGGATTCCGCACCCGAACGTTCCTTGATGGAAATCAAGCGCAGGACGGGCGGAAGAAACGCGCATGGCCGGATGACTTCTCGGCATCGCGGAGGGGGCCACAAGAAACAGTATCGTATTATCGAATGGAATCGCCGCAAACGGACCAAAGCCGGGAAGGTTGTGGGCATCCAGTATGATCCCAACCGCTCAGCCCGGATTGCCTTGGTCGAATACGGAGTTAACGATCGAGCCTATATTCTCGCGCCCGACGGGTTGAAGGTGGGTGCAACGATTGCTTCTGGAGCTTCGGTTCCCGCAGAAGTTGGAAATTCACTTCCACTTCGGGTGATTCCCCAGGGATTGCCTTTGCATAATCTCGAAATCGTCCCGGGCCGCGGTGCTCAGATGGTGCGTTCCGCCGGTGCGGCGGCCATTTGTACCGCAATCGACAAGGATTACGCACTCATCCGTCTTCCTTCCGGCGAACTACGTCGTTTGCACGCCGACTGCTATGCCACGGTGGGGCAGGTAGGAAATATCTCCCATGAAAAAGTGAGCCTAGGAAAAGCCGGCCGTGGTCGCTGGCTTGGTCGTCGTCCTCATACCCGTGGAATGGTGATGAATCCTGTTGATCATCCTATGGGTGGAGGGCAGGGCAAGAGTAAGGGGGGTGGCGGTCGCCAGCACCCTGTCTCGCCTTGGGGTCAGTTGGCCAAAGGTCTCAAGACACGTCATCGTCACAAGCCCTCGAACCGGTTCATCGTCGAAGACCGGAGAAAGAAGAGATCCTCATGAGTCGCAGTCTGAAAAAAGGTCCTTTCATTGACGATCACTTGCTCGTCAAAGTTCAGAAAATAGGCGCGGGTGCCAAGAAGCCGATCAAGACTTGGTCTCGACGCTCCATGATTTCGCCTGAATTTGTCGGACACACATTTCTTGTTCACAATGGGAAGGCATTCAATCCCGTGTTTGTGACCGAGAACATGGTCGGTCATCGCTTGGGGGAATTTTCCCCGACTCGGATCTTTAAGAAACACGGCGGTCATACGGAGAAGGTGACGAAGTAATGAAATTTCTCTCTCTCGTTTTTCTGCTTTCCGCAGGGGCCTGGGCCCATGAGCTTCCGCAAGGAAAAGCGGACGAACTTTATATGGCACAGGCCGAGGCGAAAGCCTACCGCGAGGCGTGGCTCCAATTGCAGCGCCGGGACGAACTTCTCGGCTTGGCCACGTTGAGTGATGATGTTCGGGACAGTCAGGATAAAGTCGCCCGTTTGTCCGGTGAACTGATCCGGGCCGAGCAATTTTCTCGGGAAGTGCTCGAACAGGTGAAAGCTGTCACTCATGCGGCTGTGACTTGGGCTGGGGAATCGCTCCCTGCGAAGAAAGCCGCAGCCCGGGGAGAGTTTGAATCCGCCAAACGGTCTTTGGACGCCCTGATGGCCCGAAATGCACCCAGGGCACTCGCGTCAGGGTTGACGGATGCACAGGTGGTGGCTGTGGATAAGAATCAACAGGCCATTGTCCTGAATCTCGGCAGCCGTCAAGGTGCCCGGGAAGGAATGCCGTTCCGTATTTTACGTGGGGATAAAGTGGTCGGTAGCTGCCGCCTCTTGGAAGTTCGTGAATTGGTTTCCGCCGGTCTTCCTGAACAACTCAACAATGGCATTCAAATTCAAGTAGGAGACCGCGTGTCGGTCTTGGCGCAAAAATGAAAAACGAAATCCGTACCGCTCGTGCTGAAATGAAATACGCCCGCATGTCGGCCTTTAAAATCCGTGATATCGCCCGGGCGATGCGTGGCTTGTCCGTGAAGGAGGCCGATGCCCGTCTCAGCTTTGCCCCGCAAAAATCGGCAAGGTTGTTGCTTCAAACTTTGCGTTCGGCCATTGCTAACGGGGAGAACAATCATTCGATTCCTGCCGACAAACTCTTGGTGCACGAGGTTATGGTTGGGGAAGGCTCCACTTTCCATCGTTTTCAACCCAAGGCGCGCGGCAGTGCGGGGCCGATCCGGAAACGGACCAGCCATATCCGCATCACCCTGAAAGAGATGTCGGAGGAAGAATTAAACCCGGTGAAAAAGGAAAAGAAAGGGACGAAGGCCAAGGCCGCGTCGAAGGCATAGAAAGTTATGGGACAAAAGACTCATCCAATAGGTTTTCGGCTTCCCGTCCGGAGGAACTGGAGTTCCGTCTGGTATGCCAACAAGAAGAATTTTCCGATCTTCCTTCACGAGGATTTTCAGATCAGGAATTTTATTAAGAAGCGTCTGGAGAGTGCCGCTATTTCAAAGGTTGTTATTGAGCGGGCCTCGAATCGTGTCCGTGTGACCCTGCATACTGCGCGACCTGGACTGGTAATCGGCAGAAAAGCCAGTGAGCTGGATAAGTTGCGGGAAGATACCCAGGCTTTGACCCCGAATCGGGAATTGCTGATTGATGTTAAAGAGATCAAGAACCCTGAATTGGATGCCCAGTTGGTGGCTGAAAACATTGCTCTTCAGTTGGAACGGCGCGTTTCCTTCCGCAGGGCGATGAAAAAGGCACTTCAGACCACCCTGGATTTTGGCGCCGCTGGCGTTAAAGTCCGTGTGGGAGGTCGCTTGGGAGGTGGTGAAATTGCCAGGACCGAGCAATATCACGAGGGGAAGGTTCCTCTACATACACTCCGGGCCA
Organism: Verrucomicrobia subdivision 6 bacterium; assembly: GCA_947442065.1. Classification (GTDB taxonomy): domain Bacteria; phylum Verrucomicrobiota; class Verrucomicrobiia; order Methylacidiphilales; family Verrucolacustridaceae; genus Verrucolacustris. The sequence continues at coordinate 18,032 of CANEUY010000003.1, read as the reverse complement.
ACATTGATTATGGATTTGCCGAAGCCCATACCGTTGCAGGCAAGATTGGTGTAAAAGTTTGGATTTGTTTACCGGAGGAGTCGGCTTAAAGAGCCGGTTTTTATTCTATGGCCCTTGTTCCAAAACGAGTCAAATTCCGCAAGACGCAGCGGGGTAGTCGCAAAGGTTTTGCGACCCGTTGTATTACTCTGGCCTTCGGGTCTTTCGGGTTGCAGTCCCTTGAACGATGCTGGCTGACCAATATTCAAATTGAAGCCGCCCGCGTCGCTTTGACCCGGAACATGAACCGAAAAGGGAAGCTCTGGATTCGGATCTTCCCGGACAAGTCGGTCACCGCCCGTCCCCCTGAAACGCGAATGGGGAAGGGGAAGGGGCAGCCTGAGTTTTGGGTGGCAGTTATCAAACCAGGGACTATCCTTTTTGAGCTCGACGGCCTTTTGGAAGTTGATGCAAAGGAGTGTTTCCGACTGGCCGCCAGCAAATTGCCGATGGCCACTCGTTTCATTACCCGAGAAAGGAAGCTAGTATTTTGAAGATTGAAGAATTTCGCGGATTGAAACCCGCCGAGTTGGACCGCAAGGCGGAGGAACTCCGTCGTGAACGGTTCCAGCTGCGCATTCAGCAGCAGGTCGGACAGGTTGAGAAACCCACCCGTCTTCGCGAGATCCGCAAAACAATCGCACGGATTGAGACTGCACGGTCTGAATCCAGGATCGCTGGCACGAAAGGCAAAAAATGAGCGTAACACCCGAATCCAAAAGCGTCCTTAAGGAAAGAATCGGTGAAGTGATCTCCGCTCGTATGGAGAAGACCATCGTGGTCCGCGTGGAACGCCGCATGCCTCACCCGAAATACAAAAAGATTGTCCGTCTCCAGAAGAAGTTTTACGCCCACGATGAGGAAAAGAAGGCTAAAGAAGGCGACACGGTTCGGATTATTGAATGTCGTCCCCTCAGCCGGCTCAAGCGCTGGAAGCTTGTGGAAGTGGTGAAGCAGGCCGAAGCACCGTTGGAGGTTGTGTCATGATCCAGATCCGTTCCTGGTTAAACATCGCAGACAACACCGGCGCCCGGAAAGCGACGATGATCGGTGTGATTGGCCGCAAAACCCTGATCGCAAAGATTGGCGACATCGTCACGGCCAACGTGAAGGAAGCCGCTCCCGATGGTACCGTGAAAAAGAGTGAAGTGGTGCGTGCGGTCATTGTGCGGACCAAGTTCCCCATTCGCCGCAATGACGGGTCTTATCTCCGTTTTGACAGTAATGCTGCCGTGATCATCGACAAGGACTCTAATCCGCGTGGTACACGTATTTTCGGACCTGTCGCCCGCGAACTCCGGGAAAAGAACTTCATGAAAATTGTTTCGTTGGCGCCGGAGGTGCTCTGAGGTTTTTATGACATTCCGATTCCATGTGCATAAAGGGGACGAGGTAGAGGTTATCAGCGGTTCGCAGAAGGGCCGTAAAGGGAAGGTCCTTGAGATTAAGACTGATTCCTCACGGGCTTTGATTGAAGGAGTGAATATGATTAAACGTCATATCCGCCCCACACAGGACAATCCCAAGGGCGGAGTCATGGAACGGGAGGGAACGATCCATATTTCGAATCTTCGCCTGGTCAACCGTCCGAAATCTTCTCGCACGGAGAAGAAATCCAAGGCCAAGACCAAGGAAGCCAAAGGGAAGAAGTAAGTTATGGAAAACGATCTCAAAGTTCACTACTTGAAGCACGTCGTTCCGGCGATGATGAAGAGCCGTGCCTACACAAATGGGCATCAGGTTCCCAAGCTCGAGAAAATCGTTCTAAACTGTTCAGTCGGTTCGGTGACCGACATCAAGGTGGCCCTGGAGGATGCTGTCCACGACTTGACCGCGATCACAGGCCAGAAGCCGATCAAAACACGATCCAAAAAGAGCATTTCCAATTTCAATTTGCGATTGAATCAGGAAATCGGCTGCAAGGTGACTCTGCGCGGAAAAATTATGTATGATTTTCTTCTCCGCTTTATCCGTGCGGCCCTTCCCAGAATTCGCGATTTTCGCGGTATCCCGAATGGCGGGTTTGACGGTCGCGGCGGGTACACCTTGGGTGTGAAGGATCATTCCATTTTTCCCGAAATCGAAATTGATCGTGTGAAGCGAAATTTGGGTTTTGATGTGACTTTCGTCACGTCAGGAAAAGACAGGGAAGAAACCCGTGAAATGCTTTTGCTGATGGGCATGCCTTTCATCGTCCGAACCCAGGATGCCGCCAAGACCGGCAACAAGGAGAATACTCATGGCCAAGAAGTGCTGGCGGCTTAAACAGAAAAAAACCCCGAAGTTTTCGACCCGGAAATATAACCGGTGCTCGATCACAGGGCGTCGGCGTAGCTATATCCGGCGTTTCGGAGTGAGTCGTATTCAGTTCCGCGAAATGGCTCTCCGTGGTGAAATTCCCGGTGTCACGAAAGCGAGCTGGTAAGTTTTATGGTTACCGATCCACTTGCTGATTTTCTCACCCAGATCCGGAACGCATCCACGGCCGGAATCAAAACGGTCAAAGCGAAGCATTCCAAAATGCGGGGAAGTGTGCTGGCGATCCTCAAGAAGGAAGGTTTTATTGAGGATTTCGAGCTTAAAAAAGACGGGAAACATACTGATTTTCACATTTCCATGAAGACCGGGAATGCGCGTACGGGCAAAGCCATCACCTGTATCCGGCGTCTCTCCAAGCCCGGCCTTCGGCGTTATGTGGGAGCAAATGAAATTCCCAAATATCTTGGGGGACTCGGAGTTTCCATTCTTTCGACCCCGCGCGGGGTCATTTCGGGTGAAGATGCAAAAAAACAAAATGTGGGCGGGGAACTTCTCCTCGTGGTCTGGTAATCATGTCGCGCGTAGGCAATAATCCCGTTCCTGTCCCGGCCAACGTTAAGGTGGCTTTGGATGGCAGGCATCTCAAGGCTGAAGGCCCGAAGGGGAAGCTGGGTCTCGACCTTCCGCCGAAGATCTCCGCCAAAATTGATGGCGGAAAAATTGTTCTGACCCGGGATGGGGAAGATCGTTCCGCCCGTTCAATGCATGGGCTGGCCCGCAGCCTGGTCCAGAATGTGGTCCAGGGCGTGAGTGTCGGTTACACAAAAAATCTCGAAATTCACGGCGTTGGTTTCAAGGCGAACCTCCAAGGGAAAAAGCTGGTCCTGAATCTTGGAAAATCGCATCCGATCGAATATCCGGTTCCGGCTGAAATCAAAGTGACAGTCACGGACAATACCCGGTTGACGGTAGAAGGATCGGACAAACAGTTGGTCGGTGCGGTCTGTGCCGACATCCGCGGATACGCCCCTCCCGAACCCTATAAGGGCAAGGGCGTACGTTACGCGGGCGAGAATATCCGCCGGAAGGAAGGCAAGACTGCTCAGAGCAAGTCGGCCTAATCAAAATTTATGCCTAATCCATCCAAATTACGCCGTGAACGACGGGTGCGGATTCATAAGCGGATTCGTCTCCGTCTGCGCGGTGATGCCGCAAAACCCCGCCTTTGTGTTTCCTTTAGCGGCAAAAATATTTATGCCCAGGTCATCGATGATGTGGCGGGAAAGACCCTGGCAGCTGTTTCGACTTTGGAAGAAAATCTCAAAAAAGGGATCAAAGCCAACGTGGCCGGTGCTGCCAAAATGGGGCAGACGGTGGCTGAACGGGCTTCGAAAAAAGGAATCTCCGCCGTGGTCTTCGATCGGGGTGGATTTCTCTATCACGGAAAAGTGAAGGCTTTTGCCGAGGCGGCTCGGCAGGCTGGCTTGAAATTCTAAAGAGGTAAATGGCATGAGCGTTGTTCCTAACCCAGATAAAGAGGTCGCTGTCGAACCCGAGGCGATTCCGGAGAAGGCCTTTTCCAAGACCTCGGAATTTATTCCGAAGTCAGAGCCCACGACCAATCGTCGTGAGCGCACGCGGACTCCCTCCGACATGTTTGAGAAAGTCGTGTTCGTGAATCGTTGCGCCAAGGTGGTGAAGGGTGGCCGTCGCTTTAGCTTTAGCGCCCTTTTGGTAGTAGGTGACAAAAAAGGGAAAGTGGGCGTCGGTTTCGGTAAGGCAAGGGAAGTGGCAGAAGCCATCCGCAAGGGAACGGAAAACGCCAAAAAGAATCTCTACACCTACAATATCGGACCGAGCACTCTTCCTCATGAAGTGAACGGCGCATTTGGTGGAGGGCGTGTTTTGCTCCGTCCTGCCTCCCTCGGAACAGGTTTGATTGCCGGGGGTGGAGTTCGTTCGGTTCTTGAGGCCGCTGGAGTGAAGGATGTTTTGGCCAAGTCGATGGGTTCGAGCAATGCCGCCAATGTGGTGAAAGCCACGGTGGATGCTCTTTCCAAGCTCCGGACCCGGACCCAGATTCTTGAGCTTCGTGGTAAAAAACGGACCCCGAAAACAACGGGGAGTGAGGTAGCTTCATGAGCACAACGATTCCACGCCCTGGGGCAAGACATCGCAGGAAACGGCTGGGTTGCGGAGAAAGCTCAGGCAAGGGGAAGACCTCCGGGAAGGGGCACAAGGGACAAAAAGCCCGTTCGGGTGGAAGTCTTCGCCTTGGATTCGAAGGTGGTCAGATGCCTCTTATCCGCCGAATTCCAAAACGGGGCTTTAATAATGCCGTTTTTACCCATCGTTTTGCTCCTGTTAATTTGAGCAGCTTGGATTTGTTTTCCGACGGATCGAAAGTGGATGAATCCAGCCTTCGCCAATGTGGTTTGGTCAAGGGCGAATGGGAAGGGGTCAAAATCCTCGGTGGCGGAAAATTAAAACCAAAAAATCTTGTGCTTGAGGTGCATGCGGCCAGTGAATCGGCCAAATCCGCCCTCGAAGCGGCGGGTGCCAAAATCACCCTCCTGAAAAAATAGGCCCCAAGGGTCACTGACGGGCCATGCTCCACGCCCTCCTGAATTGTTTCAAGATTCCTGAGTTACGTCAGAGGATCATTTTCACACTTGCCCTGATTGTGGTTGTCCGAATCGGGGCATCCATCCCTTGCCCTGGGATCAACCCGCTGGTTCTGGGGGAGTTTTTCCGCCAAGTCGTGGATCAACAGGATCAGGGGAGTGTGATTGGGCTCTTCAACCTCTTTAGCGGAGGAGCTCTCGAAAACTGCGCAATCTTTTCGCTCACGATCATGCCGTACATCAGTGCCAGCATTGTCATGCAGTTAGCCACGGGGGTGATACCTTCGTTGGGGAAAATGGTAAGGGAGGAAGGGGGACGCCAGAAGATCACCCAGTACACACGCCTTGGGACTCTGGTTCTTTGCGTTGTTCAGGGGTATCTCTTGGCAGTGAGTTTTGAGAATCCTTCCAGAATCCCGATTTTTTCAGGGATCGACCAGGTGATTCAACGCCTTGGGCCACTTGTTCCGGAACCTGGGCTGGCTTTCCGGATCATCACGGTTATCACCTTAACGGCGGGAACCATGCTTTTGATGTGGATTGGTGAACAGGTGACCGAGAAGGGGATCGGCAATGGTATCTCCCTGGTCATCACGATTGGCATTGTTGCCCGTCTCCCTGCGGCTCTGGTGGCCGGGTGGCAGGTTTTTGTTCCTCCGGCGGGTAGCGGGAAAGAGCCGATCAGTCCATTCATTCTCTTTTTATTGCTGGCATTTCTTTTCATTGTGATCGCTTCGACGATTGCGCTGACTCAGGCATTGCGGAAGGTCAGCGTGCAGTATGCCAAGCAGGTCCGAGGGAACCGTGTTTATGGGGGGCAGACTTCGTTCCTTCCTCTTAAGGTCAATTACGCAGGGGTGATGCCGATCATCTTTGCCAATGCCATCCTGCTTTTCCCCGCCAGCATCCTGGGATTTCTTTTTCCGGGATCTCCCACTGCGAACCGGATTTCGGCGGCCCTCGCTACCGGAACCCTCCACTACGTTTTGTATGCGGGAATGATCTTCTTCTTTTCCTATTTTTGGGTGGCGATGGTCTTTAATCCCATCCAGATCGCCGACGACATGAAGCGCCACGGGGGCTTCATCCCCGGAGTCCGTCCCGGTGAAACGACCGCCCAATTTTTGGATTATGCGATGACACGGTTGACTTTTGCCGGAGCCATATTTCTCACGGCCCTGGCGGTTCTCCCGATGTTGGTGCAAAACTTTCTTGGTGTTCCCAGCATCACGGCTCAGTTTTTTGGTGGGACCGGTTTGTTGATCATCGTGGGTGTCATGCTCGACACCATGAGGCAGGCGGAAACCTATCTTCTCCAGCGGCATTATGACGGCTTTTTGAAGAAAGGTCGCATCAAAGGTCGGAGCACGAGCGGTGCGGTTTCCACCTCGAATGCCATTTCTGAGCGTCAGATTGCTTGGTTGCTTGTGATCATCGCGATCATTGCCCTGGGCGGGATCGTTCTCTCGCTTCGGTAAGGCTTTTTTGTTTTTTGGATTTTTGCCGAAGGGCTATGCCAACCATTCCCATTAAGGATGCCGCCGGCATTGCCGGGATGCGCGCGAGTTGCCGTTTGGCGAGGAAAGTTCTCGAAGAACTGGCGACTCGTCTTGAGCCGGGAAGAACAACAAAAGAAGTCGATCAATGGGCCGGGGAAATCATGGCGAGGGAAGGGGCGCGGAGCGCTTTTTTTGGGTACCGAAAATTTCCAGGGCAACTTTGTATTTCCGTCAATGAGGAGGTTGTGCATGGAATCGGGGGAGGGCGGAAACTGTCCTACGGGGATGTTGTTAAACTGGATGTGGGGATTGTTTTGGATGGATGGGTGGGAGATACCGCGATTACGGTGGGATTGGGAGCCATTACCCCCGGTCGTCAAAAACTTTTGGAACGCACCGAAGCATCCTTGATGGCGGGAATCCAGGCCGCCAAAGGGGGTGGTCGCCTCGGGGATATTTGTCATGCGATCGAAAAAACCGTGAAAGAGGCCGGTTACAGTGTCGTGAAGGAGTTTGTGGGGCATGGGGTTGGCCGAAAACTTCACGAAGAACCTCAGATTCCCAATTTTGGAAAAGCGGGTACGGGGCCCATTCTTAAGCCCGGAATGACTTTGGCAATCGAGCCCATGGTGAATGAGGGAACGCCGGAAGTCAGGATCCTAAAAGACGGATGGACAGCCGTTACCGCCGACCGCAGGGATTCGGCTCATTTTGAACATGTGATTCTGATTACCGAGGGCGAGGCGGAGGTTTTAACCCGCTCCGGGGCAGATTCTTCCCATGGATAATCTTCTTTCATTCGGATCGGAGCAGGGGGTCATGCTTTGTGATGGGTCAGATATCTTTGAGAGAAAGGGCCTTGCCAAGCTAGGTCTTCTTCGATAGGATTTTTGACTGCTTATTTTATGAAAGTACGTGCTTCCATCAAACGCCGGACCAGCGACTGCCAAGTTGTTCGCCGGAGAGGTCGTATCTACATCATCAACAAAAAAAATCCGCGCTTAAAGCAGCGCCAGGGATAAATTCAACATGCCACGTGTTTTAGGTGTCGATATTCCGGGAGAAAAAAGGGCAGAGTTCAGCCTTCGTTACGTTTACGGACTTGGGCCAACCCGGGCCCGGCAGGTGATCGAGGAAGCGGAAATTCCATCTGATCTTCGTGCAAAGGACCTGACCGACCAGCAGATCAACCGCATTATCGGTGTCATCCAGAGGAATCGCTTTCTGATCGAAGGGGATTTGCGCCGCGAAATTCAACAGAATCTCAAGCGCCTTCAGACGGTGAATTGCTATCGGGGAATTCGTCATCGCAAGGGACTCCCCGTCCGTGGACAACGGACTTCGACCAATGCCCGGACCCGGAAGGGCCCCCGGAAGACCGTTGGAGTTGTCCGTAGTAAGGACGCCAAAGCGGCCAAGACATAATTCTCATGAGCGAAAACGAAAAAAAACCCGAAGCGAAGGCAGAATCAAAAGCCAAAGCCGCTAATCCTGAGCCAGCGAAAGTCAAGAAAGCCAAAGGAGCCAAGCCGGCTGCCGGGGGCAAGGACGGAGCGAAAAAAGAAGAGGTTATTCTCGCTCCCGAGAGTCTCACTTTGGACGGTTTGGAGGATGCTTCGAAGATCAAGATCCCCAAGATCAAAGGGGCCAAGCAGATTGCGAATGGGGTGGCTCATGTCCTGGCGACTTTTAACAACACGGTGGTTTCGATCACGGATCTCAAAGGGAATGTTATTGCCTGGTCGAGCGCCGGGAAAATGGGATTCCGTGGCTCAAAAAAATCAACTGCCTATGTGGCCCAGGTTGTTGCCCAAGATGCGAGCCGTCAGGCGATGGCTCACGGGCTGAAGGAAGTCGAAGTTCGCGTCAAAGGGCCCGGAATGGGCCGTGAATCCGCTGTACGGGCCCTGCAGGCTGTTGGCCTCGAAGTCAGCACAATCCGGGACGTGACCCCAGTCCCTCACAATGGTTGCCGCATGCGCAAGGCTCGGCGCGTGTAAGGAGGAGTTTTATGGCACGCTATACAGGATCCCGTGACAAGATTAACCGCCGTTTTGGTCAACCGATCTTCGGTCCCTCCAAGGCCCTTGAGCGTCGTAATTTTCCTCCGGGCGTTCATGGTGCCAAGGGGCGTCGCAAACAGTCCGATTTTGCCATCGCGGTAGGCGAGAAGCAGAAGATGAAATATGGCTATGGTATCCTCGAAAAACAGTTTCGCCGGTATTATCAGAAAGCGGTCCAAAGCCGCGGGGTGACAGGTGAAAAACTCCTGCAACTGCTCGAAACGCGCCTCGACAGCGTAGTGGATCATCTTGGCTTTTCTTCGACCCGTCGGGGTGCCCGCCAGATGGTTTCCCACGGGCATATTGCTGTGAATGGACGCAAGGTGACGATTCCAAGTTATAGTTGCCGGACTGGCGATGTGATTGAGGTGCGGGATAATCCAAAATCACGCCAACTGGGAACGAAAGGGCTCGAAAAAAGCCAGATCCGACCTGTTCCGGATTGGTTGACCCTCAATAAAGACAATTTCAAGGGAACCCTCACCAGGATTCCCACTCGGGATGAACTCAATCCGGTGGCCAATGAACAGTTGGTTGTCGAATTGTATTCGCGTTCCTAAAAAATCTTTCGCCGTCCGCTACCGACGGTGAAAAACAAAAACAGATCAGGATCGGCCGTAGGTCCCTTCTCCAGGTAGCGGGGGAGGGGTAACCCGGCCGGAAAGAGAGAAAAGACTATGCCACTACGACTTGGAAGATTCGAACTGCCTAACCGCCTGCAAAAAAACGAAGAAACCGCCACGGAGACCTACGCCCAGTTTACGGCAGAACCTTTTGAAGCCGGCTATGGAACCACCCTTGGAAATTCCCTGCGGCGTGTTTTGCTGAGCTCCCTCGAAGGGGCAGCAATCACCAGTGTCAAGATTGCCGGGGTCCAACATGAATTCAGCACCATTGAAAACGTGGTGGAAGACATTACCGAAATCGTTCTCAATCTTAAAAAATTGAAATTCAAACTCCCGAATCGCGAGCCCCGTTTGCTCACCCTCAAGGTGAACAAGGAAGGTCCTGTGACGGCGGCGGACATTGAACTGGATGCAGGCGTGGAAGTCCTGAACCCGAAGGAAGTCATCTGTACCCTCGACAAAAAATCCAAGTTCGAGGCCGAATTCGAAGTCCGGGTCGGACGTGGATACGCGACTTGGGAGGACAACAAGCGGGAAGATTCCCCCATTGGACTCATTCCTGTGGACTCTCTTTTTTCGCCTGTTACCAAGGTGAAATATGAGGTGAAAAACACCCGGGTCGGTCAACGCACCGATTATGACAAGCTGGTTCTTGAACTATGGACCGATGGACGCTTGACCCCGGACGAAGCCCTCTTGCATTCGGCGGGTATCCTCCGGCATCACCTCGACATCTTTGCCAACTTTGACAAGGAACCGATCGAATTCGAAGAAGTGAAGTTTGAGGCGCCGGTGGAAAATACGGCCTTGAAAAAATTGTTGGCCATGAGCGTGAACGAGATCGAACTCTCTGTCCGTGCAGCCAACTGCCTGAATAATGCCAATATCACCACTGTGGGAATGCTGGCTCTCAAGTCTGAGGCTGAAATGCTGAAATATCGGAACTTCGGCAAGAAGTCCCTGAATGAGATCAAGGACAAGCTGACTTCGCTGGGTCTTTCCCTCGGCATGAAATTTGATTCCTCCCTTCTGACCGCCCCGGCTGCTCCGCTTGAGGCGTTTGGGGCGAATGGACAGGCATGAGACATCGTCAAAACACAACGAAGCTGGGGCGTACCTCCCAGCACCGGGACAGCATGCTGGCCAATTTGGTCGGCTCGTTGATCCGGCACGAGAGGGTCCGGACCACCGTCTCCCGAGCCAAGGCGGCTCGTCCTGTGGCGGAAAAACTGGTCACCCTGGGCAAGAAGGGGAGCCTTCATCACCGTCGCCAAGCGTTTTCCGCACTGCATGAATCAGATTTGGTTCATAAACTCTTTGCGGAAATCGCTCCTCGTTTCAAGGATCGTTCCGGCGGTTATACCCGCATCCTAAAGCTTGGATATCGGCAAGGGGATGCCGCTCCGGTTGCCCTTTTGGAATGGGTGGTTCGTCCCGCTCCCGTAGTTGAAACCGTGGAAGAACCCGCCAAGGGCAAATCCACCAAGCCCGCCAAGGCTTCCAAACCCGAAAAGAAAAAATAGAAACAGGTTAGGTTGCCCATCCCGCCATCAGGCGGAAAAGCACCCAAGCCAGTAATACGGAAAGCAGGGCCGCAAAAATCACTTTGCGACGGGCGTGCCGACCTTCCACCAAAAGGGCAGGTGGACGGGTTTGTTTCACATTGGATGCAGGGGAAACCTGCTGAATGGGACGATTCCGACCAGACGAGATAATGGTCGATTCATGTGTCAATCGGCGTGTGGTGTGGGTTATCCGCGAGGACTCCCTGGAGATCCGCCGCATCTCCTCGCGAAGCGGGTCTCGTTTGAATCCTGGAATCTGCATTCCGTATACTTAGGAAAGAGGACTGAACACGCAAGCCCTGACCCTGAAGTATTTACCCCGTTTGGGGTAAAACCTGTGGGATCACTTCAGGATATGAAATAAAACAAGCCCTAAAAATATAGCAAGGATTAGGGGCAGATTAAAGGCAAAGCCCCGGATTAGATTTGCACCAAAGGATTCCGTAGCGTTCGGGGAGGTCTGGCCTTCCTGCGTAGGGTTTTCTTCTGAATGAGATTCCAGATCCTGCCCACGGAGGGCATCAATTTTAGCCCTGGACTGGGTGTAGATGGCTTGGGCCTGATCGACCTTTGCCAGTGCCTTGGAGAGTTCTTCTTCGATTCCGGCAGCCGACCATTCGGAGGGGTCAATATTGTTGATTTCAGCCAACTGCTCACTGAAGATCTGGCGAGTTTCGTGCATTTGCTCCACTTCCTTGCGGCTCTGCCCTTCCGCTCTCTCCAGAATCACTACACCCCGGTGAAGGCTATCGCGAATCTCCTTTTGTCCCTGCATTAACTCCATCCGCCGCGTATTCAGCTCTTCGAGCTGTTTCTTGCGAATTTCCAGCTCCTGCTGTTGGCGCTGGAGCTGAATCAATTCATGCTGGCGTTGTTGGAGTTCGGCTCCCAATCCTTCGAGGGGTCCGCCGGAAGAAAGTGACAAATCCTGTTGATCTTCGGAGAGACGGTGCCGGCTCATGGGATATTGATTACTGTGCCGATCTTGAGGTTTCGATCATCGAGACCTGGATTAGCGGCTTTCAGTTTGGCAATCTCTTCATTCAGGTCGAGGGAGGCGGGGTAGTATTTCTTTGCCAATTTCCAAAGGGTGTCTCCTTTGCCGACCGTGTGCTGTTTTGCTTCTCCAGAAGGTGCGGCGGCTTCGGAGGGAGCAGCGGGAGGTGTTGCCGCTGGTACGGAGGGAATTGCACTGGAAATCGAAGCGCCTTGTCCTGCTTTTGGGGCCTTTTTCTCGGGAACGGGCGACGCGGGGACAACGGCCGTCGCCTTGGGGGGAGTCGCCGCTCCGCCGATTTGTGATAGCTGGGCCTCCTTGGCGGCCAACGCCGCCTGGAGCTGGGCGATTTGTTGTTTGTAATCGACATTCTCCTTGGCGATTTTTGCGATTTCCGCGGCATTCTGCGACGGGCTATTCGGCTGGGTCATAGAAAAGTCGATTCTTGCCTTGTCCAACGCTGCTACGACCTCTTCCCGCTCGGCAGCATTCGGCCGGGCTTCGAGATATTTTTGGTAGAAGTAAATGGCACTGATCTGATCTCCAAGTTTATCCCCATAGAGAAGGCCGATCTGGTAGTAGGCTTTGACCACAGAAGGATTCACGGCAAGGGCTTTTTCATACTGCTTGATCGCCGCAGGGTAATTCAGATCTGCCACATCCTTGTTCGCTTGGCGGAAGTACGGGTTCCGTTCGTCCTCAGCATCGGATCCAGGAGGGGCCTGTTGACAGGAAGTGAGGGCCAGAGCGGAGAGGAGGATGGCAAGAATGGATCGGTTCATTTGCATAGAATGATCATGGAGAGGGGATTCCGCAAGCCAAGGCTTTGGCCATGTTGAAACTTGAGAGCCGATCAGGAGCCCGCGCGTATCAGGCGAATTTCGGTTTCCCGCTCAACAAATGTCCATTCAGGCTTCGACCTCAACTCCTCGAGTAAACGATCGAAGGCGGGTGATTCCGATGGGGCAAATTCAAACCAATTCAAAAAATCGAAGGGTTGAGGCACGGCCAGATCACGGCAATGATAAAGTCGCCGAGCAACGGCCGGAAGATATTTCATTCCAATGGCCGTGTGATGCGATTGTTCGGTGAAGATCCTTTGCCTCTCGTCTTGGGTCATGGCCCACCACTGGGGGCTCTTGCGGATCGGGATCAGGGCAGCTCGGGTCGCTTCGGGGCGTCCCAAGCCAGGTTGAATGTGGATTAGCTAATTCTTTTCGTCTCGATTGGTGTACCGCTCATGACTGCTCAGTCCTTTCAAGGTGCAGTCGGCAGCAACGGGTGGATCCGGCGACCCCCCCCTCCATGATTTCGAGTTTTTTCGCCAGGGGGAGTCCTTCTCCCGGGACGGCTCGGACTTCCTGAATGATCCAACTTTCTTTTTCCCCGGCGATAAATGTGGAGAGTCTTGGATTAAGGGGCATAGCGTTCACACAAAACCTTACGGAAAATCCCCTCAATAAAACTATTTCTTAATGATCCTTGTTGTGGCATTCTGTAAGACATTTCCGTGAAGCGGAAATTTTTTGATCAAGGGGTCATAGCTCAGTTGGTAGAGCGCCTCAATGGCATTGAGGAGGTCTGGGGTTCGAATCCCCATGGCTCCAAGTATGAATCGTTGTTTGTCAAAGGCAGTCCTACCCAATCGGCAGATTTTCTCTATAACGAATGAGTGACCTCCAAACTTCCGTCGATGAAGAACAAGGTGGTGCTGATCACCGGCGCAACGCGTGGGATTGGTCGTGCCGGAGCTCTTGCGTTGGCTCGAATGGGGGCGAATCTGATTCTGGTGGGACGGCACCCCGGGCGCCTGAAGGAGGTATCCGTAACCTGCCGCAAAATGGGTGCGGGTAGGGTGAAGACCGCGAAGACCGATCTGACCTCCCGTCGGCAAGTGGCAACTTTGGCAAAAAAACTAAATCAAGAGGAAGTCCGGTTGGATGTTCTCTGGAATAACGCGGGGGGCTATTTCACTGAACGGAAAACAACCCGTGAGGGAAACGAGCGGACTTGGGCAATGAATCACCTGGCTTATTTCGATCTGACCCAGGCCCTTTTTCCTTTGTTAAAAAAGAGCAGGGATCCGCGGGTGATCTGCACAGCTTCCGAAGCCCATCGTTGGGGGCGGGTGCAGTGGAATAATCTTCATGGCGAATCCCGTTGGGATGGTTGGAGGGCCTACTGCCTGACCAAACTGGCCAATCTTTTGTATGTGGCGGAACAAGGTAGGCGGTTGCAAAAATCAAAGATTAGGATTTGCGCTGTCCATCCCGGACTGGTGAATTCCGCTTTGGGGGACGAAAACCGAGGGGTGACAGGGTGGGCTTTTCTTTGGCTGAAAAGACTTTTTGGGAAAACGAATGAGCAGGGAGCCGATACGGCGGTCTGGTTGGCGAGCCGAAAAGACAGACCCCAACAGGGGGGGTATTACGCCTATCGCAAGGAAACAAGGCCTTCCCTCGCAGCTAGGAACATCGAGGCTTCCCGACGGTTGTGGAAGCTCAGTGAACTGATTCCGTGAAAATGAAAATCGGATCATTAGAGCTTGAGACGCCCCTCTGCCTTTCGCCGTTGGCAGGGTATACCAACCTTCCGTTTCGTCGGGTCGTTCGTGAACTGGGAGGGTGCGGATTGGCGACGACGGATCTCGTGAATGCGCGTTCCCTTTTGGAAAACAATCGGCGGGCTCTGGAACTGGTGGCGACATCGCCGGATGATCGGCCTTGGGCGATTCAACTTTTTGGAGCGGTGGCATCCGAAATGAGGGATGCAGCGATGAAGTGTGAGGATTTGGGGGCGAACTCCGTCGATATCAACATGGGTTGCCCGGTGCGGAAGGTCTGCAGGGTGGGTGGGGGTTCGGCTATGATGACCGAATTGGGCAAGACTGCGGAACTGGTGAAAGGAATGGTGGAGGCGGTAAAAATTCCCGTCACAGCCAAAATGCGGTTGGGATGGGACGAGAAAAATCTGACGGCGCCTGACCTGGCGAAAGCACTGGAGGAGGCGGGCATATCGGCGATCTTTGTTCATGGGCGGACACGCCAGCAAGGTTTCGCCGGAAGGGTAAGTCTCGAGGGCATTGCGTCGGTTGTTGCGGCCGTCAAGCTTCCGGTCATCGGAAACGGAGACGTGACCACCCCGGAGGGGGCGAAACGGATGATGGAGGAAACAGGTTGTGCGGGGGTGAGTGTGGGGCGCGGTGCTTTTCTGAATCCATGGATCTTCCGGGCGACGGCACACTTCCTGCAAAAGGGGGAATTGATGAGCGAGCCCGATTTTGAGGAGAGGATCCAGGTCATGACCCGGCATCTGGAGCGGAACATTGAGTTCTTCGGAGAGGAACGGGGATGCGTTCTTTTCCGTAAAGTGATTCCTTGGTATGCGCGGAGGTTTGGTCCTTCCAGTGAGTTCAAAAAAGCGGCAGTAAGAATTTCGAATCGTTCGGACTATGAAAAGGCGCTTGGAGAATATCGGGGGTGG
Organism: Verrucomicrobia subdivision 6 bacterium; assembly: GCA_947442065.1. GTDB lineage: Bacteria > Verrucomicrobiota > Verrucomicrobiia > Methylacidiphilales > Verrucolacustridaceae > Verrucolacustris. Next base: position 2,877 of record CANEUY010000003.1, on the reverse strand, counting down.
CGGAAGCAGTTCGTGAATGAAGAGGGAGAGTTGCTGGAAAAGTTTGCGCCCTCGAAATTACAGGCTGTTTTCGCCGGGGATGTGGATGTGGAGAGATCGGAAATTCCTGTCCCCAAAGGCCCGATTTCAAATTGGTAGGCCGTGGTTTGACTCGAAGGATGATTTCTTTGATGATCTTTTCATGAGCCAATCCAAAGCTTATTCCACCAAGAATGATCTCTCTGCGGATCTTCGGGAAAAGATGATCCCCTTATTGAATGCCCGTTTGGCTGACTCGATTGACCTTCAGACGCAATGCAAGCAGGCCCATTGGAATGTGAAGGGCCCGGACTTCATCGCCCTTCATGAGCTTTTCGATAAGATCAATGAGGATGTGGATGCCCATCTGCAACCGGAGAGATAGTTGAGCTTTTTGGCCATTACGATATTTCACCGGGAGCCTCAGGCGCTTTTCGCGCTGCCCCTCCCGCTGATTCTGGCTTTGGGTTTCGGCATGTATGGCATGCTCGAGTTGGGGGTACGGATTGGGAAATCGCATCTGCGAAGCGTGCATGGAAAGATTCTGGATACCTTAGGAGTGATCGACGGACCGATCTTTGCGCTTTTTGGGCTCCTGATCGCCTTTACTTTTTCTTCGGCTCTTTCCCGTTTTGACGAGCGGCGGAAGCTGATTGTCGAAGAGGCGAACGATATTGGCACCGCTTATCTTCGTCTGGACCTAATTCCTGCTCCGGATCAGGAGCCTCTACGGAACTTATTCCGAAATTACATCGATTCCCGAATCAGGACTTACGAACTGATTCCCGACATGCAGGCGGCCTTAGCAGAGTATGAACGGACCCAAATCCTTCAGGCCGAGATCTGGGGTCAGGCGACCCAAAGCGTTGCGAAAAGCCCTAATACTTTGGCGGGAATGCAATTACTGCCAGCTCTTAACAGCATGATCGATATCACCAACACCCGCACGGCCGTTCTTCAGTTTCATCCTCCCGTGGTCATTTACGGGATGTTGTTGGTGATGGCCTTAGTGAGTGCAGTTCTTGTGGGATACCAAATGGCGGCATTTGAGAAACGGAGTTGGCTCCATATCGTGCTTTTCATTATCTCCATCACTCTGACCTGCTATGTCATTCTCGATATCGAGTACCCCCGGATGGGATTGATCCGAGTCGACGCAGTGGACGGGGTTCTGAGGGATGTTCGAGAGGGGATGAGTCCGAACAAGTGATTACCAACCGCGACTGCTGATCGCGGTGACGAGATTTTGGGCGGCACTGATGGCCGCGGGGGGGAGCGCTTGCCGCTGTGATTCGGTCTGGTCGCCCTGGACGAAAAAGGTGGTGGTTCCTTTCACTTGGGTCGGAGGGATGATTTCCTTCTTTTCCTTCATGTTGTAAAGACGGTACTCCAAGGTGAGAATCAGCTGGTACTGAAGGGAGGTCAGGAACTGTTCGGTGGATTGGCGGATTGAAACGCGCTCGATCTTTTTGACAGTGATCTCAAGGGAGGCATCACTCTCGTCCTTCCTGGCATGACGAAAGGTGCCTTCTCGATCAATTTCCTGGAGAAGGGCATTCGTGACGATTCCAGGCACAGCCGTCTCATCGGTTTCATTTTGAACGGTCGGGATATAAAGGACCCGGACGTCTGTCAGGCCCTCGGCTTTAGGGGTGCTCCCCATCTTGTAGCTTGCGCAGGAGGACAAAACCAATGAAAGGAGGCCTAGTGCGATACAGTTCATGGATTCGGAACTCTATCGGGTTGGGGTTGGGGATTCGATCTAAAACTGATTTTCGCCTTATTTGGGTCCGCGGCCTGCTGTTTTGCCTCTGAAATGCTTTCCTCAAGCGCCCGCTTCCGTTGGCGGGCTTCTTGCCCCTGGGGGGAGTCCGGAGTTTGGGTGATGACTTCATTGTAGTAGACCAGGGCTGCGGGATAATTGCCGCTTTTGTCGTAAAACCGGGCTACCGAAAGAGATCCTCCACTGAGGCGTTGTTGAAGGACTTGAATATTTTCAGAGGCCTGCTCCGTCTTGTCACTCCGCTTAAACCGAGCCAGATAATCCTGAAAGGCTTCGATCCCTTTTTGGGCGGCTGTTTGGTCGTACTCAGGTTGGCGGGCAGCCTTCATCCAGACGTAGCCGATTTGGTATTGGGCATCGTCGATCAGGTCATTTTTGGGATACTTGTCCAAGATATCCTCATAAAACTTTACAGCCTCGGGCCATTTCTTCTGTTTCTCACGGGCCAATCCGCAGGAAAAGGTAGCGAGCGGGGCATAGGGGCCAAAAGGGGCAGAGCGGATGATCGTTTGATAAATCTCCACGACTTTGTTCATGTCGGCCGGCATGGGAATTTTCCACATCATCTGGTGCTGGCCGGCAAGATAGACGTTTCCGATGGAGAACATGCGCTCGATGGCCAGATCCCAGTACTGGTTGGCGGTCGATTCTTCGACGAGCTTCTTGTAGGCCTTGTATGCGTCCCAATATTTCGCGAGATGTTCATACATCTCCCCGACCTTGTACTGGGCTTCCGTTTTATGGAGGTCGTCCGGGTTTTCCTTTACGAAATCCTGATAGATCTTGAGTGCCTGATCAAAGTACTTGATGGAGTTGGCATTGGCCTCGCCGCCCCGCTGGTCTGTTTCATCCCGGAGGCGTTTGGCCTCCATCTGTTTTTCTTTTCCAAGATTTCGGGCAGCCTGTGCGGCCTCCTTGTCTCCTAACTCTTCCGCCCGATCGGCTGAAGCAAACTGTTCGTCAGCATCCCGTTCGATCTGCTCAACCTGTTCGTAGGCTTTTCCGATGGTTTCCGCGTTTTTCGCCGTTTGCAGGACATCCCCGGTCGTTCCGCGGTTCCCGAGAAGGTCGGACTC
>CANEUY010000002.1 GCA_947442065.1 Verrucomicrobia subdivision 6 bacterium | reverse complement strand
CTCATCGTTCCGGGGTCGACGTTGAGGTAGGGATCGAATTTCATGAGCCCGACTTTTAGGCCACGCCTTTCCAGTAAAGTTCCCAAGGCTGCGGCCGTTAGGCCTTTCCCCAGGGAACTGATTACCCCGCCTGTGATAAAGATGTATTTCATTTGGAGACAGTTCTGGCGCGTTCTGCCAGGGCCCGTTCCGCGCGTGTCACGTCCCCCGGCGTGTCCACACCAACGGAGACGAAGGTAAGCGCCAGCACTTGAATCGCAATCCCGTTCTCGAGTGCGCGGAGTTGCTCCAATCGTTCGCTTTTTTCACCCGGACTAGGGGGGAGGGATACAAATGTTCGTAGGGTAGCTGGTGTGTAAGCATAGAGGCCTACATGTTGGTGGGCCCATTCATGAGCCTTTTCCATGGAAACTTTGCGTTGGAAGCCCAGAGCCCGCCCATGAGTATCAAAGGAAACTTTGACAACATCGGGGCGCTGTAAATCCAAGACTTCGGGAAGAGGTGTGGCCACCGTAGCCATCCCAAAAGAAGGATTCAAACCGCTGATCCACTGGTCGAGAAAGGTTCCTTCAATGAGGGGTTCATCTCCCTGAATGTTTAGAATCCAGTCCGACTCGAACCCTTTCGCGACCTCGGCGATGCGGTCGGTACCAGAGGGGTGATCCGTTCTTGTCATTTTGACCTCAGCGCCGAATTTTTTAGCGGCTTCCGCGATCCGGGCGTCGTCCGTTGCGATGATGACTCTTTGAATGGATTTTGCCTTTTTGGCCTCCTCCCAGACCCACTGCAGAAGGGGTTTCCCGGAAATCAGGGTGAGGGGCTTTCCCGGGAACCTCGTGGAGTGATAGCGGGCTGGAATCACCGCGATGACTTTGGGGGAATTCATTGATCGGCTCGTTTTGACTGCAAAAGCCAATCACATGCGGAGGGCCAATCCTTGGCGGTGAAGGAGGCTAGGCGGATTGACTCTTGTTCTTCATCGGGCGGCACCCGGAGATGTAGAAGGATGGTTTTACATCCAGCTCGGTCGCCTGCCTGTATATCGCTCAGACGGTTTCCCACCATATAGGACTGGAGAAGATCAAACCCATGGGTTTCGGCAGCTTCCTGCAACATGAGGGGGGAGGGCTTTCTGTGTTCGTCGTACGGGTCGCCCGGAGCAGCATAACAGTGTTTGTAGGTCGTGAAGATTCCTCGTCCGCCCAGGAGTTCCTCCATTCTCGCATCGACGGATCGAACCTGTTCTTTGGTGATCAAACCGCGGCCTACGCCGGATTGGTTGGAAACGATGACCAAAGGGAAGCCGCTAAGGCGAAGTGCCTTTATGGCCTCCATCGCGCCTGGCATAAGTTTAACGAGGGAAGGATCCCCCAGATAAGGCACGTTTTCGATCAGAGTGTCGTCACGATCGAGAAAAACGGCTCCTTTACCCATGATTCCGGGACGCCTCGATAATTTCCTGGGACGTGACCGTCGCAGTCCCCAGTTTCCCTACAACAATCCCGGCGGCGAGGTTGGCGATCTCGGCCGAGAGATCCCCACGAAGGCCGGCGCCCAATCCGGCAGCGAGAAGGGAGACGACCGTGTCTCCCGCACCAGAAACATCGTAGACCTCGCGGGCCCGGCTCGGGATGGCATAGGGTTTTTGGTGGGGTTGGAAGAGAATCATCCCGTGTTCCCCCAGGGTGAGAAGAAGATGTTCGCAGGACCATTTGAGAAGAAGTTCTTCCCCTGCGGCAATCCAATCTTTGGGATTGGCAGAATCGGGCTGTCCCAGCGCCCCAAATGCCTCTGTCCGGTTGGGTTTTACCAAGGTGGCCCCATTCCATTGCAGTGGATTGTTAATGTTGGGGTCGATGGCTGTCGGGATTTTTTTTGCATGGGCCGCTTTGAGGAGGGCATCCACCAAGGGTTGGTCAAAGAGCCCCTTTCCGTAATCCTCCAGAATCATGGCGTCACACCGGGGGAGGACCTGCAGAGCCTTCCGGAGGACAGCGTCCCGTTCCTTTGGGGTGAGTCGGTTGGGTTCTTCCCGATCCACTCGAACCACTTGCTGTTGACGTGCAAGAATACGGGTTTTTCGGATTGTCGGGAATTTGCCCGAACGGCATATCCCGGAGACGCCGATTTTTCCGTGACGAAGAAGATGCAGGAGTTGTTGGCCCGTTTCATCTTGGCCGATGCCGCCGCTTAATTCGGCGTGAATGCCAAGGGAGGCCAGATTTCTGGCCACATTCGCGGCCCCTCCGGGGTAGGCGCTTTCCTTCTCCACGTGGACGACTGGGACTGGAGCTTCCGGGGAAATCCTGGAAACCCGGCCATAGATGAATTCGTCCAGCATCAAATCCCCCACGATAAGAATTCGGAGTTGTTGGAAGCGCCTAAGCGCGGGACGGAGCAGGTCCGGGGAAATACGAAGCTTTGTGTGGGAAGGCATAGACAGATGATGCCAAAACATGCTGCTGTGATCAACGCTACCCTATCTCCCCTGATCTCTGGCCAAAAATTTGAAAACACCCGTTAAACGATTCGGTATGAATATTCCAGAATACCAAAGAAAATGTGCAAGCCTCTAATAGACATATGCTTATGATTTGCTTTTGGGAAGTGGATTAAAAAGTGAAATCGGGCTTTGGTGAAGATCGGGAAGCAGTTAGTAATGAGGAATGCTTTTTGACTATCACATGCACACTCCCTTATGCGGTCACGCGACGGGGCATCCTCGGGAGTATGCGGCAGAAGCCGTCCGAAAAGGCCTCCAGGAGATTGGCTTTTCCGAACATAACCCCATGCCCGCAAAATTTGATGATTGGCGGATGGATTTATCCGATTTTCCTGAGTATCTGCGTTTCGTGGGGGAAGCTCGTGCAGAATTTCCAAAATTGCCGATTCGGCTTGGATTGGAGTGCGATTATTTGCCTGGAAAAGAGGGGTGGATTCGCGAATTGGCACAAATGGCCGATTTCGACTACTTCATCGGTGCGGTGCATTACATCACACCCGATTGGGACGTGGATAACCCCCTCAAACTGGCCCGATGGAAAGATCAACCCGTGGAGGAGGTATGGGCGAAGTACTTCAAGGCGATGACTCAAGCCGCTCAAAGCGGACTTTTTGATTTCCTGGCTCACCCGGATTTGGTGAAGAAGTTTGGGCATCGCCCCAAAGGGGATTTGCGCCCCTATTATCGGGAAACCCTGGATGCGATCGAGGCGGCGGGAGTTGCCATGGAAGTAAGTACGGCAGGCCTTCGAAAAGAGGTGATGGAGATTTATCCATCCAAGATTTTCATCGAAGAGGCCTTTCGGAGGAAAATCCCTGTTTTAATTTCTTCCGATGCTCACGCCCCCCAGGAAGTAGGATATGAGTTTGACCGCGCGGTATCCCTCGTGAAAGAAGTGGGGTATCGGGAGGTGAGCTGTTTTCGTGGTCGAAAAAGGGTAGCGGTCCCGTTGGGGTGAGTTTTCTACCGACGCTCGATTTGAGCTCCAAGGGACTTGAGGCGCTCTTCAATCCGGCTGAAGCCGCGGTCGATCTGGCTGATGTTTCGGATTTCGGATTCTCCATCGGCACAAAGAGAGGCAATCAGAAGGGCCATTCCGGCCCGAATATCGGGGCTGGCCAATTTTGCCCCACGAAGTTTGTCGGATCCAAGGACGACCGCACGATGAGGATCGCAAAGAATAATACGAGCTCCCATTTCGAGCAGGCCGTCGACGAAGAATAGTCGGGATTCAAATAGTTTCTCGTGAATCAGGACCGTTCCGTTGCATTGAGTGGCGGTCACCACTGCGACAGAGGTCATGTCGGCGGGAAAACCGGGCCAAGGAGCATCAGCAATATGGGGAACTGCCCCGCCAAACTCTTTCTCAACCTCGAGGGATTGATTTTTTGGGACAAGAATATCTTCGCCCTTTACTTCGGTCCGAATTCCCAGCCGGTTGAAGGTCTGAAGGATCATCCGCATGTTTTGGGGGGCAGTGTTCTTGATCTTCAGTTCACCCCCGGTGACGGCGGCCAAGGCGAGGAAAGATCCGGCTTCCAGGTAATCGGCACTGATCCGGTGAGTGGCACCCTTGAGGGATTTCACGCCCTCAATCGTCAGGGTGTTGGTTCCGATGCCTGAGATTTTTGCGCCCATCGCGTTGAGGAGATTGCCGAGAGCCTGAACATGGGGTTCGCTGGCCGCATTATGAAGGACAGTAACTCCTTCGGCCATAACAGCGGCGCATAGGCCATTTTCCGTAGCGGTAACGGAGGCTTCATCCATCAGGATATCGGCTCCTTTGAGTTTTTTCGCTTTGATCTGAATCCCGTCCCGTATGTCGGTGATCTGGGCGCCCAAGGCGGAGAAAATCTGTAAGTGGGTGTCGAGGCGACGGCGTCCAATTCGATCTCCGCCAGGGCGTGGAAGTGTGACTTCGCCTGTGCGCGCGAGAAGGGGGCCAGCCAATGTGACCGACCCTCGCAGACGAGAACCTAGTTCAGGATGAATGGTCGATTTAGGGGTTTCTTTTGCCTGAAGGGTCAGGCTACGTCGGACGTTGCATGACTCCGATTCCTTCGAAACAAGTCCGAGGTCATTGAGAATCTTCTCCATTAATCTGACATCGTCGATTTGGGGGATGTTTTGAAGGGTGACAGGTTGCTCCGTCAGGCAAACTGCGGCCATCAGTGGCATGGCTTCGTTCTTGTTGCCTTGGGGTTCGATTTCTCCACGGATAGGGTTTCCCCCGTGAACCAAGAAGCGGCCATTGGATGTTCCAGACATACCGCAAAATGCCCCGAGGCAACCAGAAGAGCAATCCCGCGTGTATGTATTTTTACGGTTCAATCCTTGAAAGGATTGCCTAGAGTTATTGTTAACCGGTCATGACCTCTTCTCCCTCGATACGATGGATGGATCGCTATATTGGCTCCTTTGCGTGCCTGATTTTATCCATTTTAGGGCGACTATCTGTCAAGAAAACCAAGCGGATGCCCCTCAGAAACATCCTCTTGATTGAACTCTTTGAGATGGGTGCCTCGATCATGACGACTCCGTCTATCCGGTTTATTCGGAGCCGATTCCCAGAGGCGAAGATTTTCGTTCTTACGACGCAAAGCATCCGTTCTTCTTGGATGAAAATCGGGGAATTGGAACCTTCCAGGGTTTTGGCCTTAAAGGAGGATGGGGTCTTTTCCTTCTTATGGTCGTATCTGCAGGTTCTGCGGACTCTCAACAGGATTCCAATCGATGCCGTGATCGATTTTGAGCTTTTTTTTAGAATCACCGCCATCTTCAGTTTTTTTATCAAGGCAGGAGTAAAGGGTGGTTTTTTACGATATCACCTCGAGGGGCTATATCGGGGATCCATTTATAATTCGGGATGTCATTTCAATCAAAACACCCACATCGCCAAAAACTTCCTGGCGTTGACGAAGACTGTTTTGGGTGATTCAAGGGATTTTCCGCAGTACAAAAACAACCTCACCGTGGAGGAGCTTGTTCTTGCCCCGTATCAACCTCAACCGAATGTCTTGGCGGAATTAAGGATGAAAATCCCCGAATTCATGTCCAACCCTTATCTTTTGGTGGCACCGGATGTGGGTCCAAATCTATCCGTCCGGAATTATCCGCTGGATCGGTTGGGAGAGACGCTTAAGGAAATTCTTCATGAATTTCCCGGGTATCGCGTGGGAATGATCGGTACGAGGGACAATATCCCGAATTGTGAGAAGTTGGCGCACCTCGTTCAGAGCGACCGATTGGTTTCGCTGGCGGGCCGCACGACGATGGATGAACTTTTCGAGCTACTCCGCGGGGCAAAGCTTTTGATCAGTAACGATAACGGACCGGTTCATTTTGCTGCCATGACCGACACACCAACTCTGGCCCTCTACAGCACGGATTCCCCGTTCGTCTATGGATCTCTGGGGAAGTGCCTTATCCTTTATAGCTTTTACCAATGCAGTCCTTGTATCATGGCGTATAACCACAAACGTTCTGACTGTTCGGATAATCAGTGTCTTCAAGCCATTCCCGCATCAACCGTCTCCTCCTTTGCTCGGCGAATTCTGAGAAATGATCCGGCGATACGATATCAAACCATCAATAATGCAACCCCGTATCTTTACTAGGCTTTGGGTTGTTTTAGGGGTCGAATTCTTGGGTCAAAAAGGTAGAATAGGAAGTTTATGAAAGTTCCGATGTTGGACTTGGTTGCCGAACATGCTCCTTACCGGGGGGAGTTGCAGTCTGCCTTTGAAAGGGTTCTGGATAGCGGACGCTTTGTTTTAGGGCCTGAAGTGGAGGGCTTTGAGCGTGAGATTGGGGCATGGATTGGGGTGCCGCACGCGGTCGGTGTTTCGAATGGTTCAGACGCCTTGTTGTTGGCTCTCCAAGCGGTGGGAGTGGGGCCCGGGGATGAGGTTATTTGTCCGACCTACACATTTTTTGCCACAGCTGGCGCGGTGGCCCGCTTGGGTGCCAAGCCGGTTTTTGTGGATAGCGCGGAGTGTTGTTACAACCTCCGGGCGGATCAGGTTGCGGCGAAAATCGGGCCGAAAACCAAAGCCATCATTGCTGTTCATCTTTTTGGTCAGTGTGCGGATATGGATCCGATTCTGACTGCAGCCCAAAAGCACGGGATTCCGGTGATTGAGGATGCAGCCCAGGCTCTTGGGGCTAAAGATAAGGGGCGTCAGGCGGGGACCATGGGCACCATAGGAACCTTTTCCTTTTTCCCCACAAAGAATCTGGGGGCACTGGGGGAAGGAGGGTTGATCACCACGAAGGATGCCTCACTCGCCGAAAAGATTCGTAAACTGCGTGTTCACGGGGCCAAGCAGAAATACTTCCATGAAATGATCGGCGGGAATTTTAGGCTTCATGAGCTTCAGGCGGCATTTCTTCGAGTCAAGTTGAGGCATTTGAATTCAGCCTTAAGGAAAAGAAGGCAGAGTGCGGAAAAGCTTCTTGCGGGGTTGCGGGATAAGTGGAGCGCCATCATGCCTCTTGATTCATGTGTATGCCGAGGAACTGGTGGGGCCAAGGATGTGAAGCCGGGCACTGTTCTTCTGCCTTTTTCCTGTCACTCCGCAGAGGGTGAGCACACTTGGAATCAGTTTGTGATTCGGGTCACAGGACCTGGGAATCGCGATGCCTTAAAAGAGAAGTTGGCCGCAGTCAGCATTCAGACCGAGGTTTATTACCCGCGAGCGATGCATGAACAGGCCTGCTTTGATCATGTTGATGGAGCCTATCCAATATCCGAGAAACTGTGCATGGAGACCATGGCGCTTCCTTTGTCTGGAAGCTTTTCTGCTCCTTTGATTTAGTGAATTCTATCAATTCAGCTGCTTGTCGGGTCATTCCGCGATGTCGCATATCGGGAGATTCAAATCTTATATCTGTTTTGAATCTCGGGAATCAGGCCCTTACAGGCGTTTTCCCAAAGACAACGCAGACAGCCGTTACCTGTGCTCCTTTGGAGCTTGTATGGTGTCCTACGAGCGGACTGCTTCAATTGCACCACTCTTTTAATCCCTCCGAAATGTATGGCGAAGGATACGGGTATCGCTCAGGGCTTAATGCCTCTATGGTTGAGCATCTTAACGCCAAAGCTAGGCGGTTGGAGCGGATGGTGGATTTGCAGGGCGGCGATGTAGTCGTGGACATTGGAAGTAGTGATGCAACACTGCTCAAGGCTTACCAAATCTCCGGTCTTCAAAGGATTGGAATTGATCCGTCTGCAGAAAAGTACCGTGATTTTTACACTTCAGGCATACGCCTGGTATCCGATTTCTTTTCTAAAGAAGCATTGCAGAAGGAGCTTGGGAACAAGCGTCCTCGACTCATCACTTCAATTGCAATGTTTTACGATCTTGAGGATCCGAATCAATTTGCACAAGAAGTCGCTGATCTGCTCCCAGAGGGAGGGGTATGGCACTTTGAGCAATCCTACATGCCTACAATGTTGCGCCAAAACTCTTATGATACGATCTGCCATGAACACCTTGAATACTACTCGCTCCAGCCTGTTCTTAAAATTCTTCAAAAAGCAGAATTGACGCCCATCGAGGTGTTAATGAATTCTACGAACGGAGGTAGTTTTGCCGTCACTGCAGTTAAGGGGAAAACCAATCTGTCGAGAGACCAACGGATGATTGATTGGCTGTTAGCTGAGGAAGATCGCCTTGGGCTTTGTTCGCCAGCACCTTTTCGGGCCTTTGAAGATCGGGTCTTCCATCATCGCGAATCTCTTCGACGGCTGATTTCATCCCTTCGTGCGGACGGAAAAAAAATCTTTGGTTACGGGGCCTCAACGAAAGGAAATGTCATATTGCAGTTCTGTGGCCTTGGTCCTCGTGACATAGAAGCCATTGTGGATGTAAATCCTCTTAAATACGGCTGTTTCACTCCCGGTAGTCATATTCCCATCATCTCGGAGGATGAAGGTGTTCGGAGAAATCCGGACTATTATCTGGTTCTGCCTTGGCATTTCCGAGATTTCATCCTTAGGAAAGAAGCGGGTTATTTGGCACGAGGGGGGAGAATGATCTTTCCCATGCCGGAGATTGAAATCGTGACGGCCTGATGAAGTCCGTTATTTTTGGGGCAGGGGGGCAGGATGGCAGAATTCTGGCTGCGCAGATTGAGTCCTCTGGACAGCAGGTCATGCGGGTTAATCGTCTGGATCCTAGTAGTCCGCTTTCAGGTGGGGACTTGAGTTCTTTTCTAGTAAAAGAACAGCCGGATGAAATTTATTATCTCGCTGCACACCATCGTTCGAGTGAGGAGAAACCGACTTCCATTTCCTCGGAATGGATCCAAAGTTTTCGGGTTCATCTGGAAGGGTGGGTACATGTTCTTGAAGTTGTGCGCTATCACCTTCCAAGGGCACGAGTTCTCTACGCTTCCTCAGCACATGTATTTGGAGATCCATCCGTTGTTCCTCAAAACGAAAATACACCAATGTGTCCGACCTGTGCTTACGGATGCAGTAAGTTGGCTGGAATGGAGGCTGGGCGGTATTATCGCCAGGAGCATCAACTCCATGTTTCTCATCTCATTTTATACCCACATGAGTCTATCTTTCGTTCGCCAACCTTTCTCTCTAAAAAGCTTCTTCTCGCAGCTCACTCGGCTGCCATAGATCCAGGTTTCTCAATTCAAATTGGGGACCCTGAGTCGATATGTGATTGGGGGTACGCACCTGAATACACGGAAAGCATGCGAAATGTTCTGAAACTAAATGAGCCGGATGATTTTATCGTGGCAACCGGTCATCAGGCTCGTGTGCGTGATTTTGCCAAAGCAGTTTTTAACTGCTTTGGCTTGGACTGGGAACGACATGTGGTCTCGAAACCTGATTTGCTTACCAAGCCGAAAAGAAGATATGTGGGAGATGCATCGAAACTGCTCAAGAAAACAGGTTGTCGACCGAGTTTATGTCTCCCGGAATTGGCGGAGCGCTTGGTACGAGACTTTCGGGAGATATCATGAACAGATTTCTGGTAGGCATACCCACCCTGAATGAAGTCAGGAATGTGGAACCCATGGTGGAGAGGCTCCTTAAACTTCCACTCTCCTTTGATCTGCTTTTCGTGGATGACAACTCGGATGACGGCACAAAAGAGGTCCTGAATCGGATTGCGGCTCAATATTCATCTATCAAAGTGATTCATCGTCCATCGAAACTGGGTATCGGATCCGCACACAAGGACATTCTTCGGTTTGCATATGAACATTCTTATGAGGCACTTGTCACACTCGATTGTGACTTTTCTCATCAGCCAGAAGATATTCCTCGCCTGTTCTCGGAGTCCATTGACATACCCCTAGTGGTGGGCTCACGTTTCCTTGATTCTCACTCCTTGTCCGAGTGGAACCTTAAGAGAAAGTTTCTTACCCATTTTGGCCATTGGTTGACGTCTCGACTTCTTCAGCTTCCGATGGATGCCACAGGGGCTTTCCGTTTGTATCGACTTAATCTGATACCCCGAGAAATATGGCGCCAAGTTGAATCCGACGGTTATGCATTCTTTTTTGAGAGCCTCGTGGTTGCGCGCAGGTCTGCCCTTGCCTGCAGGGAAATCGCCATTCATCTGCCCAAACGTGTGTACGGAGAATCCAAACTAAATCTGCAACAGGCACTCGGAAGCCTGAGGGTTCTAATCCAACTGTACTTGCGGCCATATTCAGTCGAAGGCGCCTCGAATGATGCCAGCGGCTGGGATCACTATTGGAAAGCTGGTGAAAGCAGGGGGCGACATTGGTATGCTTATTTGGCTTCGATTTATCGTAAGTATTTTATCGTGAAGCGATTGAGTCGCATTTTGCAGAGTCATTTTAATGCGGGGGACGAGCTCTATCATGTCGGATGTGGCGGGGGCGAAGTGGATGCCCTAGTTGCTAGCTCTTTTCACATTGTGGGTGTGGATATATCAGACGAGGCGCGGCGGTTATACCAAAAGAACTTTCCAAGTTCGGAGGTTCGATTTGGGGACATACTCAAGACATCCTTGAGTCCTCAAATGGCGGGTATCTACTCCCTGGGTCTTGTGGAGCACTTCTCCAAAAAGGAAATTGTTGCGATCTTGAAAAACATGAAGGCAAGTATTGCCGCTTCGGGGAGAGTAGTTGTTTTTTGGCCTCACCGGAGAGCGCCATCTGTATTTATTTTGCGTCTGGCGACAGTTGTTCGCGGGTTCTTTGGGCGAAACGAGGCACTTCATCCTCCTGAACCAAGCTTGTTATCTTCGCGTCAAGAGGTCGAAGAGATTGCAAGCTTGGCCGGATTGGGGGTTATTTCATATGAGTACGGCCCGAGTGATCTTTGGATCCAAGCGGCTATCGTCCTTCAACCGAAATGTTTGGAGGAGCCAGAATCAGGCATGTCCCACTCTGAAAAACAGGTCTCCAACCGGACAGATTCTTCTCATTAAAGATCGACTGAACGTTTGGCTGCCCTAAGGACCAGATTCGGTCGATGTCTGTTAAAACAAGAAATCTGGCCTGACGAATATCTGCATCATATCGGAAGCGTTCACGGGGTAATCCCTTTTCGTAGGTGGATGTCGTCATTCCCTCCCAGGCCACACACATCAATGGGTCCGCATTCTTGCATCGGAGAAGCCACCCGATATTCCAGTGGCAAATCACAAGGTCGTCTTTCGTTGTGTGTTGATTTAACCAATCAGCTGAATTTTGGTGATCTTGAACTGATTGAACAACCCAAGGATCATTTTTTGAGACTAATCTGTTTCCCCAAACCTTGGGACTCACATTTATGAAAAGAAAAAAGGGCAATAGAAAGGGCACCCAGCGAGTCCATCGATGGTGGCGAAGAAACTTCCTTTGAATTAAAACTATTCCGTGTCCTAGGCAACTGATGAGCAGGGGAAGGACCACCACTGCTTGATAATAAAAAAGGGTGAGATTCTGGCGGTTCTTGGTTAGGAGAGCCAGAATCACTAAGGCGCCAAGGGCAATCGGCCTGATAGGTGTGAAAAAGCATTGAATGAGAGCCAAAGCGGCGAACAGATGAAGTACATCCTGTGTTAGGAAGCGGTACAAATTTAACGGCCATTGCCAACCTGAACCATTTTCACGGGAATAGGATTCGTAGAAGTCTTTTAAATCATGCAAATCGGCCCACCACCAATGAAAATTCCAGGCAAGAATAGGGCTCAGACATAAAACTCCGACCAAAAGAGGGGGTAGGAATGTTGGCAGCCATGTGGATGGTTTTTTCAGTCGATTTAAGATGGCCGCCAGACCCGCATGGAGAGCTAGGGGATGCGATGCTGCAGCAATTGCTAAACCCCAACCACTTTGCCAGCTTCTTTTTCGGCTGGCACCTAGGCATTGGCATGCAAAGCAGATGAAAACCCCAAGGGCGGCCGCATTGTGGGCATAAACCCAGCGAAAATGAATGACGGTCTGGTCGTAGGATAGAAAAATCAGGGCAATCAATAGTCCGCAAGTATAACCGATTCGGCGACCTAGGACCGTGATGGATGTAAGAGCGATTCCAAGAGCCAAAAGGGAGTTTATCAATCTTGGCCAACCGATCTGGCGGTCCCCCCATTTGCTGGCTAGACCCACAATAAACACGTAACCCGGTTGATAGCAAAACTGTGGATTTATATAGGTATTGAAAACGGCTCGGTTGGCGAAAACTCCCTCAACCAGATCCTGTCCGCATCCCAACGTCTGCGTTTCGTCACTGTACCATCTTGGTGTGGTTGATAGATTTGGTAGGTAAAGAAGACCCCAAACGATCGCCGCAATACATAAAAAAATACGGCAGGTTTTTTTTCGTCCCCACTGGGCACCATGCCTTTTGAAATTCTGATTTAGGCCCATTTTTGCTTTCATAGCCCTTTTATTATAAAGCAGTTAAAGGCATTGCTTCCAATTCTATTTAACTCCTCAATCATGATGGGTTGGGTTTACCTCATTGAGGTTGTCTTAAGAATCGGCGGGTGGGATATAAATATGGGATTGGAACTCCATGATCTCGTTCATCATGGACGGTCATTCCTTGTTTCATGAGGGGGCAGCCTTTACCCTCAACATCAAATGTATACGCCTGCAAAGAATCTGAATTTTCCCGCAGAGGCGGGATTGTTTTTCTTCCTTTTGGGGGTCTTGTCTTTCGGATGGCTGGGTATTGGTCCGTCAAATCAGGAACTCTTGGCCAATTATGCGAAGGCAAAAGACTTGGCAGATCTGATATGGATGAAGAAAGGTTTTGCCTGGTGGACACCGAATTATTTGGGAGGATCCCCCACGGCAGTTCAGGCGGGCAACGCCCTTGTCTATATCTGGCTACTGATCGGTGCATCAGTATTTGGTCCAATCGTGGGCGGGAAGATCATGGGTATTTTCTCCTTGGCCCTGTCCGGATCATTGATGGCCGCCTTCTTGGGTAAACTCACTGGTGATCGCCGCGCAGCTTGGGTCGGTGCCCTATTTTATGCCTTGGGCCCCCAAGCAGCCCTTCGTCTTGCAGGGAATGAGCATATGCCTGCCATCTTCTGTATGCCCTATCCTCCATTAATAGGATGGGCCCTGATCGAAATTGCGAAGAGGGGATCCGGGAGGGGAGGGGTTATCCTCGGGTTGGCCCTCGCGGGCATGAGCCTGACTTTCAACAAGCTGACCTTTGTTTTTTTGCCTGTGGCACTGGGTTTTGGGGGGTGGCTCTACTTCAGAAATCCGCATTCCCGTGCGTTATTTGCGCCAATCGTCGGAGTGTCTGTGGGAGTCTGGGGGATGCTGGGGATTCTTCCGCAGTTGCCGGGGCTTCGCGATGCCACATGGATGACCCTTTTTTCAAGTGATCCACTCGTTGGGTGGCAGTCCAGTTTTTCCATCAAAGCAGCACTTTCCTGGTTCAATCGGGATGGATTCCTCTTTATGGGGATGCCACCAAATTTTACAGTGGAGGAAGGGGGGTTCTATATCGGTGCAGTTCTTGCTGTGTCAGGAGTGTTGGTGGGATTACGACTTCCCCGAAATGACGAATCGAATCTACTTCCTGTTTTCCGAATCTTTGCGGGCCTGCTGTTGATGGTTCATTGGTTTTCACTCGGTCCGCGAAGCATGGTGGGCGGGGTAAACGAATTCCTTAAATCTGCACAAGGCATTCAGGACTGGGTCTTGCCTCTATTTTGGGTTAGTACAGCCCTGCCTGTCACGCTGCTTGTCATGATTTGGCCTGAAGGCCGGTGGAAGTGGCCCACCTTAGCGATTGCCTTGGCAGTCTTACTTTTGGTTCCAGGATTCCAACTGGTCGCCATGCTTCCGGTCCTAGGTACAATCCGGGGCCCTTGGTCCTTTTGGCAGGTAGGAGGGATCTTCTGTCTTGCGGCCTTGGCTGGAATTTCCGTTGCGATCCTAGCCAAGGAGCGACGTTGGCCTTGGATTACTTGGGTGACGATACTTTTGGCGGTTGCGGATTTTGCGCCATACTACAGTCGTTTTTTTCAAAACAAATTGGAGGCGGGAACCTATGAAGCCTATCAAGAGACTGCCCGGTTTCTGCAGTTCCAAACAAAAGAGGGGGGGATCTTCCCTTTATCTGGAAGGTATTTTTACATGCAACTTCCTCAGTTGTCTGGCCGGCCGATCTCAACCGAAGCTTTTCAGGCGTATTTCATGTCCAAGGGGATTCGATCAATTCAAGATGCAGGTGGCGGAAATGTGGAGTTAATGAAAACATCCCTTAGCCTTCAAGGAGTCAGGTACATCTTTATCGACCGAAAAGATGTGGACACCCCGGAAGCCCTGCAAAACTCGTTCCGGCAAATCTTCCCCGTTTGTTTTGAAAATGAATTCTTCACGGTTTTGGAGAACCCCAACTGCCTGGCTCCGTATTTCTTTGCCAAAAACTACGTTTCGGTGCCTCCACGCAAATATGAATTCGCTGGGGCTGACCTGGGCCTCGTTCGGCTCTATTTTCTTCCGGTTGAGATGACGGGCGTTGAAATGCAGGATTCAACCTTGGCTGGAATCATGAATCCAACGAATGGAGAGGTGGAATTGACGGCAGCCTTTCGGGATCGTCTAGGAAATCCTTTTCGAATACCGAATCCGAATAGTTATAAAAGGGAGGGGCCAGATCAGTGGCGGATTCTGCTCCAAGGTGAATCAGGTTGGTTAACTTTGACCCAAGCGTGGCATCCGGATTGGCATTGTTCGATTGACGGTCAACAAGCTGAAATTCATCCGGCGGCGCTAGCTTTTTCTTCTGCAAGAATACCTGCAGGAGCCAAAGAGGCTTTTTTCTGGTTTGCGCCGCCTATTTGGGTTTCCATCTCGTTGGGCTTTGGAATTGCTGCCTGGATTCTAGTTTTGACTGGAGTTGTATGTCTCTGCTGCGGGCGGAGTCCCGCCACATGGAATTCTTGGTGGATAGGGCAGGAGATTCAAAACTCGTGAACCTAGAAATCCGAAAGGAGTCAGAATCTTGGGCATGGCCTTTCGACCGGAAGGACTGGCTAGCGGCTGGAATCGTTTGGATTATTTCTCAAAGCACATATTTTTTTACCACACAACCTAATGTTGGGTTGCTGGATTCCGGAGAGTTTTTAGCTGCATCCATCCATGTTGGAGTCCCTCATCCGACTGGGTACCCACTCTGGACGATCTTTTCTCATCTTTTTACTCTCTTTCCTTTTGGGAACGGAGCGTGGGAGGTGAATCTTTTCTCCGGATTTTGCACGGCGGTTGCTGCAGCATTGGTCTCACTGATCCTTTGTAACTCAATGCGCTGGTCAGGCGTAGCAGACCGGTTGGCACAGATCTTGGCGGTGGGTTGGTCTCTGGCTCTCGCTTTTAGTGTTTCGATGTGGTCTCAGGCCGTAATTGCGGAGGTGTATGGCACCCATGTGTTATGTGTCATGTTGCTTCTTTGGGTCATTTACCGATGGGTCAGGAATCCTGCATGGACGATGGGGTTGGCGTGGGGTGTGTTCTTTTTTGCCTTAGGAATGAGTAACCACCACCTTACGATTGCGCTCAGTTGTCTTCCGGTTTTGGTGATGCTTCTTCGGCGTCGTGACTTTTTGGCTGAAGGACTTCTTTATCTAAGCGGAACGGCAGCATTGGTGTATCTCGGTTTCGGATATCTATCCCAAGAACCCCCTTCTTGGCATGCTTCGGTCCGTTTTTTGCTTTGCGTGCTTTCTGGGTTCTTTTTTTGGTTTTTGTGGAAACGCCGTTTCCAGAATTGGAGAGTTGGGGTGGCAATTTTAGGTGCAGTCATCTTGGGTCTTTCTCCTTATATTTACATGCCCTTGGCATCCGGAACGAACCCCCCGATGAATTGGGGCTTTGCCAGCACCAAGGAGGGGTTCTTTTATTCTTTTAATCGCAGTCAGTATGACGGGAAGTTATCCGATCAGCTTCTTAAAACAGTCGGACGCGCCATGGGATCTGCGCCAGCTGAAATGGTGAATCCTCCAGCCCCTTCTGCTAGTGTGGCGATACCAAACTCTTTCCGGGAAAACTTTTTAAAGTTTGCGCAACTATACTGGCGAAAGATCGTCGCTAATTTTTCCCCATTAGGAATCTTGGCCTTGGTTGCAACCGTGGCTGCATTGGGTTCAGTTCCCAGAGCGGTACGTGACTGGCTTGGGATTTGTGGTTTCGGATTGCTTCTCTCTGGTTTTCTTCAGCCGGCCTTTGCCGAGGTTGGTGCAGACGAGGCGACCTGGCTGCTTCAGATGCCTTATCTGGGTTACTCCCATGCATTCTTTGTGTTGCTGGCAGGATTTGGATCTGGATGGGCACTCCAACGTTGTACAAAAAAGGAAAGGATTGGATGGGGTGCCGCATTTCTTCTTGGTGCTGGGCTAGCTGGCTTTTCTTTCAGGCAGAATCTCAACTTTTGCAGCCAAAGAGAACACTGGTTCGGCTGGATGTATGGTCGGGACATGCTGGCCGATCTCCCCAAAAACAGTTTTGTCTTTGGAGGAACCGATCCGGGGCGATTTGTCCCGACGTACATGATCTTGTCGGAAAGTTTCGAACCCAAGAAATTTAAACGAGATCCCAACTTTGACCGGCGGGACCTCTATATCATCACCCAGAACGCATTGGCAGACGCCTTTTACAATCAGTATATTCGGAATCATTATTCAACGGACCGCCCGGAGCCAAAAAGCTGGATTGAACGTTGGCTCGGTCGTGACAAGCAGTATCCCAATGCCCCTTTGGTATTGCCCCGACAAGAGGACATTATGGCGATTTATCAGTCGGCAATTGAAAACCGGCAGAAAAACGCAGCAGCACCGGATCCAAATGCGGATCCTACCGTCTTAAATTCGATGGTGGGGGAATGGATCTGGCAGCGTAATAAGGATCAGCGCCATTTCTTTGTCGAAGAAAGTTTTCCCATGGAATGGTCGTACCCAAATGCGGTTCCCCATGGGCTTTGTTATGAGATTAAAAAAGATCCCGTGCCGGTTTTATCTCCTGAAATCGTCAAGGGAGACATGCAATATTGGAGGGATTACATCGATCACTTGAAAAAAAATCCACGATTTGCAGAGGATATTGATGCCCAACGATCTTTTTCAAAGCTCCGGAATACCGGGGGGAACATCTACAAATGGAGGAAAATGCCGGAGGCAGCGGAACAAGCCTATCGGCAGGCTCTGGAACTCTGGTCCGGAAACTCTGAAACCCTGAACAATCTTAGTGATCTCCTCATGCAACAGAACCGAGCTGAAGAGTTACGGGATATCCTGGCAAAAGCTTCCAAAGCAGACCCGAATAATGGACTTTTAACTTCTCTTCTATCCAGTTCGGAACGAAGAATTGCACTAAAAGCCGAGATCAATGCTCTGGAGTCCCAACGAGTTGAGAATCCAAAAGATGCCAATCTCCTGCAGCAGTTGCTTGCGAAATATGCCGAACAGGGGAATCGTGAGAATGCAGACCGATTAGTTTCTGAGGCCTCCAAGGCATTTCCCACCAACGCAGATGTTCTGCGGGATACTGTGAACTATTTCGCAATCCAGAATAGAGTTCCTGAGGCCATAGAATATGCGCGCAAGTTAGAGAAGATTCTTCCGGACGATTCTGAATTAAAGTTTGGTATGGCCAAATTCTTCATGGTTTCCGGGAAACGAGCGGACTTTTATCAATACCTCAGGGAAGCGATCCGACTCGGCGGATTGCCAATGCGGGAGAAGGTTGGTTCCGAACCCTTGTTTCAGAGGATTCAAGGAGAACCGGATTTTCAGAAGCTAATTCAACCAGCGCAGTAGGCTGAGTCCCTTTAAATTGAGGGCCGGGTGTAAGGCTCCGAAAAAAATCCTCTCTTACTTAGTTGAGGCGGGAGGAAGATCAGAGGGAAGCGCCAGTAGTTCTTTTTCGCTCCAGGGCGAGGTGCGGGAAGCGATTTCCTTTCGCTTGGCGGCAACATCAGCAAACTGAATTGCATCTGCCTTATTCCCCCATTCGCTGCGGATGTAGGTAAGGATCGCGGCGATTTGTTCGTCCTTGAGGGCTACAGGAGCCCCGTCACCCCAAGCCGGCATGTTATTATTATATAGGTTTCCATTGACGGTGATCGGTCCGGCTATGCCTTTATGCAGAATCGATATAAGCCTGTTCTTGGAACCCGTGACCCACTCAGATCCGGCCAACGGGGGGTAAACCCCTGCCTGTCCAAGGCCACTGGTTTGATGACATTGTGCGCAGTTGGCTACGTAGAGCCTTTTCCCAATGACTTTAGGGTCGGGTGGGGCGACGGGCCCGGTTGAGACGGGCCCCCATGTGATCTGTCCGGGGTCGAACACATCACCCCTGAATCCACCGCTATAAAAGAAAAGGTATCCACCGGCCCAGAACGAAAGAACGACTCCTAATCCGACCAACCAACCCGGGATGGGCGCATGGCGTTCGGCGGGGGCTTGGGAGAGGGATGGGGTTTCGTGTGGGTTCATTTGAGAGGGGCTTCCGGGAGTGAATAATTCAAGTTGAGGGACTGAAGGTAGGCAACCAAGGCTTTGGCTTGGTAGGTAGGGATCACTTGTTTCCAATCCTTCCGGGGGATAGGAAGGGATTCTGATTCATGTTTTGGGCCAGCCAGTTTCATCTCGAAAAGCCATGGATGAGGGGGACAGGTCGAAGTTGTTTTTAGATTCCTTGGATTGTAGAGATGCATCATCAAGTCCTTCGGCTCCTTGATCCGGTTGCCGATGTTGGAAAGGTCGGGGCCGATTCGCGAAAAACCGACAAGTGCCGGTTCACGAAACAGGTAGTCGCGGGAAACGGATCGGCGCTCTCCCCATCCCCGAGTGAGATCAGGGGAGCCGCTCGGACCACGTACAGAGAGACTATGGCACTCAAGACATCCTTCGGAGGCAAAAACCCTTGCTCCAGTTTGAGCCAGGCCTGAGGGAGTCGGAGGTTCCCTGAGGTTAGTTTCTTCATTGATGACAGGCTCAAGCTTACCCACCTGGAAATAGCCCAAGGCCACTTGGCCTGCCCATGTTAGGAGCAGGGAAAGAAGAACGATGGCGAGTGCTTGAGTGGATTTCATGAGTCTAACGAGTTGTGGAGGCTGGATTTTCAGATGGGAAAACAGCCATTGGAGCGGTTGAGGGGAAAAGTTTCAGAAGGCTCGAGAAAAGAAGAGATGAAAAAGCCATCTGTCCTACCCACCACACAATCTGCCCAATCAAAACCACCACTAGAAACGGGCGCAAATAACTTGCGACTGTTCCCATCGGAACTCCCGGATCATTGAGTGCCAACCCCTGAAAGATTCCCGCCAGAGCGTATCCGGATACCATCATTCCTGCCCCGATCGTGGTGAACCAGAAATGCCAGGTCAATGCAGGATGACTCGGCCAACCCATGTTGCGAGCCACAGGTAGAAGGGCATAAACAGAGCCTGAAAGGACACTGCCCCAAAAAAGGAAAATCAGGAGGGTCTGCGTCGTGTTGCTTGTCATGGTGAAGACCGTAGTTTGTCGTACTCCAGGAAGGGCTAAAAAGGCGAGCCACCCATAGGCAGCCAAATACGACCATGCCCCCACGGACATAAAGCGGAGAGCCACATTCCGTTTGATTTCCTCCATTTTTCCTTCCAGCAGTGGCTGCAAGAGGATTCCGTTTCCCAGAACGGCAACGAACAGGAGTAAGGTTGCCACCACGCCAGCACTTTGTAGCCAAGAAGGAAGAGGACCCTCGCTTGCGAGTGTATTGGATAACCATCCACCTAGACCAAGGGTCGTGATCCAGGCAAGAACTCCAAGAGAAAGGCTGGATGTTGCCCTTCCTGTCATCGCAGGGATGAGTTGGAAGAGCAAAACAAGAGCGAGCGGAGACAGCCAAAGGTGTTGGAGTACCGAAGCCCAGACGAGCTGGACGATAATCTGGACGGCACCGGGGGTTGTTCCACCGCGTAGGAGCAATTCGGCTGTGCCAAGGCCCAAGGGGAATGAGATTAATGCCCCCAAGAGATAAAGACGGGGAAGGAGGGGACCACTTTTCCATGATCCCCCCAACCCGCGAGTGATTCCGGTTCCGAGAACAAGAAATGAAACCAGAAAAATGCATGTGACAGGGCGTAGAAACGGAAGGAAAGGAATTCCGGTTCCCCCCTCTCCCAGAATTCCAGTAAGACCGGAAAGAACACCAACCTGCCAAAGAATGGCCCCTCCTGTTAGAAGTCTGCCATAACGAAAGGGAATTCCTGAAAAGCGTGGGACCAGAATCATGAGGACCCCCAAAAGTCCTGAGGTAATCCAGCCATAGATCAGAAGAAAACTAACCGCCGGAGCAAGGTGGCCGTAGTCCAAGACGGGTATTGGAGCAAAGTAGGAAAGTACGGGTAGTAGAAGTTGAATGGTGCTGAGGGTCTGCAGACCCGCGGCGAGAAGTCCCCAAATAGCTGAACTTGTGATCATCACAACTGCCGCATTGGAGGCTTTGGATTGGGAGGGTAGGGGAAAGGTCATGGCTTGATTGTCGGTTGGTTGGTTTTTGTCAAAACAGGAGCCTTGGATGAGGACCCTCCATCCGCGGCAACCGCTGCCGCAACTTTTGCGGGTTCAACCGGCGGAATCTCGGGGTAGAGAGGGGCTCCAGCTGCCGAAATGGCGGAAGGTTGGATGGTGGTGATTGGATAGGCCGCATGAGGGGCGTTCGTTCGTAGGCTGGTGATGGTCATCTCCATCGCCTTTGCAATCGGGATACGAGCAATGCCTTTTTCCTTATCGGCCCAGCCATAGCTGGAGGCCAATTGATCCTGTTCCGCTCGGAGTTTCGAAAGTTTCTCTAAACGGACTTTTGCATCCGACTCGGTGATCGTGTTGGGCGTGACTCCCAAAGGGCGCAGAAGGAGGGCAAGGCTCGCCAGACCGAGGAACCCGACGGCAAGCCAAACCCCCGGGAGATAAGGATGGTTGCGTTGGCTTAAGGAATGTGAGGATTCGCTCATAACCAGTTGGTCACGGACAGGCTTTCCCGCAAACGGGGATCACGAGCCGGAAAAATTGAGTTTCGGGAGAACAGCCAAAGAAACGCATGACCCAGAACGCCGATAACGCCGATCAAGGCGAGAAGGTCGAGGATGTGTGGATGAAAACCTGTTGTTGCTGCAACATGCCCGGCATGTCTGGATTGTTGTAATTGGAGGTTGGGCATGATGATCCAATAAATATCCACAAAATGCATCAGAATGACCCAACCCGCCGCAGTGCAGATTCGCCAAGGGGTCCGTTTGGCGGGCTGTGTGAGAAGGAGAAGGAAGGGCACAAAGAAATGTCCGACGACCAGAAAAATGGAATACCAAAACCAAGTGCCCGTGTTCCGGTAGACGAAAAACCAGGTTTCCTCCGGAATATTTGCATACCATTGGAGGAAATATTGACTGAATGAAATGTAGCCCCAGAAAACAGTAAAAGCAAAAAGAAGCATCCCCATCAGGTGGTTGTGTTCCACGGTGAAAAGGCCCTTAAGATGTCCGGTCCGAACAAGGCCGTTACTGATTAAAATGAGGAGTGCCATGGAGGACTGGGCGCATCCGGCGAAGAGATAGACGCCCCACATGGTGGAGTACCAATGGTGATCGAGTGCCATCAACCAATCAAATCCGGCAAACGTGAGGCAGAGAACAAATAGCGGAATAAAACCATAGGCCGTGTGGCGGAGTCGAAGGGTTAGCCGTGGATCGCCGTCAGCGTCCTGCCGGACCGAAAGCCCTCGGTAGAGCAACCCGGCCAGTGAGAAAAAGAGAAGATAGAAGGCACAACGGATATAGAAAAATGGCTCATTCAGGAAAGGGCGTTTCCATGCGAGCAAGGGATCCTCGGCCAAATCTGTCGTCATCCAATGCCACAGATCGTGTGGGAATAGGAACGCAATCGGGAGAAAGAGTACTAAGAGAACGGGGAAGCAGGAGGCGATGGATTCGAGGATGCGACGAACGATAACCGACCAATCGGCGTCCAAGGCGTGGTGTAGGAGCGTCCAAAAGAGAGCTCCGGCACAGACGGTGAATCCAACGGCGAAAGCGAACAGGTAGGAGAATGCGAGTTGATCCCGATGTCCCAGGAATCCCCAGATGAACGTGCCGGACAGACCGAGAATCCCCATAACAGGAAATAGAACCGGAAGAATTCCAAGTCTTTCGATCCGCAGCTTTTCAGCAGGGGGGAGAGGGGCTGGGTGGTGGCTCATGGTTTATTTGGGGTTGGGACTGCTTCTTTCGGAAGAAGATTGGCGGGGGCATTCTGAGAGAGCTGCAAAGCCCGGATGTACGCGACGATGGCCCAGCGATCTTTGACGTCAATATGGTGATAGGGCCCCATCTGTCCTTTGCCGTGGGTGATGGTATTGAATATTTCCCCATCCGCCATCTGGCGATATTTGTCGCTATGATAGCTGGCCGCCCCGACTAGGCCGTATTGTGATGTGATTCCGTTGCCAGCCCCCGTTTCGCCGTGGCATACCTGACAATTGATCTGATAGCGTTCTTGTCCACGAGCTAGAAGTTTCTGGTCGATCGTTACAGGAATTCCCGTTCCCCACATATTGCCCATTTTTCCCGTCAGCAGATAGGGTTGATCCGTTTGAACATGAAAAGGGATGGTGCCGTAGGGTGGGATCCGGTCGACCCGGCCTTCAGGGAAAAAGGTGTCCGGTGTCTGGGATTTGTATTTTGGTTGGCGATCCATATCCGGGAAAATCTCAATCGGGGTTCGGCGGGTAAAATCTCCACGGAAGCCGGCAATCGCAATTACGGCGATACCCAGGGCTCCAAAGAGGGCCAAGAAGGTCCGGATAAAGCCTTTCACTGGGTAATCTCCGATTCAGGGCGGGCAGGGTGAGGATTTTCCTCGGGATCCTGATAAATCTCGGACACGTGATCTCCGCCAATTTCCTGAAGTAGTTTTCTGGAGGCCTGGGCATCAAATCGGGGATCTGCTGATTCCAGAACGAGAAAGAAACCATCATCTGAAACTTTTTTAAACCGATCCCAATTAAATACAGGATGGTGAAGGCGGGGCATTAAGGTGAGAAGCAGTAGTCCCAGGATGGTTCCAAAAGCGGTGAGAAGAATCGTTAGCTCAAAGAAAATTGGGAGGGATGGCTCGAGGGCGAAGTAGGGTTTCCCCTGCACGATCAAGGGATAGTTGATGGCCGACGTGTAATAAATCAGGACAAAGCCGGTCGTCAAACCCGTGCAACCTCCCAGAAGCGAGAAAAGAGATACCTTGGACCGCTTGAAGTTCATGGCTTGGTCCATTCCGTGTATCGGAAAAGGGGAATAGACATCCCAACGCCGAAATCCGAGGCTTTGGATTTTTTGGGCAGCATGAAGGAGTGCACCTGCCGAAGAAAACTCGGCACCCAAGCCATGCAATGTTTTGGTGGGATGGTTCATGCGTGGGCTTGGGCTGATTGGGTGTGGCCCAGGGAAGTGCCATGGTGGGTGGAACCGTCAGAATGTGGATCCGCCTGAGGGGTGACATTCTTCACTTCAAACATGGTAATCATCGGAAGGAACCGGACGAATAGAAGAAACAAGAAGACAAAGAGTCCGATTGTTCCGATGAAAAGGGTGATGTCGACCCAAGTCGGGGAAAAATAACCCCAAGATGATGGGAGGAAGTCCCGATGAATGGAGGTGACGATGATCACAAAACGTTCAAACCACATTCCAGTGTTTGGGAACATGACAATCGCGAGCACCACCCAGGGGTTCTGCCTGCAGTATTTGAACCAGAAGAGCTGAGGGGCGGCGACGTTGCAGGTGATCATTGACCAGTAGGCCCACCAGTAGGGACCGAAGGCCCGGTTGGTGAATGCGTAGATTTCAAATGGGTTCCCGCTGTACCAAGCGATAAAGAATTCCATCGAGTAGGCGTAGCCAACGAGCGAACCGGTCAGGAGAATGATTTTGCACATGTTGTCGATGTGCTTGTCGGTGACAAGGTCATGGAGCCCGTAAATTTCCCGGAAAGGGATCAGGAGTGTGAGGACCATCGCAAACCCACCAAAGATCGCTCCAGCGACGAAATACGGCGGGAAGATGGTTGTGTGCCATCCGGGAACAATGGATGTCGCAAAATCGAAGGACACCACGCTATGAACCGAAAGCACAAGGGGAGTCGAGATTCCGGCAAGAACGAGATACGCCTTTTCGTAATGCGTCCATTGCCGGTTGGATCCACGCCAACCCAGAGCAAGGAGACCGTAGGCCATTTGACGGAAACGGGTCGTGGCACGATCCCGAAGAGAGGCTAGGTCGGGGATAAGACCCAAGTACCAAAAAATGAGGGATACCGTAAAGTAAGTCGATACCGCAAAAACGTCCCAAAGAAGAGGACTGCGGAAGTTTTGCCAAATGGCGTTGGCGTTTGGGATAGGAGCCAAAAACCAGGCCATCCAGACCCGACCCACGTGGAAAGCGGGAAAGATCCCGGCGCAGATCACGGCAAAAATTGTCATCGCTTCGGCCGATCGGTTGACCGAGGTCCGCCATTTCTGACGTGTTAGAAAAAGAATGGCGGAAATCAGGGTTCCGGCGTGACCGATCCCGATCCAGAAAACGAAGTTGGTGATATCCCATGCCCAGCAAACAGGAACATTCAAACCCCATACGCCGACTCCAGTTGACACAAGGTAGGTCAGCATGGCTGGAACCAGCGTCGCAACACCGCCTGTGACGATGGTCAGGATCCACCACCACTTAGGGGCGGGCTGCTCGACAATTCGGCAGACGTGATCGGTGATCCAGCTTAGGGGCCTGTCATTGGCGACTAGCGGGCGCCGTTCCAGATATTCGGACGCTTGGGAAAAAGCGGCTTGTGCTGAGGAGTTATCCGCTCTCATGGATGACTCTCTTCGCTGTGTTTCTCTGCGGGAGTATGCCCAGTTTTTGCCTCTTGATGATTTTCTCCGTGGCCGTGGGAAGGGATGTAGTTCATTTTGGCTCCGGGCATGGAAGGATTGGGATTTCGGATGCGACCCAAATAGGTGAGACGCGGGCGTACGTTCAGATATTCCAGAAGAGAGTAGTTCTGCGGGAGGGCGCGGAGCTTGCCGACCTCTGCCTTTTCATCTTTGAGATCACCAAAGACGATGGCGTCTGCAGGACAGGCTTGCTGGCAGGCCGTCTGCAAAGTCCCGGTAGGGATCCTAGTGTCTGCAGAATCCCGAGCTCGGACACGGGCGCCAATCTTTGCTTCCTCAATCCGTTGGACGCAAAAGGTGCATTTTTCCATCACACCGCGCATCCGGACGGTGACATTCGGATTTTTCTGCAGCTTGATGGTTTCTGCGGTTTCTTTCGGAGCGATCGGGCCCAAATACAGTTTATCCAGGGCCCGTTGGTTGTAGTCGAAAAAGTTGAATCGTCGGACTTTGTACGGGCAGTTGTTGGCGCAATAGCGCGTGCCGATACAACGGTTATAAGCCATGACATTGAGGCCTTCTTCATTATGAACAGTGGCATTGACGGGGCAGACGGTCTCGCACGGGGCGTTTTCGCACTGCATGCAGGCAACCGGTTGAGAGACTGATTCGGGGGCTTCCGGCTCGCCCGTGTAGTAGCGATCAACGCGGATCCAGTGCATCTCGCGACCTTTCATGACCTGATCTTTTCCGACGATGGGGATATTGTTTTCGGCGGTGCAGGCTGTGACGCATGCGTTGCAACCAGTGCAGGTGGATAGATCGACGACCATGGCCCACTGGTGCTGGCCGTCGAGTTTTGGATTCGGGTAAAAAGTCTGATTCGGAGGGATGTGGGCATCCATGCCGACTTTTTTGGCCCATCCGGGGTTTTCGTTAAATTCACCCACTGTGGCTTCACGGACAAGATCACGCCCTTCCATGACCTGATGCTCTTGTGTGACGGCCAGTTGGGTGGTTCTGCCCGTCTTCTTGAGTTGGAGTCCTTGTCCCAGGTAATCCGTATTGGATGAACGGAGTCGATAGGCGTTGAATCCGGATCCTTTGGCCACCGGGCCCAGCATGTCTTGTCCGTATCCAAGAGGGAGGCTGGCCGCAAAATTTGCATGTCCCGGGGCAATGACTACGGGAGCCTCGACCGTTTGTCCGGCCAGGGTGGCTTGGACCACGTCGGCGACGAGGATTCCTTTAATGATTTCGTTTTTCAGGTTCAGGGATTCAGCGGTCTGCTTGGAAAGAAGAATGGCATTATCCCAAGTGAGTTTGGTCATGGGGTCTGGCCATTCCTGCATCCAACCGTTGTTGGCGTAGCGACCATCATCCACGGCACTGGAATGAATGAAGACGGCCTCCAAGGATCCATGCTCTTCGTGTGAAGCGGCCTCCATTTGTGAAAGCAGACCGGCCACGGGGGCTAGATTGCCCGTGCGGATCGAGGATGTAGTTGTCGGGGAAGGTAAAAATCCTTCCCGAACGAAATCGTTCCACGCCTGATCGAGTTTTTCTCCGCCCAGATTTGTCTTGGTCGCGAAGGTCTCGCGAATCAAAGCCGGTCCGACCGGCTTGGGACGGCCGGCAAGACGAGAAAGGAAATCCAGTTGGCTTTCGCCCGCCCAGAGAGGTTGGATCGCCGGTTGAATGGAAAGATAGGAGCCATCCCTTGCAAGGGTGTCCCCCCAGGATTCGAGATAATGGGTCCCCGGAACGAACCAAGTCGACCGAGCTGAAGTCGCGTTAAAAACAGGGGAGAGGTGGATGGATGTTTCGACGGAAGACTGCAATCCAGACCAATCGAGATCGGTCGGGGCATTATAAGCCGGGTCTCCCCCAAGAATCACCAGAGTCCGGATGGATCCACCACGGATCTTTTGGGCGAGTGAGTCAATGGAAGAAGAAGTCGCGCTTAATCTTGGTTGAACGAAAAGAGTTGTCCCGATCGATCCAAGAGAAGAGTTCAGGGCAAGAGCCAGAGCCTGGAGACCGACGGAATGACGGCGACCAACCAGGATGAGGGAATGGCTACCGTTGGTTACCAAATCAGCGGCACATTCACGAATCCACGCAGGATCAATTCCGGAAGGCAGAGGGAGGTCGGGAGCCTGAGAGAGGATGTTGTTGAGTTCCGCGCTAGGACGAATGGCCCGGATCTGTCGCGCCAGTTCGAGAAGGAAGGCGCTCGCGGCACCTGCCCGGAGCGAGAGTCGATGGTCGGCCATGGTTCCTGTCAGGGAAAATCTTGGTTCGACGACATAAAGTCGGTTCATTTTGTCGCCCGGATTGCGTGTCCGCCGTCCCGACGCAAAGCCCCGCGTATCGATAAGATCTCCTTCATCCGATCCGAGAAAATCACAATCCACGGACAGGATAGTTGAGGCAGCGGAAAGGTTCGGGCGGAATTCAGTGTTGGCTCCGAAAACCAAGGCGGAAGCCTCCAGGTCGCGCCCTGGGGCTAGGGGTTCGTACGTGGCCCAAGTCGCTTGGGGAAATTGACGCTGGAGTTCGGTGCGAAGCCTTTCCCGGGTAGGGGAAAGAGTTTCATCGGCCAATATCGCCAAGGAAGCCCCTGCGGTGGAGGCCGATTCCGTGCGGATACGGTTGATTTCTGTTTGAAGTTCTTCTTCGGTCGCTTGGGCAGAGGCTTTCTGGCCACGGCGGGTGATGAATTGGCGACGAGAAGGGTCGTAAAGATCTAGTATCGACGCCTGAGCGTGATTATCGCTCGCACCTTGGCTGACGGAGTGGAGTGGATTTCCTTCCATCTTCACGGGCCGACCGTCGAACGTTGTAGCCAAAAGAGGAATCGAGCCGCGGCGACGAGGTTGTGCCGTTGCGAAGGACATCTTTTTCCCCGGAACGACCCACTCGGGAGATTGCGTGAAGGGCACGAGATGGGCTTCCGGGCGGCGGCAACCGGTCAGGCTTAGTCCCGCCAGCGCCAGCGAAGCCCCCATCAGGCGGAGGAAGCTCCGACGAGAAAGAGGATCATTCTCCCATTCAGCAGCCCCCGCGGGGAATTCCCGGTGGAGCCACTCTTCGAAGTCGGGGGTGCGCGAATATTCTCCCAGGCTACGCCAGTAGGTGCGGCCGTTTGCATTCGATTCGGGATGATGAAGGATGCGTTTCATTTTTTTAGCGATGACACCCGCTGCAGCTTACCGGTGGATTGACGTTCCATTCCTTGACAAACTTTGCGCCGATTTCCCGCTGGGTGGTATCAGCTGGAGGTTCCCAATCGAGATTCGTGATTTGATCGAGTGGGCGGAGATGATTTTCCGGAGCCCGGTGGCACTCCAGGCACCATCCCATGCTGTGAGGTTTGGCGTGGTAGACGACCTCCATGTGGTTCACATGACCATGACAGGCCACGCAGCTGACCCCCCGGTTCACATGAACGGCGTGGTTGAAATAAACGTAGTCCGGGGCCTTGTGAATGCGGACCCAAGGAACCGGGTTGCCGGATTTCCAAGACTCCCGAACGGCGGCAAGTTTTGGACTGAGGGATTTGATTTGCGTGTGGCAGTTCATACAGGTCTGGGTGGCGGGAATATTCGAATGGGAGGATTTTTCCACTCCCGTATGGCAGTAACGGCAATCCATGCCTAGCTGATTCACGTGGAGGGAGTGATCAAAAGCGACGGGCTGGGTGGGCTGGTATCCCACCCGGGTGTATTTTGGAGTGAAGTAGTAGGCCATCCCGGAAACGACGCTAGCCGCCACCACTGCCAAACAGACAAGGATCTTGATGGGCAACCAGTTGGTGTAGCGGGGGAAAATATTGGCCATGAGTTAAAGAGGGGATGGATAAAATGGGATAAAAATAGGGCAGGTTATCTTTTGTTTAAGTTGGATTTTGAAATTGGAGATTTCCGGCAGTGGCTTCAAGAAAGCATTAGAAGTATTAAGGGTAGGGGGGTAGTCATTAGTTTTCTTAACATATGGATTTTCCCTCTGAACATCAGGAAACTGTGGTTTTCCCTCACCGGAGGAAGTCTGCGGAATGAGCTATGGGGTTGAAATCCTCCAAAAGCATTGGACACTAGGGTGATGTTGAATCTGATCCGTCATCGAACCTTGTTCTTTTTGGGCATGGGGATGGGGTTGCTATCGACCGCCCACGCTGAAATCCGACAGACAAGTGTCTGGTGGTTGCCCCGGAACGTGACCATGTTCGGCCATGAAATCGACTTTATCTTCTATGTGATCCTCATTCTGACTGGAGTAACGGCTGTGGCTGTTTTTTCCGTGATGATTTACTTCATTGTGAAATACCGGGCTCGGCCGGGTGTTACCGCTGTCCATAGTCATGGCAACAACACCTTGGAGGTCATCTGGACGGGAATTCCTGTGTTCATTTTTCTGGCTTTGGCCATTTATGGGAACGAGCAGTGGACCCAGATGCGTCTAAAAACTCCTCCCGCCGATGCCTTGCCTGTGGCGGTGATTGGAGAGCAGTTTGGATGGAATGTCCGTTACCCCGGAGCCGACGGTAAGCTTGCGAAAATGACCGCCTCCAGCGTCACCAAGGAAAATCCCTTTGGAGTCGATGCGGCTGATCCTGCGGGCCTGGATGATTTCACGACCTATGGCGAACTTGTGTTCCCGGTCGACCGGCCCATCCGTCTTTATCTCGGCTCCAAGGATGTGATCCATGCCTTTTACGTTCCTGAATTCAGACTGTATCAGGACATGGTGCCCGGCCGGATTTACGACTTTGTTTGGCTTAAGGCAGAGCAGACTGGGCAATTTCAGCTGGCCTGTAACCAACTCTGCGGTCAGGGCCACTACAAAATGTTTGGAAAACTTTCCGTTGTGCCTCAAGGAGAATATGAGACTTGGGCCAAGGGAAAGGCACCCCAACCCACCGCCGCCAAAGAGACCTCCACGGTTCCTGTGGTGATGGCGGATCGTTAAGGAGGAATTGTCATGAGCACCGCAACCGTACATTCAGCAACTCACGTCCATGGGCATGAAGAACCCTCCGGTTGGAAGAAGTATCTGTGGTCGCTGGATCATAAGATCATCGGTTTGCAGTATCTCTTCACCTCCTTGGCTTTTCTTTTTATCGGTGGAGGCATGGCTCTTTTGCTTCGCTGGCAGTTGGCTTACCCCTCGACTCAGGTGATGCCGAGCGGGGATGTGGGGAACCCCATCTCCCTTCCTTTCATCAATCCCCAGTTTTATAACGCTCTTTTTACGATGCATGCCACCGTGATGGTATTTTTGGTGGTCATGCCGTTGCTGATTGGAGCCTTTGGTAACTACCTCATCCCGCTCAAAATTGGGGCAGGGGATATGGCTTTCCCTTTGGTCAATGAGTTATCGTACTGGGTTTATTTGCTTTCCGGACTGGTCATGCTGGCCGGCTTTTTTGTTGCAGGTGGGGCAGCTGCAGGGGGATGGACCTCTTATGCGCCCCTCAGTAGCGTCGCCGCCTACAATGGAACCAAGCTGGGGCAAACGCTATGGGCGGCGGGGATTTTCATCAACGGACTCGCTTCCATCATGGGTGCTTTCAATTATATCACCACAGTCGTGAACATGCGGGCGCCGGGAATGGGATTTTTCAGGCTTCCTCTCACGATTTGGGCGCTTTTTATCACGGCTTTTCTGCTTCTTTTGGCCGTTCCTGTTCTTTCCGCCGCCGGGGCCATGTTGATTCTTGATCTGAATTTTGGCACCAGCTTCTTTAATCCGGCCAAGGGGGGGCAGCCCTTGTTGTGGCAGCATCTGTTTTGGTTTTTCGGCCATCCCGAGGTGTATATCCTGATCCTCCCTGCCATGGGTATGGCCAGCGACGTGCTCAGTATTTTTAGTCGCAAACCCGTCTTTGGTTATAAAGCGATGGTTTTTGCGATGTTCGCCATTGGTTTTCTTGGATTTATCGTCTGGGGGCACCACATGTTCGTTTCGGGAATGAACTTGGTCCTTTCGGCCGCCTTCGGTGTATCCACGATGGTGATAGCCGTGCCTTCTGCGATCAAGACGTTTAACTGGCTCGGTACGATCTGGGGAGGCTCCATCCGATTTACTTCCGCCATGCTCAATGCCTTGGCGTTCGTTGCGATGTTTGTGATCGGCGGATTCTCCGGAATCTTTATGGCTTCCACGCCGGTAAATATCTTTGTCCACCACACTTATTTCATTGTGGCGCATTTTCACTACGTCCTCTTTGGGGGAAGTATCTTTGCCATCTTTGCATCGATCTACACGTGGTACCCGAAGATGTTTGGACGGATGCTCGACGAGACTCTTGGGAAAATTCATTTTGTCCTGACCTTCGTCTTTTTTAACCTGTGTTTCTTTCCCATGCATAATGTGGGCCTTGGAGGCATGATGCGAAGAATCGCTGACCCAACCGCCTATGAACATCTACGAGCTCTTCAACCGATCAACCAGTTCATCACCCTGGCGGCAATTGGTCTCGGTTTTTCCCAGTTAATCTTCCTTTGGAATTTTTTCCGTAGCCTGAAGCATGGTGCTCCGGCGGGGAACAATCCATGGGAGGGCACCACCTTGGAATGGACTGTGGCTTCACCTCCCGGGCACGGGAATTTTGCCGTAACCCCCACCGTTTATCGGGGTGCCTACGATTACAGCGTTCCCGGACATCCCCGGGATTTCATCATGCAGAATGAACCTCCGACATCGGAATCGGTGCATGGTGCGGCACCGGCGCGACGATCGGTTCCGACGGGATGACTTCCCGACTGGCGTTGCGACCTGATTTTCGGGCGGCCTGCTTCCTTGTCGGGTCGATACTCTTTCTGATTACTTTGGGAGGGCAGGTTACAACAAAAGTGGCCGGCATGGCTGTCCCGGATTGGCCGTCCACTTTCGGGCACAACATGTTCATTTATCCGTGGTCCAAGATGACGGCTTCCACTATGGTTTTTCTTGAGCACTCTCACCGACTGGTGGCATCTGGCGTAGGACTGATCACTCTAGCCGTTTCTGTTCTCGTATGGATGATCCAGCCTTCTGGCTTGCCTCGACGGCTTGCCTTCGCTGCATCCCTTCTGGTTGTTTTGCAGGGGATTTTGGGGGGGCAACGGGTGATTCAAGCTTCCTGGATCCTTGGGCTCCTTCACGGGTGTTTGGCCCAGCTTTTTTTACTGACGGCCGGAAGTCTGGCATTGGTCCTTTCCAATTTTTGGGGAAATCCCGGGAAAGGGGATGACC
Source organism: Verrucomicrobia subdivision 6 bacterium (assembly GCA_947442065.1). Taxonomy (GTDB): domain Bacteria; phylum Verrucomicrobiota; class Verrucomicrobiia; order Methylacidiphilales; family Verrucolacustridaceae; genus Verrucolacustris. The sequence goes on along the minus strand of CANEUY010000002.1, from coordinate 16,377 downwards.
ATGCATTGAACCGGAGCCGGATGATCTGGTTTTTTACAGGGGTTGTTTTTCTGCAGACCGTGCTTGGCGCGTGGATGAGGCATGGAGGGCCTGGCTTTCTTTCTGTTCCCGACTTTCCAAAAGTCTATGGCGAATGGTTTCCACCCTTTTGGGATTCCGTGACTCTTTCGCATATCAACCAGTTTCGTGCCGAAAAGCTTCAATGGCCCGCGACAACCCCGGTCCTGATCCTTGGCCAAATCTTGCATCGTTCCTTGGGGATTCTTGCAGCGGTCGGCATCTTGGGGGGGGCTGTTTGGAGTGTTCGCTCATCTTCGACGCCCTCATGGTGGAAGCGGGGAGTCGTTTTTTTGGTTCTTCTGGCCTTAACACAGGTGCTTTTGGGGGTTTCCATCATCTGGAGCGGTCGTTTGCCTGAGTTGGCCACTCTGCATGTTTTGGTCGGGGCAGGATTAACCCTAACAGGTTGGCTGTTGGGCTTGGCATCATATCGAACGGTCAGTCGCGACTCAGGAGATATGGCGCGGAGCTCTTTCATTCAGCGAATTCAACCCCTGGGGGTGGCATGAACCGCATGGAGGAAGCAGTTATCCCTTCGGCTTCCTGTCGGGCGGGATTCCGGGCATGGCTTCAGGATTGGTCCGAATTATGTAAAGCCAGGTTAAGTCTTCTTGTTTTGCTGACGACTTTGGTGGGGTTGTACTGTGGTTCAGGTGGGAAGCTCGATCCATGGAGAACTTTTTTCACGCTGGTGGGGACCTCCTTGGTGGCGGCGTCGGCGGCAACCCTGAATGAGTGGATCGAGAGGGATTTGGATGGGAAAATGAAAAGAACGGCACAGCGTCCGCTTCCTGGGGGAAGGATCGGTCCAGATGAAGCTCTCGTGGGTGGGGCGGGTATGGCCGGACTGGGACTCGCCGTTCTTTTTTTCGGGGTTCATGCTCCGGCGGCTTTTTTGGCTGCAGCCACGATCGCCTTGTATCTTTTTGTTTATACGCCGATGAAGCGATGGTCGGCTTTGAACACCTTGGTGGGGGCTGTGCCTGGGGCGATTCCTCCTCTGATCGGGTTTACGGCCGGACGCGGAAGAATCGGGAGCGAAGGTTTAGCCCTCTTTTTGATTTTGTTTCTTTGGCAAATCCCTCACTTCATGGCCATTGCTTGGAGGCATCGGGAGGACTACCGGCGCGCGGGCTTTCGAATGTTGCCTTGCTCGGATGAGAAGGGAAGGATCACCGGGCTTGTTTCCCTTATTTATTGCCTGGCTCTGATTGCCGCGTCCATTTGGCCCGTATTCCTTCAAGCAGCGGGACCCATCTATGGATTGGGAGCCGTTCTCCTTGGTGCGGGTTACGCCTTGCTTGCGGCGGGGTTTGCTTGGAGACCCACGATGAGTTCGGCTCGGAATCTATTTCTAGGATCCATTTTCTATCTGCCGCTACTTTTGATCCTTCTGGTGGCGGATTCAAGATGAGTATGACCCCTCTGCAAAAATCCAATCTACGGTTACTGGCGATTCTTGTTCTGGTTACTGTGGCCATGACGGCCTACTGGATGTATTTCATTATCGCCAAGGAACCGATACAACCCTAAATAAATTTCTCTTATGAGCACATCCGCCATTGCAACCCATGGAGAGATTCCAGTTTCGACCGGTCGCCCTCGCTTTACTCTGGCCCAGTTTGGGATGCTCGTCTTCCTGGCCTCTGAAGCCATGCTCTTTGCCGGGTTGATTGGTGGATACATCGTTCTGCGGATCGCCCAAGGGGCCGGGAGCTGGCCACCCCCCGGAGCTCCTGAAATCGGCGTAAAAATTCCGCCAACCTTCCTGAATTGGGTGATGATCATCAATACCGTCATCCTTTTATCCAGTAGTCTGACCTATCATTGGGGTGAATCCAGGATGCGGAAGGGGGGGAGCGGGCTGATCGGTTATGTTTTGACCGCTCTCTTTGGTTTGATCTTTCTTGGTGTTCAAGGCTGGGAATGGATGCACCTCAAGGAAGAGGGGATGTGGTTTAATTCATACGGGATCTATGGTTCCTGCTTTTTCACCATGACCGGTTTTCACGGCCTTCACGTGTTTCTGGGATTCCTTGCGATTCTTGTGACTGTCGCTCGCGCAGTTTTGCGCCAGATGAAGCTTTTCTCAGGCCAGGCTCCAAATCCTTCGCATGCCTTTGAGGAATTGACCGGATATTACTGGCATTTCGTCGATGTGGTCTGGATTTTTCTCTATTCCATCTTGTACGTCTTGTAGCGACGAATCAGTTCTTCAGGTATCGGGCCAAGGCATGTCCGAGCTCAGCAGGCGAGGGGCATGGCAAGGAATCGCCACCAACCGTCATTAAGAGGTAACCGTTCCCGTAGGCTGGCCCATTGAGCACGCATCCGTCTGTCCGGCATGTTTGGATCTGCTTTTCAGCGACTTTCTTGAGCTGCTGAATGTCCCCGTGTGTCTCCCACTTCCAACCGATGATTTTGGCTTTTGGGGCATAATCCCGAAGTGTGGGAAGAATTCTAGGGCCCGGGGTGAGCTCGATTTGTAATCCAGGCAGGGATCCAGGCCATTTTCCTTCCGGCAATACTTCGCCTTGAAGGTCCCGGGCGCTTTTCAGGGCATAATCCGGCAACGCCGCAGGAACGAGGATGGCATGAAATTGGGCCAGATTACTTTTTTCCAAAAGGAGCTGAAGTTCGGGAACTGTCCGGAATTCGGCGGAAATCCGGATGCCAGAGGGTAAAGGGCAGGACGCCTCTTTTCCCTGCCAGAGAGTTGTTGAGAACCCGTTTTCCTGAAGAATAGCGGCAATTGTCACTCCGGTTGTTCCCGTGGATTGGTTGAAAATATTCCGGGCAGGATCCAAGGGGATCGAGGCTGGACCGCTAATCACAAGTACATTCATCAACCTCTTTTTAGGGGAAAGTCAGGGCGGGTGAAATAACATGCTTGCGCTTGAAGCAAGGAGGGAGGAAACCGATAGGTGTCATATGAGTTATTTTGGGTTCCATTTAATCTTTAATCTCCCGCTCCTCGTTCTTCTTTTCTTTCTGTCCGGGAGAGGGGTCTGGCCAGGGGAGATGCTTCTGGCCATGGTGGGGATTCTGGGGATCGTCGTGGCCTTTACTTCACCATGGGACAACTGGGCTGTTGCGAAGGGCATCTGGGATTTTCCACCTGAACGGGTTTGGTTTCGAATCGGCAAGCTTCCCGTTGAAGAGTATGCGTTTTTTGTGATCCAGTCTGTTGAGGTCATCCTCCTTAGCTGGACTTTTCTCCGTTGGGTGACTCCCCCGCAAGGGGCTCCTCCTCCCCGCTGGGTCGGGGAGCCACAAGTTTTACGGCATTTGGCTGTTCTTTTTATCGCCTGGGCGGCGTGGGGTCTTGCCTTTAAGGAGTGGCCGAATCGCGATCGCCGGGTTCATTATGCCTGGCACCTGTTTTTCTGGTTTACGCCCGTTGTCCTTCTTCAGTGGATCGTGGCTGGCCCCATGCTTCAGGCCTACTGGCTGCAGGTTTTGGTCCCGACATTGGGGGTTGGGACATATCTGTGTGTGGCAGACTGGTACGCCATCGGGAGGGGGATTTGGTTCTTCGATGAAATGCAGATTACGGGATGGAAGCTTGGGGGAGTGATGCCTTGGGAGGAGGCGGCTTTTTTCTACCTTACGAGTCTCTTGGTAGCTCAAACATTTTTGATCTTACTTCCTGTCGGCTTGAGATGACGGAAGGGCGCCATGGTGGGCGCTTGGTCGATTCGATTAGAGATTGGGTTCGTTTCCCGGCTTCCACTTGATATTGCAGCCTAAACTCGGGATTTGGGGTGAGGGGATAGGGCTATTGGATAGCACCGATTCGATCGCCCTCCGCAAATCCTCCCCGGTAACGGGAATTTCGCTTTTCGGACGGCTTGAATCAAATTGTCCTGCATAGGCAAGTTTTCCCGTGCCATCCACCAGAAAGAAATCGGGCGTACAGGCAGCATGCCATTGGTGAGCCACTTCCTGGGTGGCATCGACGAGATAGGGAAAATTCCATCCTGCATCTTTCGCAAAAGCAGGCATTTTGTCCGGCGCATCGTCCGGATACTGAAGAGAGTCATTGGAATTGATGGCGACAAAGGAGACACCACGTTTTTGGAACTCCTCGGCCAAAACACCAAGAGCACTTCGGACATGGACCACATACGGGCAGTGATTACAGGCAAAGACAACCACCAAGGGTTTTCCAGAAGCCAGTTCGCTGAGCGTCCGGACCTTGCCTAGGGCATCCGGAAGACTGAAGGATGGGACTGGAGACCCGATGGGCAGGCGTTGGGTGGATGGGGTTCGGGCCATGGTCTATTTCACGCTGTTTGCCGGGGCATTGGGGTGATCCTTGGCCACCGTTGTTCGTTCCCGGGTTGACTGAAGATTCAGCCAATCTCCCATGATTCGAAGTGCCTCCTCAAGTTCAAATGCCTCGGCAAGATCCACCGCATCCGTGATGTCTTCCGCCTCACCGTCGGCTGACTCCTCAAGAGTGGGTTTTTTCTTTTTGGGATCTTTCTCAGAAAGAATGACTCCCTTTTTATCATCAATAACTAGACGGGCCTTGGGCTTTGCTGACGAGCTGATGCTTTCTTCGATCTTCTTACGCTCCTCGTTTCGGGTGTCTTCTTTTTTCTTCTCCTCAAGACGACTGGATTCATTCAGTGAGATAACTCCGGATTCGATTCGGGATTTGACCTTTTCAATGTCCCTTTTGAGGAACTCCATCGCCTTGTCTTCCGCCACTCTTTCCTTGGACTTTTCAGCGAGAATACCTTTCAAGGTCGGATCGATGGATGAGGCCCGGAACCGGCTCGGGCCGATCTCGTCCCAGGGAAGGGCATTCGGCAGATCCGACTCTCCGATTTTCATGTAATCCAGGGGAGAGGCGATGGAGATGTCGGGGACCACCCCTCGGTTCTGGGTGGAATGTCCATTAGGCAAATAAAACTTTTGGATCGTGAGTTTGACGGCCCCGGCCTGAGGTTGGGTCTTGTCGAAGTTCTGTTTTAAAAATCTCCCCAACTCGACGACGGCTTGCACCGTGCCTTTCCCGTGGGTGCTTTTTTCTCCTACAATCAGGGCGCGACCATAATTCTGGAGGGCACCGGCCGCAATCTCCGATGCCGAGGCGCTTCTTCGCCCTGTGAGCACAAGGAGTGGCCCCTGATAAACTTGTCCAGGGGTGTCATCCGTCCTCTGGATCACGGTTCCTTTGCTGTCCCGGACCTGAACGACGGGGCCTTGGTCGATGAAAAGACCTGTCATCGTCACCGCTTCATCCAGAAGTCCGCCCCCGTTTTTTCTGAGATCCAGAATCACACCATCGACCTTTGCCTGATTCAACTTTTTGAGTAGAACCTCGACATCTTGGGAAGTGGAACGGGGCGTGGCTCCGTTCCCGCTGGCCGACGATTCCGATCCTCCGACTTCTCCGTAAAAGCTGGGAAGATCGATCACTCCGATTCTCCATGATTCGGGTGGGTGGACAGGGAGGAGGGGAGTGTCCTTGGCGGGGGCCGGAGTTTCAGGGGTGCTTTTCTTTGCGAGCACACGATCGAGTATTTTTTGTAGCCACAGATTATTTTGATTTTCCGGGGCTGGAGAGGCTTCTGATGTAGCCGGGGCAGACTGCATCGTCACACCTCCTGAGCGGGGGATATCGTAGACGGATGCGGTGGCTTGTTGGGCCGCTAGCTTTACTTCATCCCGGGTGATTTGAACCTCTCTCTGTTCTCCGGCATTGCTTCCAGCCGGGATGACCTGAAGGCGGACAAGGGTGTTTTTGGGGCCCCGGATTTTCTTTACGGCGTTGCGTAGTTTCATGTCGACGATGTCGTCAAAAGCGTTTTCACCCTGCGCCACGCCGATGATTTTGTCCCCCACCTTCAATCGCCCATCCAGATCGGCAGGACCACCCGGCACAAGTTCCTTGATGACGCAGTAGCCATCCTCCGAGGAGAGGACTGCGCCGATTCCACAAAGGGCGAGTTTAATTCCAATGGAAAAATCCTCCAGGGTTGCCGGGCTCATATAGCTGGAATGAGGGTCATAGAGGGAGGCGAGGGATGTAAGGTACATCTGGGTGATTTCCTCGCTGTCGTAATCCTCAAGATTCTTGATGAGGCGCTCGTACCTTTTGGTCACGGTGATCAACGGATCCTCGTCCGTCTTTTTCTTTTCTTTGGCGACCTTTGTTTTGCCTGCGAGTTTTTCGCGTAAAACATCGAATTTCAGGCGACGTTCCCAGAGTTCATCCGCTGCAGCTCGGTCAGTTGGCCAGCCCACTTTGGTCCGATCGATTTCATAACTTTGATCGGCCGTAAAATCAAAGGGCAGGAGGAGTCGCTTCTTGATCCAGGAGAGGCGATCCCGGACCCGTTCATTGAACCCAGCGAAGATTTCAAAAGCAGGGAGAATGTTTCCCTGTTGGGTCAATTGGGCCAATTGGGGGGCGTAGGTGTTTTGATATGCCTGAAGGTCGCTGGCCAGAAAGAAGGCGTGATTGTAGTCGAGGGACTCCATGTAGTTCTTGATCCATTCCTTGGCTTTGTCCTCGGTAAGAGGTTTTCCGGCAAAGTGATGATCTTGAAGTAATTTCTGAACGAGAATCGCTGTGGACTGGGATGCTGGGCTTGGGTGGAGAGCCTCGGCCCGTGAAAAATTGACGAGCATCAGCATCATTCCAAGCACAAGGACCATGGATCGAGTTACCATTGTAAGCACCTTGCTAGCATAGGGCATCGTAGAGAAAATGCATCTTTAAGAGGGAAAATCTTTTGGGAACCTGGTCGTATTCATTTCTGAGCATCCTATCCGACTGACTGTTAGTCACATACATTGTTTTCCTGGCTCCGAGTCAATGTCTCTGTTTCTGAATCGTCTAGTTCCCCTTTGGAAATTACATGCATTCAATTATGCCACAAAAAAAAACGACCGATTGATATATTATGTTTTACTAATTAACTAGAAACGCAAATATATCTATATGGACGCCTTGGCCTCAAAAGAAAATGCGATGGATCTGAATTCGAGGGCTAACTCCATGGTTGTTCTTGAAGAGCGCGCGTTGATTCGTTCTCTTTTGATGGACTGGTTGTCTCGGGAGCTTAAATGTGAAGCTCAATATATCTTTGAATATGAGAAGTTGAATCTTGTAGCGAACAAGGGGTGTGTGGTTCTTCTTTCTTCCCGTTTGCTTCCTTTCGATAAAAAAATCGTCTCAAATAAAAAAAATATCACTCCCGTGGTGTATGGAGATTCTTTTAGCCCAACAACGGTTCTTTGGTGGCGAGAGCGCGGGGCCCATGGGTTGTTGGATTGGCAGGATAGTCCCGGGGATTGGAAGGAATCATTGGAGCGACTTTTCGATGGTCACACGGCAGAGACCCCATCGGTTAAAGAGGCTCTTCGAAAGGCCCGAGTGGATGTGGGCTTGCAGGCCCTTACCCGAAGGGAGATGGAAGTGGCTCAACTTCTGGTCAAGGGGTCTTCCGCAAAACAGGTAGCCAAAAAACTTGGAACTACTGAGGGCACAATTAAAAACCAGCGAAAGTCGGTCTATCGCAAACTAGGCATTGTTCGGGCAACCCAACTCCCTTGGGCTATGGGAAATGGTGTTCCTGCGATCGATTGATTCGGTTCTTTCCCTTGGAGCGGAGGGTGCTGTGGACAACTTGATCCCTGCGCATTGAGATTCAGGCGGGAGTGAGGGAAAACGGGAGGATGGCGGAAACAGTCACCCCGATGATGAGGCAGTATCAGGGGCTCCGTGCGCAGGCACCCAAAGATGCATTACTCTTTTTTCGTTTAGGCGATTTCTATGAGCTTTTCTTTGAGGATGCCCAGGAGGGGGCGCGGTTGTTGGGCCTGACGTTGACCAAGCGAAATGGAGTTCCCATGTGTGGCTTGCCCTATCATGCGGCAGAGGGGTACGTGACCAAGATCCTGGCTGCAGGTCGAAGGGTTGCCCTCTGCGAGCAGGTCGGAGAAGTACGAAGCGGACAAATGGTCGAAAGATCCATTCGCCGGATTTTAAGTCCCGGTTGTGCCGTGGGGATCGAGCTTTCCGATCCGAAGCTCCCCCGTTGGCTGGCTGCTGTTCGTCGGGGCGACGAAAAAAAACGGAAATGGGGATTTGCCCTCCTTGATGCAAGTACCGGGGAACTTCGTTTGTCGGAACCGGTCGACGAAGCGGCTTGCCGGGAGGAACTTCGGCGCGCCTGCCCGGCGGAGGTTCTTCTTGCCGAAGAGGAAAAGGGGGTGGGGGATTGGGTCGAGGCCGGCACGGCTTTGACGCGGGTTCCCGAATGGACGTTGGAGGAGGACTCCGGGAAGACAATCCTGTGTGAACATTTCCGGGTTCAGAGTCTGGACGGATTTGGTTGCGGGGGAATGGGGCCGGCCGTGGGAGCTGCAGGATCTCTATTGCGGTACTGGACCGAAACCCTGAAAGGGGCGGCTCAACATCTTCAGGTGCCACGTCCATTTTCGAGTGAGGACACCTTACGGCTTGATCCGGCTACCCAGCGGAATCTTGAACTCCTTGATTCCACCTCGTCAGGCGCCAACACCAGCTTGATTCGCGCGATCGACCAGACGGTTTCCGCGATGGGAGGGAGGGAAATCCGGTCATGGCTCATCCGACCTCTTCGGAACATTCAGGAGATTACGGCCAGACACGAGTCGGTAGAGGGGTTTCTTGAAGATGCCGGATGCCTCGATGATTTTCGCGATTCCCTTCGAGAGGTCCGGGATTTGTCCCGATTGGTCGGGCGGTTGGCGGGAGGAGCGGGTTCGGCGAGGGATCTATTGTCTCTACGAATCTCCCTGGAGGGTTTGCCAGAATTAAAGAGGATCGCAGCCAAGATTCCGGGGAAACTAAATCAAGAGCTTTCCCGGAGCATTGAAGTTGAGAAAAGTTTGGCGGAAGAACTCCTCCGGGGCGTGGCCGATGAACCTCCGGCGTTAACCCGTGATGCGGGAATGATCCGCGATGGCTATGATGTGGAGCTCGATGAATTTCGAAAGGCCATGCGGGAAGGACGCAATTGGATTGCGGAACTGCAAGCCAGGGAAATTGAGCGGACGGGAATCAAAAGCCTAAAGATCCGCTTCAACCAAGTCTCCGGTTATGGGATTGAAGTCACCAAGACCAACCTCGATCAAGTCCCCAAGGAGTATGAGCGAAGGCAGACCTTGGCGCAGGCCGAACGCTATGTGACGAAGGAGCTGAAAGAGATGGAATCGAAGATTCTTGGGGCTGAAGAAAAGGCGTTGGCAAGGGAAGTGAAACTTTTCGGACAGTTGCGGGAAAGAGTACTTGCCAGAATATCCACTCTTCAAGCAACAGCAGAAGCGATCGGCTGTTTGGATTCTCTGGCTAGTCTGGCGGTGACGGCCCGACGTTGGGGGTATGTGCGACCGACCATGAAACAGAACGGAAGGATTGCCATTCAGGGTGGACGACATCCCGTGGTGGAGCAGATTCTTGCGGGCAGTGCGGAGGCCTTTGTGGCGAATGACCTGAATCTTGGCGGGGAGAGGGGAACTCTGATGATTTTGACCGGTCCGAATATGGCGGGGAAAAGCACCTATCTTCGACAGACCGCCCTGATCTGTTTACTGGCACAGGCCGGTTCCTTCGTGCCGGCCAGTTCAGCCGAACTCCCGATCTTGGACAGGATTTTCACTCGAATCGGGGCCGGAGATGACTTAGCCCGCGGGCAGAGCACTTTCTTGGTCGAGATGAACGAGACGGCCATGATTCTGCATAATGCCACGGCTGATAGTCTGGTAATTCTCGACGAAATCGGAAGGGGAACCAGCACTCTGGACGGCTTGAGCATCGCCTGGGCAGTGGGGGAGTACCTTCATGATGAAGTGAAGGCGAAGACTCTCTTTGCCACCCACTATCATGAGCTGGCTGAATTGGCCTTAACGAGAGAAGGGGTTCGGAATTATCGGGTCGATGTGAGGGAGGAAAAAGATCGGGTCGTTTTTCTCCGAAGAATCGTTGAGGGGGAAGCAGACCGGAGTTACGGAATTCAAGTCGCCCGACTGGCGGGACTACCCTCCGAAGTGCTTCGCCGTGCGCAGGAGATTCTTTCGGGACTCGAGGCTGGGGAAACGGACGCCGCCGGCAAGCCGGCACGCATCAAGCCCCGGGCCACATCAACGAAAAGATCAGGAGATGGAAAGCAAATGGATCTTTTTTCGGGCAAGCCGAAGAAGTTTTAAGAGTTTAAGACCGTTGGGGTTCGGCTAGAGTCGCAAAGGTGAAGCATGCGAAAAAAGTTTTAATCCTTTCGGCCAGTGCCGGAACGGGACATCTGAGGGCGGCTTCGGCGATCGAAACGGTCTGCCGGAGGAGTTCCGGTGTCGGTGAGGTAGTGAACGTGGATGCCCTTTCTTTCACCAATAAGTTGTTCCGCGACTTTTACTCGAAGCTTTATCTGACCTTGGTGAAGGATGCCCCCACTTTGTTGGGGTGGTGGTATGAGCGGAGTGATGAGCCATGGAAAACGGACAAGATGAGGCTTCTTCTCGACCGGTTGAACACTCGTCCACTCGTTCGTCTGATTTCCAAACTCCAGCCGGATATCACGGTGTGTACCCACTTTATGCCGGCCGAGATCATCTCCCATCTGATCACCCAGAAGAAAATTCAGGCCAAGCTATCGATTGTGGTGACCGACTTCGATTTTCATGCCATGTGGCTTTCCCGGGCCTTCCACCGATACTTTGTGGCTTTGGACGAGACGAAAGCTTACCTGACCACTCTTGGTCTTCCTGCCGACAGGATCACGGTGAGCGGTATTCCCGTGGATCCTGCTTTTGCTATTCCCACAGTCAAAGCCGACCTGCGTAGGAAGCTTGGATTGGCTCAGGATCTTCCGGTGATCCTGGTGAGCGCGGGCGCGTTGGGGGTCAATCCGGCCGAGCAGGTGGTGAAATCTCTTCGTCAGCTTCCTCAAAAAGCCCAAGTCGTCGTCGTTTGCGGAAAAAAACCGGAAGCCAAGGAGAGGGTCATGCAGGAATTGACGCGGGGGGGTCAGGGCAAGGTTGATTTTAAGGTCCTCGGCTATGTGAACGAGATGCCGGAGTGGATGGGGGCCGCTGATTTACTGGTCAGCAAGCCGGGTGGAATGACTTCCGCCGAGGCCATGGCGATGGGTTTACCGATGGCGATTTACGATCCGATTCCGGGTCAGGAGGAGAGGAATAGCGATCAATTGCTGGAGAAGGGCGTGGCGATCAAATGCAATGAAATCTCGATTCTTGGCTACAAGGTCGGCCAGCTCTTAGGGGATCCGGCTCGCTTGGGACGAATGCGGGAGGCCGCCATTCAAATGGGGAGACCGCAGGCCGCCGAGACTGTCGTTCAGACCCTGTTGACGGAAACCGAGCACGAACCGGTTGAGGTGAATCAAGACCAACAGGAGGAGATGGCAGACCAGGCAAGGAAGCGATGAAAAACGGCGTTGAAAAGGGAAACTTTCTTTGGGGGGTCTCAAGTTCCCCTTATCAACACGAAGGGGGTTACAATGGTCCGGGACAGCCCCTGAATAACTGGGCCTCATGGGAGAATACCGGGAAGGTGGAACGTTCCGGAAAGGCGGCTGATTTTTGGAACCGCTATGAGGAGGATTTTGACCGCGCGGAAATGATGGGGCTTTCGGCATATCGCATCGGGCTCGATTGGACGCGGATCCAGCCGGAGCCTCCGCCAAAGGAAATGGATGAAGCGGCTCTCGATCGTTATGCCGACATGATTGCCGCACTCCGGGTCAGGCGCTTGGAACCGTTGATTACCCTTTGTCATTTTACCACTCCGCAATGGTTGGGCACGGATCCATGGCTGGATGAAAACACTCCTGCGGTGTTCGCCGCTTTTGCCGGAAGCATGCTAAAAAAGCTCAATCAACGTCTGACGGATAAGGGGGTGCGGCCCCCGACTTGGTTTATCACATTAAATGAGCCAAACATGTTGGCCGCGTGCACCTATAATGTGGGTGCCTTTCCGGCGGGGCGCCGGGCTTGGTGGGCAGCCGCTCTTTGTGCCCTGCAAACAATCCTCGAGGCCCATGTTCGGGTTCATCGCGAGGTTCATGGATTGTATGCCCATCATCCCGAATGGGGAGCACCCATGCTGACATTCAATAATTTTGCGAGCGACCTGTACTGGATGGATAAAATGCTCGTCGATGTTCTGGAGGGGGCACGGGTGACCGAAGGCCGTGAACCGATTCTGACCTATTTAACCGACCGATACCGTGAATTCACCAGAGCCTATCGGGCCATGGATTTTCCTCATCACGGCCTTTTTTCCGAAGCAGTGGGGGAGTTGATCAAGCAGGTGCAGCACGGGTTAAGCCGAAAATTTCTCCATGAGAGTACCTTTTCGCGGTTGCTTCCCTTGGTTCGCGAGAGAAGGGATGAGCCGGTGGTGGATTACATCTGCTTCGATTACTACGACCCTTTTGTCGGAAATGCCGTCCGGATGCCAACCTTTGCGGATCTGCGACTCGGTCGGCCCGGGTTAAGGGAATGGTTGACCCAGAGCCTGACGACAAAATGGTGGGATTGGAAAGCACTGCCCAGGGGTCTTCGTTTCTTTGTGGAGAGATATTCTGCGGAGTATCCTGATCTTCCGATTGTGATCGCTGAAAACGGAATGGCAGAACGGAGATGTCGAAGCGAGGAAATCTGCGAACGAAGGAGCGATCAACAGAGCCGGAGTTATTTTCTGCGACAACACGTCGGCGAGGTGAAAAAATTGCGGGCGGAAGGCCTTCCTTTGGTCGGATATTTTCACTGGTCCATGACCGACAACTATGAGTGGGGAACTTATGACCCCCGGTTTGGATTATTTGGTGTGGATTTCAAGTCTCCGGATTTGGCGAGAATGCCCCGCGATGAGGGCGGGGACGTTCCCTGGCAAACCTATGCGGAATTGATTGCCGGGGAAAAGTAAGAGGAATTAGAGGGGAACAGGGGCGGCAGGTTGGCCGTCGGGGGAGGGGGGCGGAATCCGGTAGGTAATCCGCCCTTTCGTCAGGTCGTACGGGGACATCTCCATCTTCACCTTATTTCCGATATTCAAGCGGATATAATTCTTGCGCATTTTTCCGGAAATATGAGCCAGCACGGTATGGCCGTTGATCAGCTCCACGCGAAAAAGGGTGCCTTTGAGCACCGATTTCACCACTCCTTCGACTTCAACAACTTCGCCAGCCATGAAGGTTCAAGATAATGGAATCTTGGGGGGATTGGAATCTTTTTTGGGACGGAGTCAGACTCTTTCGTGAATTCCGCACTCCCGTTTCAAGCCAAAATGGCGGAGTTGTGATGCATCGGAAACTTCATCCAGTCTCTTCGTAGTGACCTGGTCCCCGATCGAAATATACCCTTTTTCCCAAAGGGGGTGGTAGGGGAGGGAGTGTTTCTTTAGGTAGTTCCCGATATCTCGGTCCGTCCAGTCGAGAATCGGAAGAAGTTTGAGGCGGGATTCATTTTTCGAGAGAACGGCAAGTTTGCTTCTAGATTCGGATGAGCTTTTCCGAAGCCCAGCCACCCACACTTTTGGATTTAGTTCCTGCAGGGCACGGCGCAAGGGCTCTACCCGGATGATTTCGTGAAACTTCTCCAGTCCTTCCTGACCCTTTTCCCAGAGACGACCATGAGTCACCTCGATTGCGTTGGGGGACAATACGGGCTGATACGTGGATAGATTTAGATTCAGCTTTTTCTTTAGGGTCGCCGCAAAATCAAGGGTTTCCGGGAAATGGTAACCGGTATCGATGAAAACAATGGGGAAGTCTGGCTGGATTCGGGTGGCCAAATGAAGCAAAGCCGCTGACTGGGCCCCAAATGAGGTTGTGAGAATGACCTGTCCTGGAAAAGCTTCTATCGCCCAACGGAGCCTTTCCTGTGGTGACCTCTCTACGATTTGCGCCACTTCAGGAATCATGCTTGCATTGTACGACAAAACCATACAAAGTCTATCGTTTATGTCATATTTGCAACATCTTGAAGATCAAAGCATTTATATATTTCGCGAAGCCTTCGCGAATTTCAAAAACATGGCCATGCCCTGGTCCATGGGTAAGGATTCGAACACTTTGATCTGGCTGGCGAAAAAGGCCTTTGCCGGAAAAATTCCATTTCCATTGCTCCATATTGATACGACCTATGAGTTCCCTGAAATGCTGGCATTCCGGGAATGGGCTAGAAAGCACTACGAAATCGATTTGATCGTGATGGTTAATGAAGAGGCCAGAAAACGGGGGATCGGTTATGAAACCCATGATCCTGTTACGGTGACCCATGAGCTAAAGTCAGCCGCATTGCAACAGGCACTGGCCAAGTACAAGTGGGATGCCTTGGTCACCGGAATCCGAAGGGATGAGGACTCAACCCGGGCCAAGGAACGGTATTTCTCGCCTCGCACCGCAGACAATGAGTGGGAATACCGGGATCAACCTCCCGAGTTTTGGGGGCAGTTCACCACGGCCGTCAAACCAGGGGAGCATGTGCGAGTCCAACCCCTGCTGGACTGGACGGAACTGGATATCTGGGAATATGTGCGAAGGGAAGGAATTCCGATCCCCAAAATGTATTTCGCCCAAAATGGCCGCCGATATCGCTCCTTAGGCTGTTGGCCTATTACAAAATCGATTGAAAGTTCGGTCGATACTCTGGAGGGGATTGTGGAGGAGCTAAAAACAACCAAGACATCGGAAAGAGCGGGGCGGGCGCAGGATCATCACGAACGAAACGCCATGCAGAAACTTCGGGCGAAAGGATTCATGTGAGCCAGGGAGTAGTCATGCCTCCGGCACCTAAACCCGTGCCGGCCGATTATGTACCCGTCTTTTTTCCGAAAAGACAGGGAGGGGCACGCGCGGCAGGGGGGCCTGAAGAGCCGCGTACCAGTATCGTGGTGGTCGGGCATGTTGATCACGGCAAGTCCACTTTGATCGGGCGCCTGTTGGCCGACACAGGATCCCTTCCGGAAGGAAAACTTGAGGCGGCTGAAAAAGCATCTCGGGAAGAGGGAATGCCCTTGGAGTACGCCTTTCTGCTGGACGCGCTGCTCGAGGAGCAGGCGCAGAATATCACGATCGACACAACCCGAATTGGGTTCCGCCACAACGGACGGTCTTTTGAGATCATTGATGCACCAGGGCACCGCGAATTCATTAAAAACATGGTGACGGGTGCGGCCGCAGCCGAAGAAGCGATCCTCCTGATCGACGCCAAGGAGGGATTGAAGGAACAAACCCGGCGACATGGATTGCTGCTTTCACTTCTTGGGGTTTCCCGGGTCATCGTTGCGGTCAATAAAATGGATCTGGTCGACTGGAAGGAGGACCGTTTCCGCACACTGGAGCAGGAGATTCGTGAATATCTAGGGGGTCTTGCGATAACCCCACGGGAGGTCATTCCCATTTCTGCCAGAGAAGGCGCCAATGTGATGAGAAGGGACTCGAAAAACCTTTCGTGGTGGAAGGGACCGACCCTTCTTGAATCCTTAATTGTCGCAGCGGGTCGAGAAGGCCTTCAGGCAGAAGGACCTTTGCGTTTCAGTGTTCAGGATGTCTACCGCTTCGATGAACGGCGGGTGGTGGCAGGAAAACTGGAAAGCGGGCGGATCAAAGTGGGCGACCCTATTGTCTTTTTCCCGGATCGTAAATCCAGCCGGATCAAAACAATTGAATCCTGGGGGGAAGATGAATCCCTGACAGAGGTCGGACCGGGACAAAGTGTAGCCGTCACTCTCGAGGAGCAGATCTTTGTGGAGCGAGGACATGTAGGTTCATTGCCGGGCCATTCGCCGGTGGAGTCCCGGGAGGTTCGGGCTCGGATCTTCTGGCTCGACCCAGAACCGCTCCGACTCCAGGCCCCGGTCCAACTTCGGCTTGGAACACAATCCGTCGAAGCCCGGATTGTGGCGATCGAACGGGTGGTGGACGCGGAAAAACTGGAGGCAGCGAACGAGGCTCGGGAGGAAGTGGGGCGATTTGAAGTGGCTGAGGTCCGGCTCCGCTGTCGCAGGCCGTTGGTTTACGATTCCCATGAAAAAGTGGCCGCTACCGGCCGTTTTGCGCTGCAAAGGGGACCACGCATCGGAGGAGGCGGAATCATCACTGAAGCCGACTACCCGGCTTCTTTGGCCAAAGCGGTCACCGGCGAGCATCTCACATGGACCGAGGGAAGGGTTTCGACAGAAGCACGGGCCTCACATTTTGGGCACGAAGGTGCGGTGATCTGGCTGACGGGTCTTTCCGGTTCGGGAAAGTCAACGATCGCTGTCGCCTTGGAGAGTCTTTTGTTTCGCCGGGG
>CANEUY010000001.1 GCA_947442065.1 Verrucomicrobia subdivision 6 bacterium | reverse complement strand
GTCACCACCTTCTCGCAAAAGCTGGCCAAAGACGGCAAGGACTCGGCTTTTCGCCTAGCCAGCAACGTGAACACACTTCTCTTCATTGTTCTCTTCCTCATCGTCACTGCCGGAATCCTTTTCGCCGACCCGCTGGTCCGCTTCTTTAATCCTGGATTCCATGAGGTTCCTGGAAAAATCGAACTCACCGTCGAACTCACCCGCATCCTCTTTCCCTTCATCCTCTTTCTCTCTCTGGCTGCCGTCTACATGGGACTCCTCAACAGCCTGCATCACTTCGGACTTCCCGCCTTCGCCTCCGCCGTCTTCAACTTTGTCTCGATCGGAGTGGGCCTCCTTCTGGCTTGGTGGCTCGATCCACACTTTGGCCACCGATCGGTTTATGGCTTCGCCATCGGTGTTTTGGTGGGAGGCCTTGCCCAATGGCTCGTCATGGTTCCCCGTGCCATCTCCCTTGGATACAAACCCCGCTGGCTCATCGTCTGGAACGATCCGGGCCTGAAACAGGTCCTCCGCCTCCTCGGTCCAGCCTCCATCGGCGCCGCAGCCGTCCAGGTCAACGTCCTAATCAATGGGTACTTCGCCTCGTACCTTGAAAACGGTTCCGTTACCTGCCTGAATAATGCATTCCGATTAATCCAACTTCCCATCGGACTTTTCGGAGTCGCTGTGGCCACCGTGACCCTTCCCCATTTGGCCCGGCACGCCGCCATGGGGGACTGCCTCGCCCTGCGCGAGCGACTGCTTGTGGGAACACGTCAGACTCTATTCTTGACCCTCCCTGCGGCGATCGGACTTTTTCTTTTGGCCGAACCGATCATCGCTTGCATTTATCAGTACGGCAGGTTCACGACCGAAAGCACTGCTTTAACAGCCATGGCTCTGCGCGGATACGCCCTGGGTCTTGTCTCCTATGCCACCATGAAGGTGGTGACTCCGGCATTTTCCGCCATCGATCGGCCAGAAATTCCGCTCCGCGTAAGCCTGACTGGAATCCTTCTGAATATGTTCTTCAACTACCTGCTCATCCGGGTGTACCACCTCGGAATTCTAGGGCTCACCTTGACCACTGCTTCCGTCGCAACACTTAATATCCTGCAACTCGCTTGGGCCTCACATCGGCATGTCGGCAGTTTTCTTGAAGCTCACTTTCTGCAGGGAGTGGGAAAGATACTACTGTGTTGCCTTGTTCTGATCGCTGCACTACTGGGGGGCAGGATATTTATTCATCCGCTCGAAGGAGCGCTCATCCTCCGAATTAGCGGCACCCTTGCCTTGATCACTCTTGGAGCCGCCGCTTATTTCCTGGCGGCAAAGCTCATGAAACTTCCAGATGCTTCCCTCCTCTTCCGACCCAAAAACCGTTGATAGCCTCATCATTTTTTTATTTACTTCTCTTAACCCCCGAACCCCTTAATCCCTTCATCCCTCCGAATAGACCACTTCATCCCCTTCTCCCTTAACCCCTTTCACTTCCTCGCCCCTCCTGTTCCTTTCTGCTATAAACTTCAGATCAGGCGCCCGTAGCTCAGGGGACTAGAGCAGCGGATTTCTAATCCGCGGGTCGGTGGTTCGAATCCACCCGGGCGCGAGGCTCTTTGCGTCAATCAGAACTCAATTCAATCCCTAAAAGCTGTGCTCGTACTGTCGGGTTCCCCAGCCGGTTCTCCCAAAGGGAAACTGGGTCTCCCCTCCGTTCGGATTAACCCCTTCTCCCACATAGGTGTTTTGCAATGGATCCGGTCGCCGTTGGCCCCACTCGGAATACCCCTCATCCTTCGGAATCTTGAAGCTGGAGTTTCGATCAAAACTATTCTGCGGTTTTCCCAGCTGCACGAAACTGTCTTTTGTCGAGGAACAGGCAATCAGAACCAGGGGGACAAGGCAAAGAACCCTCATGGATTATTCTGTAGCGCGTGAAGATGAATCCGCCATCCCAATTCAAAAGCTTTGGCTAATTCGAATTACCGGAGGAATCAAAATCCCAGGCCGGCGGTCCCTTCATATCGCCCCGCGTCAGCTCATTCCGAAGTTCCCGCGCTTCCCTTGCCTGAATAGCAGGCATTTTCTTCAACTTTGGGATATTCTTCTTAAAAGGACGCCGAAAGACCACTTCCCGCACGGCGTCCGGCGCTTCATCGATCGGTAAGTGCCCCACGTGTTCCAATACCTTCACATTCGACTGGGGTAGGGCCTTCTGCCACATCCGGACAGATTCGGCCACGGCTGCAAAAGTGTTCCCTCCCATGAGGATTTCCACCGGAATCTTCATCCCCTGAAACTGGTCGGGAGATCCACATGCCTCCATCATTCTCAGATATTTTATTGTCACCTGATGGTTCACCTGACGGAACGATTCGGTCAAATGAACCTTTCCCGCCCTCTTTTTCTTAAGGGACCAGTTCGTGATCCAGCGCCCCAAGGGATTCGCAAAGGTTGCCGCATACATCAAACCTCCGACCAAAGGAGCAAGAAAGAGATTGAAATACCAAGGACAAAAACCGAACGGGTCAATCATCACCAATCGCCCGACCACCTCCCCTTTCCCCATCTCACGCAATTCCCGGATGGTAAAAACGGCCACAACCCCCCCGCTACAGCTTCCGACCAGAGTCAGGTCTCTTTTCTCCAGTCGGATTAACTCCTCTGCCATTTCACGAGCCAGGGATTTCATCTCCCACCGTTTGGGTTCTGGGGATTGTCCACATCCGGGGAGGTCAAAGCTGTAGAAGGTTACATTTTCCGAGAGGTTTTTTAGCAAGGGATCAAAGGTGGTGTGATCCCCGCTCCAACCGTGGAATCCGACCACCCCGTTCGGCCCGTTTCCTGTTTGAACAACCCGCACGGTTAGTCCTTTTCGAGTTTTTGGAGCGCTCGGATCGATGGTTGATACCCCTGATCCGCCGCTTTCCGGTACCACTGAATGGCCTGCACGACATCCGACCGGACCCCTTGGCCGTTGAAATAACAGTTCCCCAATCGATGTTGCGCTGCCGGATAATTCTGCATTGCCGCTTTCCGGAACCATCTCACCCCCTCCTCCTCATCCTGGGCCAGACCCTTCCCAAAAATGTAACAATCCCCGATACTAATTTGCGCCGGAGCATAATCCTGCCCGGCTGATCTTCTCCACCACTGAATCGCTTCCATGAGGTTAGGTTCAATGCCCAGCCCCTCATGTAGACACCCTCCGAGATTGAACTGCGCCTGCATCTGCCCTGCTTCGGCACCCTTTCGGTACCAGCTGACGCCTTCCTTCTGATCTTTGGGTATCCCCAAGCCAAAGAAATAACAGTCTCCCAAATGAAACTGGGCATCCGCATCCCCCGAATCCGCCTGCTGTTGAAGATCCTGGCTATACTTCGGGGGCGGTTCTTCTTTCCCGGCCATGCAAAGGAGCGGAAACAGGCTGATGATCAGTCCAAAGAAAATATGCATCTGGATCAAACTGATGAAGAAGCAAACAGGAGCAAGCCTCTTCCTTGACGTGCCCAATCCATCGTTTTGAGTAGAAACATGAAAATAATGCCTTACCTAGTCCTTGTCGCTTTAGCCTTCACCCCCGTTCATGGGGAAGAGAAGAAGAACGATAACGACACATCCAGCAATCTGACTCCTACTGCCGAACGTCCACCCAGTATGGCGAATCCGGAGAAGCCAGGGTGGCTTCCCCAAAGGCACGGAAAATAGTTTCTTCCCACCGAACGGCGATTAAGGACGTTTGAGAGCGGGTTCCGGCATTTTTCCGGCCCGCAAGGCATCCAACGTGGCAGGTTCCGACATACGTGCGGTGTTCAAGCTCCACATCTCCATCAGCGTCTTGCTGATTTTCTCGGTCTTTTCGCCGCTCAAGTTCCCCTTCGCTTTGGCCTGGGTCAACGCATCCTCAGGGGTGGTTCCCGTCGCATTCAAGTCGGCCAAGGCAGCAAGCCCCTTTCGGATGAGCTCCTTCCGATCCCCGTCGGCTTCAGGATTGATGGCAGCAGTCACTTTTTCAAGAAGCGCATCCCGATTCGCTGCAGGTGCCTGCGCCATCGAGAGGGAGGTGAAGAGACTCAGTACAAGAGCAACCACATTGATGATAGATTTAAATTTCATCCGACAAGCCTACCTCCCCTCCCGACCCCGTCCATGCAGAACATTCCTTTCCTGCCCTTCCCTCACCCTCTTGAATGTGGGAAGCTTCCTCCATGAGTCGTTTCTCTCTCCTGCCCAAATGGGGTGAAATTCCATCCCTTCTTCAGACCGCTCCCTCGATGCTTCGCGATTCCGCCAGGAGAAAATACCCCCGTGTCCCCGCCGGCACCCTGGCAGGAGGAGTGTTGGGTCTCCTTTATCTTGTCAATCCCCTGGATCTCATTCCTGAGGCACTTCCCGTGATAGGCATCGTGGATGACACCCTGGTCGCCGGGGTTTTCCTCGCCTTGCTCTCCCGGGATGTTAAGAAATATCTTCTCTGGAAATCATCTCATAAAAACTCAACCTCCATCCCCAAAAAAAACTGACTCGGGCATTCCGAACTGGCTCTTCTACTCCGGGATCGGAATGGTTCTTTCCTTGGGTGCCGCCAAAGTCTTCTTTGGAATTCTCCGGCTCTATCGCTGATCCCTCCCTAGTCGTCCAGCCAGTCGTCCACAGGGTGGAAGTCGGCATCTTTGACCATCACCTCGGTTTTTTTATGCAAAACCGGTTCAAACGGTAAAATTACCCAGGCGGATTGTCCGTTTCTTTTCCCCCGAACCACCAGTCGCAAAGTCCCCGGGGCCGCTGCCGCCACTTTCCCCTTCACGACGATTTCGGCCACATCCGCATCCAGAGGAACCCGCTGACATAGAAAGGCCTCGGGAATAGCCGAAACATCCTCCTCAAACGGCCCTTTCGCCTGGACCTCCTTTTCCCTGAGTTCCTTTAACCTCTCTTCATATCCCTTGATCTCATTCTGGATGGCGAGGGAGTCCCCACGAAATTTTTCCAACTCCTTGGCCTGAATTCCCACCCTCTCCTTTTTTTCATCCAGGCTGGTACTGGCCGGACTCCGCAACTGTTTGGCCTTGGATCCCAGACCCTTGTATCGGGCATTCCAATCCTTTTCGAATTTGTGCCATTCGTTCAGTTTTTTCTCAATCCAGCCGAACTGGTCGGGCATTTTTATGCTGGGAGGGGCGCGGTAGAGGGCCAGCCGATATTCGTTTGCGGCGATCTCGGGTTGCTGCAGATCGTTGTCCTCCTCGGGATGATAAAATAGTCCCACCTCCCGGGCCCGTACCTCGACCTCCTCCAGAAACTTTTTCCGAGCTTCATCAAACTCATTGTCCAGCAACCCCGCTTCCTCCAGCCATAAACGACTGACCGAAGTCCGGTAATCCTCATACACCGTCTTCGCTTTGCTGCTTTCCTGATGGAGAACCTGTTCCACCATCCGTACTTTTTCCGAAGTACCTGCGGCATCCGCCTTGGCCAAAACCAAGGTTTTTTCCAGTTCGCGAATCTGGGGTCGGATCGGAGCCAGCCGTCGTCCGTAATCCCTTCTCAAACCTGCCAGCCTTTCGGAAAAATCATAGAGAACCAGCACTTCGGGTTTATCCCCGAGACGGACGGCATCGAGACTGACCCGAACCCTGACCGCTGTTTTCCTCCATTCCGACCAGAGACTCCACACCACCAACAACCCGACAAAAATTCCGAACCCCATCCAGGCTCTTCGATCCAAATCCTTGAACCAGCCCAAAGCCCCTTTTCCAAGATCCGCGAGGATCCTGCCCGCGCCGACACGTTTTTCCTCCACGGCGGGAGGCGTTTCATGCCCGGAACCGGCCGGCATTGGGGAGATCACCCTCCGACGGACCCTGGGTTGATTTTCCTCAACCCGGGTGACTTTTAGGCGAAGTTTCTTTTTCGGTGCCGGATCCTGGCCACCCCCGGGTGGTGGGGCGCTGTCTTCTGCCATCTTAGCGATCTTCCGGATAACTCCCCAGAATCTGGAGATCCTGGGTCTCGTTCTGCAACCGGAGCAAGGCTTTGCGAAAATCGGGCTGGTCGAGATGCCCACGGACATCGACAAAGAAGACATACTCCCACGGTTTTCCCGGGGCGGGACGGGATTCGACCTTCAATAAATTCAGCTTTTTTGCCGCCAAAACCCCCAAGGCCCGATGCAAGGCCCCCGCGCGGTGAGGCAGGGTGAAAAAGAGACTCGTCTTGTCCTTCCCTGTTGCCGGTACCGCATCCTGCCCGAGAATAAGGAACCGCGTGCTGTTTCCCGGCCGATCCTGAACATCCCGGTTCCGAATGTGCAGCCGATAGACTTTCGCAGCCCACGGGCTGGCGATGGCAGCCGCTCCTTTTTCCCGGGATGCCCGACGGGCGCCATCCGCCGTGCTTGCAACTTCAACCAGTTTCACCCCCGATAAGTGGGTGGCCAGCCAATGCCGACATTGCGCCAGTGCCTGTGGGTGACTGTAAAGCACCCGAAGGGGGCCCGTGGCATTTCGGGTCAGAAGGGCGTGACGAATCGGAAGATAAATCTCTCCACAAACCCATGACCCCGTCGTGAGGAGCCCCTCTTGGGTGGCTCCGACCGCCCCCTCCCCCGAATTTTCCATCGGCACCACACCCGCATCGACTTCACCCCGATCCACGGCGGAAAAGATTTCCGCTATGGAGGGACAAGGGACCAGTTCGGTGGTGGCACCAAACCTTTCCTGGGCCGCCTGATGACAGTAGGAAGCTTCTGGCCCAAGATAAGCCACCCGTGCTCCCCCCTGAATCTGCCGGGCGCTGGAAAGAATTTCCCGATAAATGGCCCGAAGGTTCTCGATATCCATACCTCCACGGAGCTTGCCTTCGATCCTACGCAAAAGCGTTGCCTCCCGGGCGGGGGCAAAAACAGACTTTCCATCCTGCTTTTTCAGGCGCCCGATCTCCCGGGCAACGCTCGACCGTTCCTCAAGAAGACGGACCAATTGGTCATCCAACCGATCAACTTTGTGGCGCAGATTCGACAGTTTCATGAATCAGTTCCTCCTGTTGGGGACCGGCGGGATCTGCCGGAGCCGGCAACTTGACCCTCCGCAACTCCTCTGAATTCGGCAATTCTTCCAAATCCCGCAGTCCGAAATGCTCAAGAAAAAGAGGGGTCGTCGAATACAGAATGGGGCGACCCGGGGCCTCACTCCTCCCTGAAATCCGGATGATTCCCCGTTCCTCCAAGGTGGCAAGAGTCCCGCTACAATCAACCCCTCGCACCGCCTCAATCTCCGCACGCGAAATCGGTTGCCGATAGGCGATCACAGCCATGGTTTCCAAAGCGGGGGGGGTTAACCGAGGGGGTTTCGTCACCCCCTTGAGTTTGGCGACCCATCCCGCGAGATCCGGTGCGGTCCCAATGCGAAATCCACCCGCCACTTCCCGCAGGATCAAACCCCTAGGAGCCAGACGTTCGGACAACTGGGCCAGTTCGTCACGGATATCCTGTTCCTTGACCTCTGGCCATCCCTGCCCGCCTTCCGGTCCTTCGCGAAGAATGGTAGCTAAACGTGCGGGCTCCATGGGCTCCGTTGCGGCAAACAGCAATGCTTCAAGTATGCGCGCCCATTCCATATTCGATGCCCTTTAAACTGCGGAATTGTCGCCCAGTTGACCAGTTCCTTCGACGCTGGAGGGCGTTTCCGAAGGCACCCCTAAAAT
Organism: Verrucomicrobia subdivision 6 bacterium; assembly: GCA_947442065.1. Taxonomy (GTDB): domain Bacteria; phylum Verrucomicrobiota; class Verrucomicrobiia; order Methylacidiphilales; family Verrucolacustridaceae; genus Verrucolacustris. The sequence goes on along the minus strand of CANEUY010000001.1, from coordinate 54,731 downwards.
ACCCTCCGGAGTCCTGCGGATGCGGATGGGTTGGAGGGGGCCATCTTGAATAGCTGCGAGTTGCCGTAGGCGGATCAACTCCAGCATGGCCAAAAACGTCACTACAACCTCCCCTCGGGAAGACATGGAGCGGAAAAGGTCTTCGAACAGAACCTCCTCCCCCGGGGACAACCGATCCAATAGAAACTCAATTTTCTGGCCGACGGTGAACTTTTCATCCTCAAAACGCCCGACCCGGGAACGATCTTCAACCGAACGAAGAACCTTTTGAAAGGCCCAGACCAAATCAAACATCGAGACCTGACCGGGCCCCTGCATCCCCTTGGGTGCGGAAACCCTTTCCGGAACCCTGCCGAATATTTTGGAATGCAGCGCCTCCCGCTCCCCAAGCTGACTCGCGGCCTCTTTGAATTTTCGATACTCGATCAACTGCCGGATCAGTTCCCACTTCGGATCCTCCTCTTCCACCTCCTCCGGAGGGCGATCCTGGACCGGCAAAAGGGTTCGGCTCTTCAAATAAAGCAGGGTTGCGGCCATCACTAGAAATTCACCTGCAATCGCCAGATTCTCCTCCTTCATCTGATCCAAACGGGCGAGGTACTGCTCCGTCAGTTTTTCCATCCGAATATCATAAATATCCATCTCCTGTTCCCGGATCAGGTGAAGGAGAAGATCCAGAGGCCCCGTGAAGGCGTTCAGTTCGACACGGAGGGCCTCGCTCCCGGGAATTTCCAGCATGGGAATCATGAATTCGTCCCTACGGCGGAACGGACCCGGTCCAAAACCTGTTCGGCCGTATTTCTGGCCTTGGCGGCCCCTTCCTTCATCCATTTTTCCACCCGCGCAGGATCGGAGGCGAGTTCTTCCCTCTTTTTTCGCATCCCCTCAAACTCCTTGAGAACCAGATCGGCCAGACTTTTTTTCAGATCCCCATATCCCGTGCCGCCCTTTTCCATCCTGCCTCGGTATTCGGCCCGCTCCGCGTCCGTTCCCATCAATCTCACCAACCCCCAGAGGGTGCTTCCTTCGACCGTCTTGGCCGCTTCCACCGGCGTGGAATCGGTTTTGATCCCCATGATCTTTTTCCTGAGATCTTTTTCCGGGGCAAAAATCTCCAGCGTGTTTCCGTAGGATTTACTCATCTTCTGCCCGTCCACCCCCGGAACCACCCCCGCATCGTCCCGGATGATCGATTCCGGCAACTTAAAAACCGGACCGTACTTCTCGTTAAATTTCCCGGCAATGTCCCGGGCCACCTCGAGGTGCTGCCTCTGATCCTGCCCGACCGGCACCCGGTCCGCGTCATACAGCAGAATATCCGCCGCCATCAAAACCGGATAGGCAAAGAGCCCGTGCGAAGGGGAAATCCCCTTGGCCACCTTGTCCTTGTAGCTATGGCATCGCTCCAGCAGCCCCATGGGGGTAATCGTGGACAGATACCAAGCCAACTCGTGAACCTCCGGCACTGCACTTTGGCGGAAGACAACAGCCTTCTCCGGATCCACTCCACAGGCCAAAAGATCCAGAAAGGTCTCCTTCACCAAGGCGGCGAGTTGACCCGGTTCGGCCGCCCCCGTCAGGGCGTGGTAATCGGCCAAAAAGTAGTAGGCCTCTCCTTTGGTCTGGAGTTCAACAGCCGGCCGGATCATGCCGAAATAGTTGCCCAAGTGGAGCCTTCCGGTCGGCTGAATCCCCGATAGATAGCGCATCCTTGATCGTGGCCTTGAGGTGATCGAATCTACCAGAAATTTTTCCTAAGTTGTTCAGTATGGCCCACCTGGGTTGGTTAAAAACCAACCGCCCCCCTGCCAAAGGATACTTGGATGGGTCACTTGTCGGCTCGCTCCGCCCTTCAATCTCTGTAAAAATGTAGGGATGATGCAGTCCGCCAGCCCCATAGCTGAGGCCGTTCCCCATACGGTCGCGGCTTCTGATCCCTATGCGGCCTGCAGCCAGTTGGCACGGGAACACTATGAGAACTTCCCCGTGGGACGTCTGGTTCCCAAAAAACTCCGACCTCATGTCCATGCCGTCTATGCCTTTGCTCGTGTGGCCGACGATCTGGCCGATGAGGGCTATGCCGATCCCCGGACAAAATCAAACGGGTCGGCCCCCACGGAATCCGAACGGCTGGAGGTCTTTCGTGCCTACCGTCACGCCTGGCAAAATGCACTCGAAGGCAAGGAGTACGATCCGACCTATGCATGGATTTTTAAGCCCCTGCAGCGCAGCAAAGCAGAACTCGATTTGCCCGATTCCCTCTTCACCGATCTGCTGAGCGCATTCGAACAGGACATCGTCCAACGACGCTATGAAACCTTTCCCGAAGTTCTCGACTATTGCCGCCGAAGTGCCAATCCCATCGGGCGACTCGTTCTCCTCATCCATGGAGAACGCAGCGCGGAATTAGCCCACCTTTCGGATGCCATCTGCACCGGCCTGCAACTTGCCAACTTTTGGCAGGACGTCTCCGTGGATCTTGGCAAAGACCGGATCTACATTCCCCAAATTGACCTTCGTAGGCTGGGCGTGTCCGAGGAAGATCTTTTTTCGGGAAGTGCGACCCCCAACTTCCGCAACTGCCTTCGCTACCAGACAGAAAGGGCTTGGAAACTTTTTCAGGAAGGCGAGTCCCTCCCCCGGCACCTTCCCCGCCCCCTCTCCTGGGAAATCCGTTTAACCTGGCTGGGCGGAACCGAAATTCTACGAAAAATTGACCGGTTGAACTACGACACCCTTTCCCAACGTCCCACGGTTTCGAAATTCGATTTTCTCCGGTTGGGCCTCCAAGCATTCCTTGGGCAATGAATTCCACACCTTCTCCCGGAGGAACCGGCGAACGAATTACGAGGAAAAGCGGCTCGAACCTCGCACTTTCCTTCATCTGTCTGCCTCGGGAGCAGAGGCAGGCCATGTCCACCTTTTACGCCTTTTGCCGGACCGTGGATGATATCGTGGATGAAACCACTGCCCCGATGTCCCAACGGCAAGCCCGGTTGCAACTCTGGCGGGACGATATCCGGGCTATCTACCGGGGAACCCCTTCCCAGCCTCTGGCCCAAGAACTGGCCGGAGTAGTCCGACAGTACCTCATCCCACCCGAACCGCTTTTTGAGATTCTGGACGGGGTGGAAATGGACCTGACGCAAAATCGTTACGAGACTTTTGCCGACCTCAGGAAATATTGCTACGGGGTCGCCTCGGCCGTTGGCCTGGTCTCCATCAATATCTTTTGCTGTCAGACGCGGGCTGCCCGGGACTACGCCATCGCCCTGGGGCTTGCCTTCCAACTGACCAACATCCTTCGGGATGTCGCCTACGACCTTCAGAAGTTTGGGCGGATTTATCTTCCCTTAGAGGAATGCCGGGCCTTCGGCGTTACGGAAGAGGATTTTGGAAAGCCGGACCTCACTCCCGGGATGGAACGACTTTTCCGTCTCCAGTATTTCCGTGCCCGTCACTATTTTGAAAAGGCCGACCGGTTGATTCCGGAGACGGACCGTCCCCATCTCTCCGCCGCCCTCCTGATGACAGGGGTTTATCGTGATCTCCTCGAAAAGATTCGCCGTAGAAATTTCCAGATCCTCCGTGACCCCATCAAACTCTCACGCTGGGAAAAACTAAAAGCCCTGCGCCGAGGCAGGGCTCAACTGGGCCAACCTCATGCCAAACGACGTCTCCCCTCAAGGATTGCCGTCATCGGAGGAGGGTTTGCCGGTTGCGCAGCCGCCTTTGATCTCGCCCAGGAAGGCCACACGGTTGAACTCTTCGAAGCCAAACCCCAATTGGGAGGGCGCGCCCACAGTTATCGTGAAGCCAAAACGGGGACAACCTTGGACAACGGACAACACATCCTCATGGGTTGCTATCACCGTACCCTGAAACTGATCGAAGCCCTCGGAAACAGTGACCGCCTCGAGAAGCATGATCGATTGGATCTGGCTTTCACCAGTCCGCAACACAGCCGAAGCGTCCTTCGATCCTCCAAACTGCCGCCCCCGCTTCATCTTCTCACCGGCCTCTTCGGCTTTGCCGAACTACAGATGTCCGATCGGTGGGCTATTTTGCAGTTTTCCATCCGGGCCAAGAGGCACCCGGCGAAACCCGGCGAAACCACCCAAGGATGGCTGGAACGCCTAAGTCAGACTCCGGGATCCATTCGCGCCCTCTGGGAACCCTTCTGCTTGGCGGCACTCAATGTCCCCATTCAAGCCGCAGATGCTTGCCTATTTTGGGAAGTGACCCGGCAGGCACTTTTCGGAAAACCCAAGGATGCCGCCGTGTACTTCGACCGGGATGGGCTATCACGGTTGCTGAATCCGGAACTCGAATTCTTTCTGCAAGCCACAGGAGGAGAATTACACCTGTCCAGCCCCGCTGAACGTCTGGAGTATGACGAAGAGAGACGTCGGGTGGTTACTTTAAGAATGAAGGATGGAACCCAAAAAAACTTTGATCAGTTTGTTCTCGCCGTTCCTTGGACTGCCGCCGCAAATCTTCTTCCGCCCGGGGATCGTGCCACCACCCTGGCAAAAACCCTCCGCCCCTGTCCCATCCTTGGCGTCCACCTTTGGACTGACCTCCCGCTGGCTCCCGATCTGATTACCGGCTTTCTCGATTCCCCCCTCCACTGGCTTTTCGACAGAAGCAGCACTCTCCCCGAAGGATCTACCGGACATCTTTATGCCGCCGTGATCAGCGCTGTGGGAGAACGCATCGACGATTCAGGTAAGACGCTTGTGGAACTTATTCTTTCCGAAATCCACCGCCTTATTCCCCAAAGTCGTCAAAGCCGTGTCACCCACCACGTGGTCTACAAATCGAGGGATGCCACTTTTTCCGGCGAACCCGGAACCCCGTTGTCTCGGCCCGGCTCTGTGACAAGCGTCGAAAATCTTTTCCTCGCCGGAGATTGGACGGAAACCGGCCTTCCCGCGACGATTGAAGGAGCGGTGGTTTCGGGTTTTAACGCGGCCCAAGCGGCAGGGTGATCTTTGTTAGGCCCCTACGGAAAACAAGATTCTGGAGACATAAGTTTCTGACCCAGTCAGAAAGAATCGGCTATTTCCCTGCTAACTCATCAAGAAAACAGACCAACGCCCTGCTCATCTCATTTCTGGCATGGGTGCATGCCATGGCTGCGGGAATCAGCTCCCGAAGCCTCCATGGACGAAAAATCATATGTGCCGCCAGTTTCCCTGCCGTGCTTTTCCCAGTTTCGCGGTCGCACCCCAACAAAAAGAGATCAGCCGGAAGAAGCCTGTCGGCATGGTCGCTCACAGCCCGTAACCCGACGAGGGGAACTTTCTGTTGGGTGCAGGCTTCGGCGACGTAATCCCACTCCATTTCCACAATCCCACAACCTGTTTTTCGACCTAGTTCCAATTTGGCCTCGCCTGTTTCGATGATCTCCTTGGCTGTATGCCACCGCGAGGGCCTCAAGGACGGGCTCCGTAGGGTCCATTCATGAAATTCCTTCCACGAATCAGCTTGATGGGTCGTTAAGTCCCCTTCCTCCCAGGCCGGGTCCAAAGCTCCTGCCAACCCGGCCAAGATGACTGCCCGACATGGATTTTTTTTTAGCCAACCCGCCACTTTCGATTCCAAACCTGCATGCCCCATTCCTGTTCGGGCAGAAACAATGGGAACTCCATTCCACTCGCCTTGCTTGGTGGGCAGTCCTTCCCTCATCCGCTCCGGACCGGGAAGCTTTTTCCAAATAGGATCCGCCTCGAATTCCATGGGGAAAAGGAGACCGATCGGTAGCGAATTGGAGCTCATGAATAAGAAAGCTTCCCGAAGGAAGAATTAGTGCACCCCGGCCACTTCCACCATTTGCTGATACTCGCCCAAGGCAAGGAGTGGCCAGTTGTTCCGATACATGTCGTAGCGGAGATAAAAGACGCAAGGAAAACCCGTGCCGGTGATCAACTTCTCTTCCCAACTGCCGTCCTTTTGCTGGGTTTCAATGAGATAACGAACGGCCTTCCGAACGCTGGGCCTCTGAATGTCCCCGCACGCCAAAAGCCCCATCAACCCCCAGCCCGTCTGGGAAGCAGTGCTGATACCCCGTCCTTTGAGGCGTGGATCGTCGTACGATCCGCAGCTTTCCCCCCAACCCCCGTCAGGGTTCTGCGCACACTCCAGCCAATCCCTTCCACGGATCACCCAGTGCTCATTCATGTCATAACCGATCGCATCCAGTCCGCGAAGGACCTGCCACGTCCCATAGACATAATTCACACCCCAGCGTCCATACCAGGATCCGTCCTCCTCCTGATTTTGCTGAAGAAAACGAATGGCCCGTTGAATCTGCAGATCCTTTTTGGGAATACCGCATTTGCCCATCGTCTCCAGAAGTCTTCCCGTAATGTCGGCGCAGGGGGGATCCAAAATGGCGTTGTGATCCGCGAAAGGAACATCCTCCAGCCACTTCTTGTTCACATTCTTGTCGAAAGCTCCATAACCGCCGTTGTCGCATTGAAAGCTCTTCGCCCAGGCCAGGCCACGTTCTGTCGCAGACTTCTGTGCGGCCGGATCGGTCGCCCTTGCCATTCGTAACCCCAGAAGGACTTTGGCCGTATCATCCACATCCGGATACCAGTCGTTGAAAAACTCGAAGGCCCACCCCCCGGTCACCTTGGTCGGATTCTTCACCACCCAATCCCCGCGCATTTTCACCTCTTTGGAGAGGAGCCAGTCCGCCCCTTTTTGCATCGCCGGGGCCTCGGGTTTGACTCCAGCTGCCCCCAGCGCCGTGAGCGTAATGGCTGTGTCCCAAACCGGACTCAAACAGGGTTGCACCCGGAAATCCCCGTTCTCGGTATCATCCACCTCCAACCCCTCAAGATCCCTCACCGCCTTTCTCATGACGGGATGATCATCCGAATAGCCCAGGCATTGAAAAACAAGGATGGTATTCATCATCGACGGAAAAATCGCAGCCAGCCCCTCAGACTCCGGACCCGTGCGGTCCAGAATCCATCGTTCAGCCACTTTCAATGCGTGCTTGCGAAATGGCTTCCAGGAAAGATTTTCCAGCCACCCAAGCAAATCGTTGACCCGGATGAAGAAGTTTTTCATCGAGAAAAAATGCCGTTCGACGGGATGAAAAAACGGTCCTCCCTCCACCCCGTATGGATACAACTCATGAAGCTGCTTTTCCGGAGGCAAATGGGTGGTCGGCCGGAAACTTCGGATGATCGAAAGAGTCACCACAATGGCCCGCGTCCACGAGCTCATCTCAAACATGTTAAAGGGAGCCCAGTTTGGCAGGAGTAGAATTTCGGGCGGGATATTCGGCAAATATTTCCAGGGATACTGACCCAACATCGCCAGATAAAGTTTACAGTACGTGTTTGTCCGTGGGATCCCACCCAAACGGAGGGCTGTCGCACGTGCTTTTTTCATTTCCGGTTCATCCGGAGTGAATCCGGCCAGTTTCAGACTGAAATAAGCCTTTACCGTTGCAGTGACATTGCTGGGACCCCCTGGATAAATCGGCCAACCTCCATCCGGTAACTGTCTTTGCAGAATGTGCCGGACAATTTTTCCTTCCTTCACCCGATCCACCTTGCCCCGGAGATACATCAAGAGGTGGTAATCACAAATTACCGTGGTATCGACAAACAATTCCCCCACCCAATATCCCTCGGGTTTCTGCAGTCCCAAAAGATAGTCCCGGCAGGATTCGATGGTCTTTCGCAAGGCGCCAAGATCTACGTCAGCCGGATCCATCCCCACGAGTTCAGGACTCGTGGAACGGGCTAGTTCAGGGTGAGAAACATTGGTCGACATAAGGAAACAACCTAGCGGAAATATTTATTCCATCACAATAGATTTCCATAATCCACTACCTATCAATAGCTTTTGAGACTGGGCCAAGGCCCGGCTTCCAAATCCCCACCCGCTATTCGGCCCACGTAATGAGACGCAATTCGTGGGCCTGACTTAGTGAGGGATGAAAAGGTCGGACGCGAACATTGAAATTAAAGTTACCTGAATCCTCTACGGAGACCCTCCCCGCATAATTCTGCCAGCCGTCACGGGCCGTTCCCGACGCCTCCAAGGGCACCACCTTTGAAACGCCCTCCGGATCCGCTGGATTCAAATAGGCTTCCACCACCACCTCGGAGTTTTGAAGTGCCCCCAGGAACACATTGGCCGAAACGGGAACGGTATCCCCCACGCTGACGGTCGATTGCATGGGACCGTTCCATTTGACGGAGTTCGCTTTCACCTGCGACCAGACCTTCCTGACCCTGTCCTTCCAAACCGCCAATTCTTTGGATTTTGCCCACTGATTTTCCGACAACCACCGGCCCTTTTCTGCCGCCTTCCGGTAAAAACCTTCCGCATAATCCGCCACCATCCGAGAAGTGTTATACACCGGCCCGATCGTTGTCAGACTTCGGCGGACTCTCTCGATCCAACGTTTCGGAACTCCCTCCCCATCCTGATCATAGTAAAGCGGAACAATCTCCCTGCGCAGAATCTCGTACATGGAAAAGGCATCAAACTCATCCTGCACTTCAGGCTCAAGTCGGAATGCGTCGTCCCCGATGGCCCACCCATTCGTTCCATCAAAAGCTTCATCCCACCATCCATCTCTCACACTAAAGTTAAGACATCCGTTCGTGATCACCTTTTCACCACTGGTTCCGCTGGCCTCCAGGGGGCGGGTGGGATTATTCAGCCAGACATCGCAACCGTGATACAAAAAGCGGGCAACATTGAAGTCGTAGTTTTCGATAAAAACGATGCGGTTTTTGAATTGGGGCAAAGCGGAGATTTGCACGATCTGCTGAATCAGCCTCTTCCCACCCTCATCCGCCGGATGCGCCTTTCCTGCAAAAAGAAACTGCACTGGACGTTCCGGGTCGTTCACGATTTCTGCCAGCTTATCGATATCCCGGAAAAGGAGGGCAGCCCTCTTATAGGTCGCAAATCTTCGGGCAAAGCCGATCGTCAGCGCCTTCGGATCGAGCAGCTCACTCGTGGCGCGAATTTCCGCCGGCTTGGCACCATTCCGGAGTCGCTGGCCCCGAATATTTTCACGGGCGAATTCCAGAAGCTGTAATTTTAACTTCTGGTGCGTGGTCCAGTAGTCCTTGTCCTTGAATCCCACCCGCTTCTTCCATTCCTCGGCCTGGGCCAGACCTTCTTCAGTCATGACGCCACCCTGTTTTTCGAGCAAGCCCCGGATTTCAGGCGCCATCCAAGTAAAGGTATGGATCCCGTTGGTCACATGGCGGATGGGGATTTCGGCCTTGGGAACCCCCGGCCAGACACTCTGCCACATCCCACGGGAAACACGTCCGTGGATGGCACTCACTCCATTCGCTTGCCGGGAAAGACGCAGAGCCAGGATGGTCATGCTGAAAGGCTCCGACTCCTGATAGGCCCAGGGGCGACCGAGCTTCAGAAGATCCGCAAAGTCGATCCGGCATTCTTGCACATACTTTCCGAAATATTTTTCCATCAGGACCGGGTCAAAAGCATCGTTTCCCGCAGGAACCGGAGTGTGCGTGGTGAACACACTGTTGGCCGCAACGGACTGCAGGGCCTCGATAAAACTCAGTTTTTCCTGAACCACCAAACGCCGGATTCGCTCCAGCCCCAGAAATGCAGCATGGCCCTCGTTCATGTGAAACACCGAGGGTTGCAGGCCCATCGCCGCGAGAGCGCGAACCCCCCCGATTCCGAGAACAATCTCCTGCTTCACCCTCATCTCATGATCCCCTCCATAAAGCTGGTAGGTGATCCGCCGGTCTTCTTCGGCGTTTTCAAGCAGATCGGTGTCCATCAGAAAGAGTCGCGTCAGTCCGATTCGAACCTCCCAAGCCTTGGCCCGCACATTGCGGCCCGGCATGTCGAGATCCACCACTACAGGAGTCTTTCCATCCGCCGCCAAAGCCTCCCGGACGGGAAGATCCTGAAACACATTGTCGATGGCAGAAGCCTCCTGCCAGCCATCCCGGTTGATTTTTTGCGAAAAGTATCCGAAACGGTAAAGCAATCCGACAGCCACAAAAGGCAACCCAAGATCGCTGGCCGACTTGCAATGATCCCCGGCAAGAATTCCCAACCCACCCGAATAGTTCGGCAGGGATTCATGAAAACCAAATTCCGCCGAAAAGTACGCCACCAGAGGGTGATCTTTTTGTTCCTTCGGAAGATGACGGGAAAACCAAGTGTCCTTCCGTTTGAGATAGGTTTCCAGTCGATCGTGCATCTTCTCCACTTTTTCGCGATAGGCCTTGTCTTTGGCCGCAGTTTCCAATCGAACCTGCTTGACCAACCGGAGCATTTTAACCGGACTGTGCCCACAAGATTCCCAAAGCTCGGGATCCAATTCTCGGAAAAGTTCCAACGCATCGTAATTCCAACTCCACCAAAGATTGAAGGCCAGACTCCGGAGCGACTCCAAACCCTCTGGCACCCGGGGAACCACCGAGACGGTCAAAGGCCATTTCGGGCCGGAATCATTCATCGCATCCATCGGTCTAAGAATCGTGTGCCCTTGTTCGGGGCGGAGCTAGAAAAATCAAAATCCCCTTGTGTTTTTTTTTACCTAAGCGGTTTTCCCCGAAACAGGAAACTCTACTTCACGAGGGCCTGAATCTCCCGAAACTTGGGATGATCCGAGCTTTCCAGCATTTCGAAAAGCACCGCCTCCACCGTAGTCACGACGACACCGTCCGCCCTCATCTCGGCCAGCGCCGTATCCCGATCCGACGGGGTTCGCGAGCCAATCGCATCGGCCACAACAAGGGGAGTCAATTCCTTCAGCCGCAAATCATAAACGGTCTGCCGAATGCAGACATGCGCCTCACAACCCGCGACCAGGATTCTTTTCTTTCCAAGGCTTTTGCCTTGGTCCACTGCCGAAAAAAAGGTTTTAGCTACGGGCTTACAGCCGTTTCCGGCTGCCTTCAAAATTACCGGCATTGTTTTACCCAGCTTGGAGGGAACCTGTTCGGTGATACAGATCGGAAGACCAAGAATCTTCGCCCCCTCCACAAGAATCGTCAGTTTTTTGACCCAATCCGTCGGTTCAGCTACCGCCGCCACCAGTTTTTCTTGGGCATCAACCACCAACAAACCCGCCTCCTCGGCTGATAAACGCCACGACATAATTATCCCTCCTCCGAGGACGCCTGCAGAGAGGCGATCACATTCAGATCTTCCAACGTGGTCACATCCCCCTTCACCGCACCACCCGCAGCTACTTCCTTCAGCAGGCGGCGCATGATTTTTCCACTCCGTGTTTTGGGAAGAGCTTCCGCAAATCGGATCTGGTCCGGTTTGGCAATCGGTCCGATCTCCTTGCTCACCCGCTCACGGAGTGCCGCAATCAACTCTGGTCCGGAAGTCTGCCCCGCCTTGAGGGTCACAAAAGCCACCACCGCCTGCCCTTTCAGATCGTCGGGCCGACCCACAACCGCTGCTTCGGCCACGGCCGGATGGGTCACCAAGGCACTCTCCACCTCCGCCGTTCCCAGGCGATGTCCGGAAACGTTCAGCACATCGTCGATTCTTCCGGAAATCCAAAAATAGCCGTCTTTGTCTTTTTTGGCTCCATCGCCCGTAAAATAATACCCCGGGATCTCGCTCCAATACTGTTTTACATACCTCTCAGGATCGCCGTGAATCGAACGCAACATCGAAGGCCATGGTTTCCGAACCACCAGTTTCCCTTGTTGGCCGGATTTCACCTCTTTCCCCTGGTCATTCACCACAGCTACATCCACCCCGAAAAATGGAAGCCCGGCCGATCCAGGTTTTGTGGAATGAACCCCCGGCAAGGTCGTAATGAGGTGACTACCTGTCTCCGTTTGCCACCAAGTGTCCACGATCGGGCAACGCCCGCCACCAATCACCTTATGATACCACATCCACGCCTCCGGATTGATGGGCTCTCCCACGGATCCCAACAACCGCAGGGAGGATAGATCACGCTTCTGAGGCCAGTGATCCCCCCAGCGGATAAAAGAACGGATCGCCGTGGGCGCTGTGTAAAATACCGTCACCCGGTGCCGCTCGATAATCTGCCAGAAACGGTCTGGTTCGGGTTGGTTTGGCACCCCTTCATACATCAATGTGGTCGTTCCGTTGCTGAGCGCTCCGTACACCGAATAGCTGTGGCCGGTAACCCACCCCACGTCGGCGGTGCACCAGAAAAGATCCGTTTCCTTCAAATCAAAGACCCATTTGGTTGTCAGGTGCGCCCCCAAAAGATAGCCGGCTGTCGTATGTAAAATCCCCTTCGGTTTTCCCGTGCTTCCACTGGTATAAAGAATAAAGAGCGGATGCTCACTCTCCACTTCTTCGGGCGGACAAGTTGCGGGCTGATGCGCCACCAGTTCATGCCACCAGCGGTCGATTTCATTCAGTTTTTCAACATGCCCGGTGCGCTTCAAAACAATCACCCGCCTGACCTCGGGACAGGCAGCCACCGCTGCATCCACATTCTGTTTCAGCGCCCCGACCTGTCCCCTGCGGTATCCCCCATCCGCCGTGATCACCAACTTCGCACCGCAATCCTGAATCCGGTCCTTTAATGACTCCGAACTAAATCCGCCAAAGACCACGCTGTGAACCGCTCCGATTCTGGCGCACGCCAGCATGGCCACCGCCGCCTCGGGAACCATGGGAAGATAAATCATGACCCGATCCCCTGACTTCACTCCTTCACCCTTGAGGGCATTGGCCAAGCGACAAACCTCATCGTGCAACTGTTGGTATGTCAAAACCCGCACGTCCCCCGGCTCCCCTTCAAATAGAATGGCCGCCTTATGTCGCCTGGGACCCAGCAGATGCCGGTCCAGACAGTTGTAACTCACATTCAATTTCCCTCCGCCAAACCATTTTGCGAAAGGCGTTTTCCATTCAAGAATTTTTTTGGGGGGCGTGAACCAATCAAGTTCCCGTTTCCCCTCGCGACCCCAGAACGTTTTCGGATTTTGAAGCGACTCCCGATGCATTGATTTGTATTTTGCCAGATTGGAAAACGCAGCTTGCTTCACAAAAGAGGCGGGAGGCTTGAACTTAGGATCCTTGCTCACGGTTGCTTCCTCCTAGATTGACCTTTTTTTAACAGACCAGAAAGGGTTTTTAACACTTCCGGAATTGAAGCCATTCGACCCGGCCCTTCGACCCCACAAGCCAGTCTCCCCTCGGAGGGTCCAACCCACCGGGCTCCACGGGACTTCAGGATCTCAACGTTCGCCTGTGTCGCCGGGTGTTGCCACATGTGGGAGTTCATGGCGGGAACAAAAAGGATCGGTGCCCGGGTGGCCAATAAAACAGCCCCCAAAACATCCCCCGCCATTCCATGAGCCGCCCGAGCCAGACAATCGGCACTCGCCGGTGCCACGACGACCACATCCGCTGCTCCGGCCAAATCCAAATGGGTCATCCTCCCCCCCTCACCCTCCTCCCAAAGCGATGTATGGACGGGCCGATGCGTTAAGGCCGCCAAAGTCAGGGGAGTGATAAAACGTGCGCCGTCTGGGGTGAGAATGGCATGCACCTCCCAACCTTCCTGAACCATTGCACTGGCCAAATCGGCCGCCCGGAATGCCGCAATCGAGCCGGTCACTCCAAGAACGATCCGGGGATTTCCTTTTTCAGCCATGCTGGAGATTCAACCTCCGGCTCAAATACCGTTCCGCTCGGATAATGGCACGGAATTTGATCAAATCCTCCTCCATCGAACTACTCAAGATTGTGTACCGGTAACTCTTCCAGTCCGCCATCTCGGCGTCGGCTGCCTTGATCCGTTTTGCAATTTGATGGGCATCCTCTGTTCCCCGCCCCTCCAGCCTCCGCTTCAACTCCTCCAAATCAGGCGGCATGATGAAAATATCCGCCAAAGCCTCTTTGATTTTTCCATCTTGGTTCGATCGAACCTGCCGCGCCCCCTGGACATCGATATCCAGCAGGACGTCTCGCCCGGACGCCAAATGCTCAAGAACCGGCCCCTTCGGTGTGCCGTACAAATGCCCATAAACATCCGCCGTTTCCAGCATCTCACCCTCTTTCATTTTTTTCGCGAATTCGGATGGGGTCAGGAAAAAATAATCGACCCCGTCTTTTTCCCCTGTCCGGATCGGACGGGTGGTGCAACTGACCGAATAAACCAGATCCGGGGTTTGCCGGACGCTCGTGCATAAGGTGGTTTTCCCCGTTCCGGAAGGAGCAGAAACCACAAAAAGAATTCCGGAGCGGGTGAAATTATTCAAGATTGGCCGCCTGTTCCCGGAGTTTTTCCAGTTCCGACTTAAAATCAATCGCCAACCGGGTCAGAACAAGTTCCCCGGATTTAGACCCCACAGTGTTCACTTCCCTCTGCAATTCTTGAATCAGAAATTCCAGCGTCCTTCCCCCGGGGGCCCTGGTGGAAACCAGTCCACCCGCTTCCAAGAGATGCGCCCGGATTCGGCCCATCTCTTCCGTCACATCCCCACGATCCGCAGCCGAAGCAACCTCCCGAATGATCCGTTCGGGCTCCAACACAACCCCGGCTTCCCCTGCCAACTCCTGAATCCGGGCGCAGATTCTTTGTCCCTGTTTTTTTCTCATTTCGGAGGCTGCTTTTTCCATCCGGCCACGGATCCCTTCCATCTTTTTCAAATGGATCCGAAGCCCCCGCACCATATGTTGCCCCTCCCTTTCCCTGGATTGAACCATCTTTTGCAAAGCGCTCCTTACCCCAGTCAGAATTTTTCGGTCATCCGAAGGCGAAACGGTTGCCGATGAATGAACCAACACCCCGGGCAAACCCAGCAAATCCGACCAAGAGGGAGAACCGTTCACCCCCAGTTTACGACCGGCTACCTTGAGTTGCGCCGCATAGGAAGCTGCTTTCCGGAGGTCCAAACTTCTCCCGTTTTGAAGCGAAGAGGATTCCATTTGCAAAGACACTGTGACCTTTCCCCGATTCACCGTCTCGCCGACCTCCTCCCGTATTTGTCGCTCCAAGCGGGCGAGGTCTCCACCGGCAAAAACAATGATCTCCAGCCCCCTTTTGTTAACGGAAGAAATCTCGATTCGAATCCGGGCATGCGCGGCCGATACCTGCACCGATCCAAAGCCAGTCATGCTGCGCATCTGAAAACCCTAAAGGGAAACCTTCCGCGACTCAAAACCGATTACCACTTAAAGAGCCCCCCCACCCCTTGCAGGATGGCGCTGGCGGGTTGCGTAACCGCCCCCGCTGCACCCCCCGCCGCATTCCCCGTTCCCTGAAGAATGTTGGTCGGGGCATTCAAAAGAAGGTTAATCCCTCCTTCCGCCAACATTTTCCCAATGTCCATCTGCACCTTGGGGTCACTCAATGTTCCGGTAATTCGGGCATCGCCGGGAATTTTCGTGTAATAGTCATTACTATTGCCGACCAACTGCGTCATCGCCCCCTGCAACTGCCCGCTGCTCTGCAAAGCCTCTTTGGTCAGAGCAAATCGCAACTGAAAATCCAATACCTGGGAAAACCAGTTCAACCAACCGCTCAGGTTTGCAGAAAGAGCCGTTCCGCTGATCTGCAGATTGGGGATATTAACCCTTTCCCCTTGAAGGCTGAAGTTCGACCCCAGATCGTTGATCTCGCTTCCCGCAATAAAACTCGAACCCAGCAAGGCCCCCGCTCCGTGGAGGGCTTTGGCCAAAGATGGCAACCGCTCCAAATGGGCCTGATAGAGCCGGAAACTACCCTGCCCGGAGAGGGATCGCCGAAGTTCGTCTACTGTCGGATTTGCCGCCTGAGCTGTTAACTGGAGGTTAATCCAACCTCCAATCGGTCCTTTCGCATCCTGAATCATGCTTCCCAAGATTGCCCCAAGCGGAAACCGGTTCATCACAACTTGAGCCCGGACCGGTTCCCCTGGCCTAGACTGCAATACCGAAGCACTGATCGATCCATCCTTCACCTGCACGGTTGAGGGTTCCAAAAGAATCCCATCGGGACCAAACCGGAAGCGTGGCACTTTCACGGGTCCGACGGCTGCTTCGTCCACAATGATTTGCTCCAAATCCGCCGAGAGTTCGACGCGGGTGGGCTGGCTTTTTGTGGGAGGATTTTTCGGATCCGGTTTCGCATTCCACAACTCCTCCGTTTGGGAGAGCAACCCCCTTAGGTCGAGAACTCCGCCTTTGAGCTGTGCGCTGATCGAACCCGGTCGCCAACTCAATAAGGGAATCTCCATAGGGTCGTCGCGATATTCCGTGAAAAGCATCCGACCATCCTTCAAGGTGAAGCTTTTCGTCCGTTTGTCGTATTCGAAATCTCCACCCACCCTCGCCGAAACCGGCGCCAACTTCGGGTCTTTCTGTAGGCGGGCTTCCAGCAAAGTGGCATCAAACGCCCCGCTTCCTCCATATTCTTCGGGTTGCCAAAACCCCGATCCCAGAACCAGATCGCCATCCACCCAACGACTCGGCACGAGCCATGGGTCGACCCCATACGCAATCCATCCACTGGAAAGCCTTCCCTTCTCCCAGGCCACTGCCCCCTGTTTTTTCCACGAAAGATTGTTGATGGAAATATTTCCCATCCCTCCCCGGGCGGTCAGTTGAACTTCCGATAGTGATTGCAATCCGTTTTTCCATTCCAAAATCCCCTGACTCTTGAGCTCCACTTGTGAAACCTCTTTTTTTAGGCCAAGACTCCCGGTGAGTTGGGTGATTTCCGTGCTATAACCCATTTTCCTCAATCCATCCTTTGGATCCGCCAACTCGGCGCGAAGCAACAGATTTCCCCCGGACACCCATCCGGAGAGTCCGGACAAGGTTTGC
Organism: Verrucomicrobia subdivision 6 bacterium; assembly: GCA_947442065.1. Taxonomy (GTDB): domain Bacteria; phylum Verrucomicrobiota; class Verrucomicrobiia; order Methylacidiphilales; family Verrucolacustridaceae; genus Verrucolacustris. The sequence goes on along the minus strand of CANEUY010000001.1, from coordinate 37,937 downwards.
GCGGCCGTTGCCAGATTGATTTTACCTGTGACCGCAAGAGCCCCGCGTTCATCTTTTTTGGCTGCGAGATCGACCCAGTTCTGACCCCCCTGCCGTGCTTGCAACTGCACTTTTTGGATAATGAACTGCTGATCCTCCCCAAGAGAGATTCCTGCCTGAAGGGTGACCTGATGATCCGTCAAATGGACTTCGGGCAAATCCACCGTCAGATCCGGGATCTGCAAGTCGACCTCCCCTTCCAGAAATCCCTTTTTTGGATCACTCCGCACCTTCAGAAAACCCGACATCGTTCCCAAAATGGATGTCTCTTTCGCTTGAGGAAAAATTAGCGGACCCAACAAGCCGATGGGCCAACCCGTGTACTGTATTACTCCCGAGGCCGCTTCCTGTCCGCTCGGTTTCCATTCTGCCGACCCAACTTTTTCCAATCGGAGCGGCTTATCCAGGCTAGCTTGGATCGCATCGGTTCCATCTCGATGCTTGGCTTTCAGTGCAAACTGATCCACGGAGAATTTTCCGGAACCCACCGACGGCCAAGAGGCCTGGATATTTCCTTCCACCATGGAAAAGTCGACCGGTCTGGGTTGGCCGGCCAAACCGGTCTCGACTGTAATGGCGCCCTGCAATTGAGCTTTCACCGTGTCCTGCCGGGCCAGCCGTTCGTATTCAAACCATCCCGCACCCGAAGCCTCCTCCCATTTCCAATTCGGAGTTAGAATCGTTAGGATCGGGACAAGAAGGGAGGATTCCGCACGGCGTAATTCCAATCTCCCCTTTCCCTCTCCCGGGCTGGGCCTCCATTCGAATGTTCCCTGCCCATCCAGAAGAACCTGCCCCCCGCGATCCGCCTGAATCGAGATTTCAGGCAGACTCCATTTCCCGGAAATGTTTTTCAACTCCGAGGATGCGAGTGCTTTCCATGGATTGCCTGTTTCTCCCGGCCAACTCATGTTCTGCAGACGGAGAGAAATCAGTCCGGTTCCTTGCTCCGCAAGACTACCGGAAAATTCCAGATGCAGGTTGGCCTGACCGGACTGTGGCCAGAGTTTTGCTCCGGACCATGCCTGGCCCAACCCTCCTAAGCCGGCCACCCCGTCGCTCATCAGCCACCCCTCCTTCTTGGTCCAATTCCACTCGGCCTTCAGTTTTGTTTGCAGGTCCGTGGAGTCACCTCCCTCCCACATCACCGTCACAACCCCCTCTTCTAGTCGGATTTTTTCTGTCCCCAGAAGGCTCCCCCGGAAATCCACTGCGACGGACGTGACATGAAGATCACCCCGGATCCAAGCTCCAGAGGCATTCATCGATCGGCTTTCCAAACGACCTGTCAACTCCACCCCGGTCCCTTGGATCTTGGCACGCCCATTGACGGAAAGTTGCCCTCCTTTCACCCTCAACTTGCCTGGAGCGACCACCAAAGGAACCACCGCTGCCAATTCCATGCCACGCAAGGACCATTGCAAAACCGCCGGCTCTTTCGACCCCATCTCTCCTTTTTTCTGAAAAGAAAACACCGTCGGACGATCCAACCCGACCTGCAAATCCTGAGGCTGCCCTTTTTGCCCGAGCATCATCTGGAGGTCCTCAATTTTCAGGGAGCTTTCCCCCGAGTTCCAGACTCCCGCCATGGAGGCAGAAAAATCCGATGGTGCAACCGGCCAAACCGGTCCTGATAAAGAAAGGATCTGCACTCGATCGCCATCGAGATTCAGCTTTCCCGCCATCGCTTTTTTCGCTCCCCCTTCAAGATGAACCATACCCCCCAATGTGCCGCCCACCGACTTCACTCCTTTGCTTTGCAGGAGTGTTCCGACAATCCCAAGATCCACGGGATCCAAACGGAGATCCGCCGACCAGTCACCTGACTGATTCCAAAAGCCGCTGGCGGAGGTGCTCAACTTTACTCCCCCGATCCCCTCCCAGGATCCCTGCATTTTATCCATCTTCCAGTCCCCGGATTCCTTACGGGTGGCCATGCCTTCGAGCTTGAAGCGGCAGGGCACGATCAACTCAGCGGGGGACAGATCCACCACCGTGGCAATATCGGCGACCAGATCTCCAGTCCAATGGTCTCCGGAAGAATCCGTGTTTTTAGAAATTTGCAGCACGGCGGATCCTGACATCTCCTCCCTGTCCGGGCCGTTCCAATCCAACTTTTTCAGCTTCGCCTGAATTTCCTTTGGCGTCCTTCCATCCCAGCCTTTGGCTTGGGCTTCGACTCCGCCCAAAATCCATGCTCCACGATTCATTCGCACCCGACCTTCTGTGATCTTGATCGAAGCCTCCCTCAGGGTGAAGGGAAACGCGACGGGCCCAGAGCCTGCGGTAGAGGTGGCCTTGCCCATCTCCAAATCAATCATCCCGAGCTCCAAATCCAACTGAAGGATCTCCGGATGACCCAAAAAAAGACTGGAAGGGTCAATGACCAGTTTTAAGGAATCAAGGGCCAAACGGGACTTTTGGGCATCCACCGCCTCCAAATCCTGAATTTCCAGTTTGCCCAAGGGAGAAAGTGAGGCATACCCCGCCTTAGCCTTCCACCCCCCCGCCCGGGCCGCCAAAGGGATGGTGATTCCACAAAAAACCTGCGGCTGAAACAAGAGCGTCGCCACCAATCCCAACCCCCCAACGACCCCCGAAAAGACGAATTTTAAAAATTTCCCCATACCCTTGTTAAAAAGAATGCCCTACCCGACTCCCCCTCGCAATCCCCGACAAGATCTCGCCTCTTACCGGACTTCCCCTTAACTCATGAAATGCTCGTTCGGTGCTTAATCCTTTTCGTTCTGTGGACGGCGGCTCCATCCCCTGCGGGGGAGATTCCGGATTTACGCGCCCTTGCCAAAGAAACCCGGCCAGCCGTATATCTTCTGGTCCTGCAGGACGAAGACGGAAAAACGATTGGCTCAGGTACGGGCTTCTTGGTTTCCCCGGATGGACTACTCGTCACCAACCATCATGTGATTGCAGAAGCCAAGAGCATCATTGCCAAGGCTGAAAATGGGGGTTTGTTTCCTGTCGTTCATGTCTTGGGCACAGACTTGCCGAATGACCTAGCCCTCCTGCAGATCGAAGGAAAAAATCTCCCCTTTCTTTCGTTGGCTCCGGAAGGTTCTGCGGAGGCGGGGACCCGGATTGCGGTGATCGGCAGTCCGCTTGGGCTCGAGGGGACTCTAACGGAAGGAATCGTTTCCGCCCGCCGAAGACTGTTAAAGGAAAAACGGGATGTCCTTCAAATCAGCGCACCCATCTCCCAAGGATCAAGCGGATCTCCCGTTTTGGATAGCCAAGGGCGTGTGGTGGGAATCGCCTCTTTTCTCTTACAAGACGGCCAGTCGCTTAATTTCGCGTCCCCATCCGAAAAACTTCGGGCGCTTCTGATCAAAGCCGGCCACCCAACTCCCTCCCTTGCTGAAAAATCCGCCCCCACAATCCAAACCAAATCCCCAGGCATCTCCTCCCCTTATGTGGTGAAAACTGGCGATACACTGACTCGGATTTCGCGGGATCTTGCGAAACAAGGGGTGCGCGCATCCCCCGACGAAATTCGCACTCTCAACCAACTCGCAACGAATTCCATCCTACGGCCCGGGCAAACCCTGAAAATCCCCAATACCCATCCTTGAAAAATACCCGCTTCCTTCTTTATCCCACGAAGAGCACCGGATTCCTGAGCCAGACCTTCCACGCAACACGGAACGGCGACCCCCGGAAATACATCCTAAAAGTCGGGTCCGATCACCCCGTCGCCCGAACATTTTCACGCCACATCCGCTCCTTCCAGCGTGAAATCCTCGCCTATCAACTCCTCCAGCCCTTGGGTGGAAAATATGTTCCCCGCTGCATGGTTTCAGCCTCTGTTCCCGATGGGTCCGATGGTTTACTCCTACTCCAGGAGATCAACCCCGCCCGCTCCGTAGACCAGGTCCAAGGACTTTCCTTTAAGGAATTATCCACCGTGGCGAAATCCATCGGGACTGTTCATGCAAGATTCTGGAATTCCACTCAACTACACAAGAGCAAGGCCCTTCCTCTTCACCACTACAATCGAGCCCACGAGACCCGCAAGCATGCCCAAGCATTTTTTAAGCACTGCGGGTGCCTTTTAACGAAAAAGGATATGAAACGAATTCAATATTTCCTTCCTTCGGTTACCCAAGCCCTTCGTCAGACCAAGAAGCGCCCCATCACCCTGGTCCACGGCGATCTTCGCGCCGACAACCTACTCTTCGTTCGATCCAAGGTTTTCATCGTCGATTGGCAGATCGCCGCCCGCGGCTTAGGCGCCTTTGATCTAGCTCGGGTGATCGGAGGGAGCTCTGCCCGTCCCCTCACGGCGCGGGATCAACAGAAACTCGTGGGTGTCTGGCATCAAACTCTGCGGCAAGGGGGCGTCCGCGGTTACAATCTTTCAGATGCATGGCGGGATTATCGGATCGGAGTGGCCCTCACTCTTTCCATCCCGATCACGAATGGCCCTACCCTCGTCCAACTTTCAACCCGCGGACGCAGAATCGCCCGTTTGATGATTTGCCGGTTCTTCACAAACGCAGAGACCATTCTCGGGATATGATTTCTGTACAACTGCCCTCCACGGGCAGTAGCCCTGACTTAACTCTTCAATAAAAAGCGGGCGGCTTCGTTGACGTCCTTGTCTCCCCGACCCGAAAGATTCACCAGAATGATCTGATCCTTTTTCAACTTGGGGGCCTCCTTCATGGCAAAGGCCAGCCCATGGGCCGTCTCCAAGGCCGGCAGGATTCCCTCAATCTTCCCCAAGGTGGAAAAGGCATCTAGGGCCTCGTCATCGGTCGCATAGGTATACTCGGCCCTTCCGATCTCCCTTAAATGACAATGCTCCGGCCCAACTGCGGCATAATCCAACCCGGCCGAAACCGAGTGGGTCGACTCGATCTGCCCATCTGCATTCTGCAACAAAAACGATTTCGAACCCTGCAACACCCCCAACTTCCCCCCCTGAAAACGAGCGGCATGTCTTCCGGGCTTGATTCCTTCCCCTCCCGCCTCCACTCCCACAAGTCGAACATTCAAGTCGTTGAGAAAGGCATAGAAGATGCCGATCGCATTGCTTCCCCCACCCACACAGGCACAGATCACATCCGGTAACTTTTCCTCACGCTCCATCAACTGGGCTCGCGCCTCCTCCCCCATCACCCGATGAAATTCCCGAACCATATAGGGATACGGGTGCGCCCCATAAGCCGTACCAAGGACATAATGAGTCGTCCTCACGTTCGTCACCCAATCCCGCATCGCCTCATTCACCGCCTCTTTGAGTGTCTTTTGACCGGCCGTCACCCCCACAACTTTCGCCCCCAAAAGCCTCATCCGGGTCACGTTCAAGGCCTGGCGCCGCATGTCCTCCTCACCCATGTAAATCACGCATTCCATCCCATATCGGGCCGCCATCGTCGCGGTCGCCACCCCGTGTTGACCCGCCCCCGTCTCGGCAATAATCCGCCTCTTTCCCATCCGTCGGGCCAGAATCACTTGGCCGAGGGCATTATTGATTTTATGCGCCCCGGTATGAAGCAGGTCCTCCCGCTTCAAATAGATCTTTGCGCCCCCGCAATGTTGGGTCAGTCGTTCAGCAAAATAAAGCGGGGTCGGACGACCGGTAAAATCACGGCGCATCTCTTTGAGTTCATGCAAAAAGGCCGGATCCTTCTGTGCTTTCGCAAACTCTGCCGCCAACTCCTCCAAGGGGGCCACCAAGGTCTCCGGAACATACCTCCCCCCATACGCCCCGAAATGCCCCGAGGCATCGGGCACAGGAAGATATTCGCTCTTCGTACTCATCCAACGACTCTACCCCAAAACCCGTCCCGAAGAAACCCCACTACTTCCCCAGGAATGGAGAATGGTTATCCCCTCAATTGCTTCAGGGCCATCTCGGGGTCCCCGTCCCGCATCAAAGATTCCCCGATCAAAAGACAGTGGATCCCCTGTTCCTTCACAAATTCCACATCCTCCCGGGTTCGAATCCCGCTTTCGCTGATTCCAAGACAATCCGAGGGGATTTCCGGGGCCAACTCCGCAGTTGTTTTCAGATCCACCTCAAAGGTATGCAGGTTTCGGTTGTTGATTCCAATGATCTCCGCATCAATCTCCAGGGCCCGATCCATCTCCGCCAAGTCATGCACCTCGACCAAAACATCCGACTGCAGCGTCCTGCCCAGTTCATAGAGTCTTTTCAACTCCTCATCCGTCAACGCCGCGACAATCAAAAGAAAGGCGTCTGCCCCCGAAGCCACGCTCTCGTAGACCTGTGCCTCCGTCAGAATAAAATCCTTCCTTAAAACCGGAAGGGCGACTTCCGAACGGACTTTCTTCATATCCTCCAAACAACCCTTGAAATACTCCTGATCGGTCAGAACTGAAACCGCCCCGGCCCCTCCCCGCTCATACAACTTGGCTTGGGCCACCGGATCATACTTTCCCGCAATCGTCCCCGCGGTCGGTGAAGCCGCCTTGCATTCGGCAATCACCGTGACCATCCCCGGTTTGAACAAATTGGATCGAAATCCACGGAAATCGTTTCGCAAAAGGGCCTGCTTTCGGAACTCAGACTTTTTCCCTTCGATGGCTTCCGCTTCCTTCCGCTTGTTGCTCAGAATCGCCGCCAAACGATCTTTTCCATTGCTCATTCGTCCTCCTCATCCTCAATCGGACCTGTTCTCTTTTTCCCCTTGAGAAAAGCATTCAGAAAGGGGTCAATCTCCCCATCCAGCACCGCCTGCACATCACTCGTCTGCTCCCCCGTCCGCAGATCCTTCACCATCTGATACGGCTGCAGAACGTAGGAACGGATCTGATGACCCCACCCAATCTGACCTTTTGCCGCATAATTCTGCTCCTGTTCCGCCATTTTTTTATCCAACTCCGCCTGCTTGATCCGCGCGGCCAGAACCTTCATCGCCGTGGCACGATTCTTGATCTGGGATCTTTCATTCTGACAGGTCACCACCAATCCCGTGGGAAAGTGGGTAATCCGAACTGCCGAATCGGTCGTATTTACTCCCTGCCCGCCGTGCCCCCCCGCGCGGAACACATCGACCCGGACATCCTTATCCGGAATTTCCACCTCCACCTCCTCATCCGGCTCGGGAACGATTTCCGCGGATGCGAAGGACGTCTGCCGCTTCCCCTGTGAATTAAAGGGAGAGATTCGTACCAACCGATGAACCCCCCGGTCTGCCTTCAAATACCCATACGCGTTTTCCCCGGAAATCCGAAGCATGGCGTTTTTAATTCCCGCCTCCTCCCCCGACAAAATATCCAGCACCTCGACCTTAAAACCGCGTCGTTCGGCCCACCTCTGATACATCCGCATGAGAATATTCGCCCAGTCACACGCCTCCGTTCCTCCCGCTCCTGCATTAAGGCTCAGAATCGCGTTCCGGCGATCATCCGGTTGGGAAAGAATGAACTGAACCTCGGTCTGCTCCAACATCGCCACTCCCTCACGCAGTTCCCGGGCATAATCGGCCTGAGCGGTCGGACTTCCATCTTCCTCAGCCAACTCTTGGTGCACCGGCAAATCAGCGATCTTCCGCTCCAACTCCTTCATCTGATCCAGTTTCTTCCGCAAAGCATTGGCTTCCGCGGCGATCTTTTGGGCTTTTGTCGAATCGTTCCAGAAATCCGGGGCAGACATCCGCCCCTCCAACTCCTTTAACTGCCCTTCTAATTTTGCCGGGTCAAAGAAACCTCCGTAACTCCCGCAAGCGGGAGTTCACGGAGGCGAGATCGATTGTTTCGGCCGGCAGGGTCATGACTTTCTCAAAATGCCCGAAAATCCCCAAGGGCTCAAGTGACATCCCGAAAGCGGATCAGTCCCGCCAAAACCACCCCCATGGAGACCCAAACCGGCCAATCTCCCCATTTCGTGTAAAGCGAGGCTGTGGGCTCAACCAGATCGATCTCCCCACGAAGAAATCCGGGCAAACGATAGGATTGGGCCTCAGGGTCCCACACTTCCGAAAGAATTACCCCCCGCGTGCTAATCAAGGCTGTCACCCCATCGTTCGTCGCCCGCAAAAGTGGCAACCTGGTTTCGATGGCCCGGAAACGCGCATTCTCCAGATGCTGTTTCGCTCCAGCCGACTTCCCAAACCAGGCATCGTTGGTCAGATTCACCAGAAGATGCGGAAACTTTTGGGCCGCCCTCCTGACCACTCTGGCCACCGAATCCTCAAAACAGATCAGGGGAGCAATTTTCACTTTGCTGTCGGCCAGTTCCAGAATCCCCACTGACTCTCCTGCCGTCAGATCTCCCCCCGGAGGAACCAGTTTCCTCAACCAGGGAAAGATTCCGGCCAAGGGAACATACTCCCCCATAATCACCAGATGGTTTTTGTCATAGACTTGGGGAGCACACCCTTCTTCCCCGGTAAACAAGACGGCACTGTTGAATGTCTTCGCGCCGCGGATATCCAACGAACCCGTGAGCAGGGAGCGGGCTCCCTCTCTTCGCACCTTCTGAACCGCTCTTTGAAACTCCGGTTCCTCCCTCCACCCGGTCCCAGCCAGACTTTCCGGCCAAACCAACAGATCCATCGCCCCATTCCCTGTGAGGGCGATCTCCGACCATTCGACAAGTTGCTCGGCCACTTGGGCCATTTTGGCCGACCGCCAGGGATCCTGCGGCACGGCCGGCTGGATCGCCGCATAGCTCAGGGTGTGAACCGCTTTTTCATTTGGATGAAGAACCGCTCTCGCTCCATACACCATCGTCATCCCCAGAACGAAAACACCGGCCGTAAAATCCCACCTCGGCTTCCATTTTTGGGCGCCGCGAATTTCCAATTCAAAACGCCGGGCCGTCAGAGTCAGGGTCAATCCACCAAACGCCACCACCCAGGAAACCAATGGAACTCCTCCCAAATCCGCAACCTGAGCCAAAAGGAGAAGGTTTGCTTGGGATACCCCCAACCCATTCCAACCAAATCCGCTAAAAACGATCCCCCGCAACCACTCGGTTAGGACCCAAGCCGAAGCCCCGAGAACCACATGACGGATATTTCCGGCACTCGTCATTCGGTCCACATCCCCACCTGCAAACCGAACCCACAGAACAAACCAAAGTGCGGGGTAGATCGCCATGTACAAACACAGGACGAACCAACCCGCCACCGTGACCGATGTCAGCCAGCTGAAAGTCGTCAGAAAATGGGTCACACCTGCAAACCAGCCCAGCACGAAGCTTTGCCGTAAATCTGGCCTTTCCCGCACCCCATAGTAGGCCAAAGGAATCAACGCCAACCATCCGGCCAGAGGCTGACTGAAGGGGGCAAATCCAAAGGTCAGCGCCAATCCGGTCAAACCGGCACAGATCCATCCACCCATGGGGATTCCAAGCATGTTCTCTTTTCGTTCCCAAGGAGGTCCGAGTCAACGTTGGCGAGACTTGTCGGAACAAGCTTCCTGCTCTTACCTCAACTCATGATTTCCAACCGGCTGCGCGAATTTCTTTGGAAGTTTTTTCTGGCCTGGGCCGGGATCGGCCTCTTGGCAGTCACCTTCCGGCTGACTCCGGCTTGGGCGGACACACTACCGTTGCCTAATTGGCTGAGGGGATTTGTGGGGATCTGCCTCAAAAACGGTGATTTCGTATCGATGCTTTTGGCCGCCAGCCATGTCTACTTCTCGACAGTCGACCGGATCGGCCTTCGCAAAGCCCGTCTCACCGCGGCCATCATTCTGGCTTCCTCCGCGCTACTGGAGACCGTCGGCACCTTGAGCGGCATTCCCTTCGGTTCCTACCAGTACACGGATGCGTTTGGCCCGCGGATGGGCGGGGTTCTCCCCTTGGCAATTCCCCTGGCTTGGTTCGCGGTCGTGGCCGGCGCAAATCTAAGCCTGAGCCAATACTGGCGCGGAGGCTCCCGGGCTCCCATCGCCATCGCGACCGGAGCCGTGACCATGCTTTTTGATTTTTTAATGGAACCGTTTGCCTATGCCATCCGGGGATATTGGCATTGGGCAGGCAATGTGGTGCCTCCCCAGAATTTCTTCTCCTGGTTCATTTTTAGTTCCCTCTTGGCCTGGATCACCCCGATTTATGCCGAACCCGCCCGAAAGTCCGACCCCCGCCCCGCCATCACTCTGGGGATTATGTCCGGCCTTTTCCTTGCCGCCCGAATGGCGCATGGAGTTTGAGATACTCCGCCGAGTTTAAGCTTTTCTCTTTTTCCACCAAATCCCCAATCCTCGCAAAAGTTTTTGCCCCATCGAGAGCGAGTGGCGTTTCGAGAAAACGTCGTACCCGGAAGCTTCGAGGGGATCCAGAATTCCGGCATACAACTCCCGCATCAGCCAGACAGACATCCTTGCGCCTCCCGCCGGCAACATGCCGATCCCCGGCTCGGCCGAGCGATACTGCTCGCGGGCCCGTTCCACTTGGAACTGCATAAACTCGGCCCAGTGGCCCGAAGGCCGTCCGGCCAGAAGGTCCTCTTTCCTGACTCCGTACTGTTCCCTCTCCATTTTCGGAAGATAGATTCTGCCGGATCGCGCATCCTCCCAGATGTCCCGCAGAATATTGGTTAACTGCATCCCGCGTCCGAGATCCAAGGCTCGTGGTTCGGCCGCCGGATCCTCCGAACCGAAGACCCTCATCATCATCAGGCCGACCGTTCCCGCCACCCGGTAGCAGTAGAGATCCAGTTCCTCCCAAGTCTGCAAATCAACGGGTCCGGCATCCCCGGCCACCCCCAATGCAAGATCCTCAAACCACCTACGCCGGATTTTTTTTCGGACTACTGTGTCGCGAAAGGCCGGCATCCACTCTTCCCCGGAAAGGTCCCCTCCGGCTTCAAACGCACGGACGAGAATCTCCCCCGCCACTTCAGGTCGAACGGTTTCCCCCCGGGCTGCCGCTCGGTCCACCGCATCATCGATGGAACGACAGCAGGCATACACGGCGTAGGCGTCGTTTCGTAATTCTTCCGACAAGGCGTGGGAGGCGAAGAAAAAAGTCCGGGCATGTTCCCGGGTGATGGCCCGGGCTGCGTCGAACGAGGCCCGAAGGCGGACGGAAGGTTTTTCCAAGAACTAGCCGCCCACCCGGACCGACTGGCGAACCCATTCGATCGCCCGGGCAATGGCCTCCCGTTCCTCGGAGCCAAGATGGGACTGGGCCAATTGCTCATTCGCTTCCGCGAAGAGGGATGTGCAACGCTCCTGCATGGTCTGGATCGCCCCGGACTTACGGAGAAGATCCTGCACCTTGGAAATCGACGCCTCGTTCCGGGCGGGAGAATGGAGGCACATCTGCAAAAAGGAACGGTCGACCTCCCCCAGTCGTTGATACGCTTCATGAATCAGTAGCGTTTTTTTTCCTTCCAGAAGATCCGTCGGGAGGAGTTGGTCCCGGCTGTCAAAATGGGAAAACTCCAAAAGGTCATTCTGAATCTGAAAGGCAAGGCCGAGAGGTTCCATCACTTTGGCCAAATCTTCCGCTTTCTCCGGGGAAGCTCCGGCAAGGATAGCCCCGATGACGCAGGGCGCCTCGAAGGTGTAGCGGGTGGTTTTCAGCAGATAGGTCTTTTCAATATCCTCGCGGCTAACCCTTCCGATATCCCGGGGTCCCAGGAGAATGTCAAAAATTTCGCCCACCCCGGTATCGGTCACATAGGACAGAAGTTTTCCCAAGGCCTGTTGACGCAATTCAGGGGAAAAAGAACTCTGTTGCAGGGTTTCCACCGCCAAGGCGAAAAGAAGATCCCCCACGACCAAAGCCACACCCTGTCCGGTTCGTTCTGCCCCCCCTAAGCGGCCTTGCCTTTGTTCCACCAGCTTGTGAAAGGTGGGAAGACCCCTTCTTTTTTCCGACCGATCAATCAGATCGTCATGGACCAACACGAAGGCATGCAACAGTTCAAGGGAAAGAGCCGCTTGAATCAAGGTCCTGTCGGCCAAATCCTTCACCCCACCCAAAGCCCGGTAAGTGAGAAGAAAAAGCAACGGACGGATGCGCTTCCCTTTTCTTCCGACAAATTCGCACATGTCGAAAAAAATCGGCTCAAAGAGATCCCCGTATTCATATCTCTCTTTTTGCCGGTGAAAAAAGGCCTGCAACTCCTGCTCCAAAAGCGCGGGGAGCCGCTCCATTTCATGCAAAAGACGGGATGAGTTCACAACAAATCCTACGGGAGAAACAACGGGGAAGGCGAACCAGAAAAATAGGGGTTATTCAGATGGTGTATTCGCTGCCTTGAGGTCGTTCCGACTTGGGCATGATTTTCAGTGCTGCGTGCTCTGCAAAAACCAGATGATGGGGGGGAACGCTTTTGGCCAGAAAAACACCTCCTCCGATGGTGCTCCCCTCTCCCACTACCGTTTCTCCCCCAAGAATAGTGGCACCCGGATAGATCGTCACCCGATCCTCAATCGTGGGATGGCGCTTGCGGCCCCGCAGGGATTGCGCTCCCGTCACCGACCGGGCCCCCAAGGTCACCCCGTGATAAATCCGGACTTCTTTTCCTATTTCCGTGGTTTCCCCAATGACGATGCCGGTTCCATGATCGATGAAAAATGAGGGGCCAATCACGGCTCCCGGATGAATATCGATTCCGGTTCGGCTATGGGCCCATTCCGTCATCATTCGGGGAAAAAGTGGCACTCCCAGTAGATGGAGTTCATGGGCCATTCTCTGGACGGCAATCGCCTCCACGCCGGGGTAAGCCAGAAGAATTTCCTCCACGTTCCGGGCCGCCGGATCACCGGTCATGACCGCTTCGACATCGGTTTTTAGAATCGCCCGGACCGCCGGCAATCTGTGCAGAAAAGCCAAAACCTTGGCCTCCGCCGACTCTCCGGTCTTCGGGAGACTTTTTCCGATTTCCCGGATCAATGCCTTTTCAAGCGAGCCCAGAAGATCGGTAATGGCCGGTCCCAGTTCTTTTCCTTCAAGATGATCTCCATCATAAAATCCCGGGAAAAGCAGATGCAGAAGATCTTCTGTAATCGCGGCCACGGCCGCCTTGGAAGGCAATTGCGCCCCGCCCAAATGATTGATGGCCGCTAGTTCCGCATAGGAACGGATCATTTCGGAAGCCAATGGATGGTGCTTGCTCAAGAACTCATGGTAAGGGAAACCCGCCTTTCGGGCAACTTGGGCGACGAGCGTTTTTGTTGGGCGGGAAAGCCTTCCGATGGCTCAATGGGGGGGTGCGCATGGAAGTTTTCACCCCCGAATCCCTCCCCCCTCCCCAATCCGGAAGGTTTCGTTACGGCGTCATCGGATCCCCGATTGCCCACTCCCTTTCTCCCGCCATGCAGCTGGCGGGATTTCAAGCGGCAGGCTTGGACGCCGAGTACTTCCGGATCGAAATTCCCAAGGATGATCTCGCGAAGGCAATCCCGCGTCTTCTCGAAGCCGGATTTCAAGGATGGAACTGCACCTTGCCTCATAAGACGGAAATGTTCCGGATCGTCACCCAAAAAGATCCTTCCGCGATCGAAGCCCAATCGGTCAACACCGTCCGGGTGGAAGGCCGTCAACTGCATGGATTCAGCACGGATGCGGGAGGCTGGGAGGCTGCCATTCAGGAAACATGGGCCGTGCCATTGAACAATCTTCAGATTCTTATTCTTGGTTGCGGAGGTGTTGGCCAATCCATCGCCCGCCGCTTGGCCCGGAGCGGTTGTGGTTCTTTGATCCTCATGAACCGGGATCCCCGCAGGGCCGAGCTATTGAATCTCGAATTAAAACCTATTGTGGACGGTCGTTTCCCTCTTTCTTTTCTGCCATGGACCGATGCCAATCTGGAAACCACCTTAAAAAAGACCGACCTGATCGTCCAAGCCACCAGCCTCGGTCTACGGGAGACGGATCCCTTACCCATTCCGGCTCATTTCCTCAACGCCAAGTTGAAGGTCTATGACACAATTTACCGCAAAGGATTCACTCCATTGGTCCGTGCCTCTCGGGAACGCGGTTGTTCCGCCGAAGACGGCCTGGCCATGCTCCTCCAACAAGGGATTTTATCATGGGAAATCTGGACAGGGAAAACGGCACCGAAGGCGGCCATGCGCCAAGCCCTTTGGCAGGCCGCTGAGAGGGAAAAATGATTCATGCCCTTTTTTTTGGGTTCATGGTTTTTGTGTTCGGCGCCTGCCTGGGCTCCTTCCTGAATGTCTGCATTCTTCGCATTCCTCTCGGACAATCTATCGTACGACCCCCATCCCGTTGCTCGGCCTGCGGATTGAAATTACCCGGTTACTTGAATCTGCCTGTCCTGGGATATTTTCTGTTACACGGGAAAGCCCGTTGTTGTGGCGCCCGTCTGGATCCCCGTGATCCGCTCGTCGAGGCAGGAACTGCGGTTTTTTGCACGGCCCTTTGGTTTATTTACCCGCCGCAGCTTTTTTTCGTCTATGTCTTGCTCGTTGCAGGACTGATCGTTGCCTCGGGAATCGACCTCGATTATCTCGTCATTCCGGATGCCCTGACCATCGGCGGGGTGGTGGCCGGAATCTGCCTCAGTTATTTGATCCCAGAACTCCAAGGCCGGGAGGATCGGGTCGACGCCATGATTTTCTCCTCCCTGTCAGCCGCCTTGGCGGGCGGACTTCTTTGGTTGGTGGCCCGGATCGCTTCCTGGCTCCTTCAAAAGGAAGCCATGGGGATTGGGGACGCCAAACTTCTTGCCGCTTTGGGAGCTTTTCTCGGTTGGCCAAGTTTACCCTTTATTTTGGCAGTTTCCTCCATGCTTGGAACAGCGGTTGGGATCGGCATTCTTTTGCCCAGAAAAAGAAAGCTTGGAGTCAAAGTGCCCTACGGTCCCTACTTGGCATTGGCTGCCCTCCTTTGGTTATTGGGCGGACACCAGATCATGACAAAATATCTTCTCAATAATCCCCTCTTTCCTGCTCGATAAATCTATCCATCAACCGCTTACAATCACAATGATCCGCTTCGTCTTGTCGACAACCCCTTTGGGCAAGGTTCGACAATACCTCTCTTTTTCCCGCTTATAGTGGGATGCAAAAGGGGAGATCTGTCATTCAGCGACTTGGGGTATTTTTCCTTTCTCTTTTCTGCTCCCACTCCGTTTTTTCCGCTTCAATGGCCAATGTTGCCATCCAGGAAGATGGCTCGTTCATCGTCCGGGATGCCCAAGGGGGGATTGCTGAGTTTGTGAAACAAGGTACCCCTCGACAATCGATTCAGCTCAACGGGCAAAGTTGTAATGTGAGTTTCGGATTCAATTCCGCAGGAAAAAAAACCATTCTCGTCAGCTTGCCCGCCAGTGCTTCTTCCCCTGTCACCTTTCACCTTGAGGATTCCAACGTCACCCTGCCTCCAAAGTCAGGCCTTCGGATCACTCTGTCCGAATCCAATCGGGTGGATCGGATGGATGGAAACCCCTCGGGTATGGTCATTTTTGAAAAGACTCCATTGCCGGCGAATCCCCCGATACCCCAACCTCCGACTCAAACTTCGCCCGTGCCCGCATCTATGGAGAGCGCACCCTCCCCTGCGACCCAAACGGAGGTCTCCCCTTCTAATCTGCCATCTCCTGAATCCACCAGTTCACTGATGTCGCCTGAAACTTCCCCGAGCGAAATGGAAATCGGTTGGCCCGGAAAATTACTCGAACACCCCATCTCGACCAGCCAGATGGAGGAGGACATGTTTTATGCTCGGACGGAACTCGGGGCCCGTTTCGTCAGTCCGATGAACCTCGTGAATGTCGTCGGACCGGGAGGCCCCTCGAATCCAATCATTGAAAAGAAAATCGCCTTCAGCACCGGCTATCGTCAGGACTTTGACATCGGAGTCTGGCTCACCCCTTGGTTTGGTCTTAGCGTGGAAACAGGCTTCGCCGTCAATGCGATCCGGGGGAACACCCAAAATATGACCGTCTCGAGCAGCACCTACTGGAGCGTTCCGATCCTGGCC
This sequence comes from Verrucomicrobia subdivision 6 bacterium, assembly GCA_947442065.1. Taxonomy (GTDB): domain Bacteria; phylum Verrucomicrobiota; class Verrucomicrobiia; order Methylacidiphilales; family Verrucolacustridaceae; genus Verrucolacustris. The sequence goes on along the minus strand of CANEUY010000001.1, from coordinate 22,006 downwards.
CAACTATGCTTCCAATACCCCAATTCAACCGGTTTCATTCCCTACCTGAACTTGGGGTTTGGGGGAGGATGGAACTACTTCAACATCGGGAGCATCACCTACCCCGGAGCCATTACATTATCCGGTTCCGGCAACGACATGAACAATGCCTACCAAATCACCGCCGGATGCCGCTACCGCCTCTATGAACAGTTGAGTCTGACTTTGGCCTACAAGTATTACGGAACGAGCCAACCCACCGTGGACATGGGAGACAACCAACAGATCACGTTCGGTTCGCCTGTGACCAATACGGTCGAATTGGGCGCTAATTTCGCGTTTTAAATTATTTGCGGGGCGATCCGGTCTGCGCGCGATCCCGCAGATAATGATCCGCCAACACAAGAAGGGTCATCGCCTCCACCATGGGAACCGCCCGGGGAAGAACGCAGGGGTCATGGCGTCCACGGGCCTTTAATTCCGCACGACGCCCCTTCACATCGACGGTTTTTTGCATCTTGGCAATGGTGGCTACGGGCTTGAAGGCCACCCGAAAGACAATGTCCTCCCCGTTGCTGATTCCGCCCTGTATCCCACCGCTCCGATTGGTCCGCGTCCGCACCTTCTTTCCCTCCAGATAAAACTCGTCATTGTGCTCGGAGCCACGCATCCCTGCTCCGGCAAATCCCGAACCAATTTCGAATCCCTTGCTGGCCGGCAGACTCATGACAGCTTTGGCAAGATCCGCCTCCAACCGGTCAAAAACCGGTTCCCCCAGACCCACCGGACATCCCCGCACCACGCACTCAACCAACCCGCCCAAGGAGTCTCCCTCGGAACGCACCCTCTCAATTAGTTTCACCACCTGCGCCGCTTCCTTCGCATCGGGCCAACGCACAGGATTGGATTCCACCTCCCGCATATCCACACGTCCCGCATCCATCCTGGACACGACAGTACCCACCTGCCGAACAAAGGTCGTTACCGACAAACGGGGGGCTAGTTGATGAAACATCTTCTTGGCAATGGAGCCCCCGATCACTCGACCGATTGTTTCACGGGCCGAGGTGCGTCCACCTCCCTGCCAATTCCGGATCCCATACTTTGCCTGATAGGTGTAGTCCGCATGACTGGGACGGAACATCGTCTCCATCTCCCGGTAAGCTTCCGGGCGGGCATCCTCATTTTTTACCCAGACAGAAATCGGGGTGCCCAAGGTTTTTCCACCGAAAACACCGGAAAGAATTTCACAACGGTCCGCCTCTTTCCGGGGAGTGACAATTTTACTCTGCCCGGGACGGCGCCGATCCAGATCCGGCTGTAGATCCTTTTCCGAAAGTGCAATTTGCGGGGGACAACCATCCACTACCGCACCCACCCCGCCCCCATGGGATTCCCCCCAAGTGGTGACCCGATAAAGGTGGCCAAATGTATTTCCCATGCCCCTATCCTGCCTCAAAACAGCCTTTTTCCCAAGCCTTGGAATTGCCACCGCACTCGCCCAAATCCCTGATCCCTGCCACGATTGGATCATGAAGAAGAAATGCCACCTATGGCTTTTGGGGCTCAGCGGATCGGGTAAAAGCACCCTCGGACCCCTGCTCGCGGACCGTTTGGGCCTTTCTTTCGTGGATACAGATCAACGGGTCACCGAAGCCGCGGGTTGCTCGATTCCCGAGATCTTTAAAGACGGCGGGGAAGCACGATTCCGTCAGCTTGAGAGCCGGATTGTTTCCGAGGTTTCCAAGCTGCAGCCGGCCGTTGTTTCATGCGGTGCGGGAGTTGTTCTCGATCCCGTAAATCGGCAAATCATGTCCACCCACGGAATTCGGATCTATCTGCAGGCATCTCTTTCCGTTCTCTCAGAGCGTCTGTCCAGATCCAACGACCGCCCTCTTCTTTCCTCCGGTCCCCTCCTCCCCCAACTCCAGGCCCAATGGGAAAAAAGAAGGAATGGATATGAGGAAAGCGAGTTGAGGATCTCCGTGGATGACGGCACCCCCGATCAGATTCTCGGGCGGATTCTTGAAAAACTTTCGGATGTTTGATTGATGGACCAAAGCGCCGCATTGCGGAAATCGGCCCGCCGCTTGGGTTTTGATGCCTTGGGAATCGCCCCCGCAAAGATCCCTGCCGGAGCGGAACATCTCCAGGAGTGGCTTTCCCTTTCGTATCAGGGAGAGATGAACTGGATGGCCAAAAACCCCCAGCAGCGATCGGATCCGCGCCAATACGATCCTCAAGCCCAAAGCATCATCATGGCAGGAGTTTCCAGTCGACAAATCAGCCCTGCCCCTCGTCGTGGCCGAATCGCCGCCTATGCCCAGGGCCTGGATTATCATGAAATTCTCCGGGAAAAATTAATCCAATTCGCCGAGGAAACCATCGTCCCATGGGGCGGTCGGTACCGCATCTGCGTCGACTCCTCCCCGCTGATGGAAAAACCGATTGCTGCAATGGCCGGATTGGGATGGCAGGGAAAAAACACTCTTTTGATCCACACGGAGCACGGTCCTTGGCTCATGCTCGGAGGCATTCTCACCGATTTGATCCTTCCGCCAACCCCACCCTCGTCGGATCACTGTGGATCCTGCACACGTTGCCTGGACGCCTGCCCAACCCGCGCTTTTCCCCAACCCTATGTCTTGGACGCTCGACGTTGCCTCGCCTATCTCAGCATCGAACACCCGGGCTCCATTCCTGAAGAGTTCCGCCCCCTGATGGGAGATCGTCTTTTCGGTTGTGATGAATGCCTGGAGGCCTGCCCGTGGAACCGGCATGCCCAGCAATCCCGGGAAATGAATTTCCAGACCATTGCTCGACCCGATTTAACGGAAATGCTGGGTTGGGATGATGCCACGTTTCGCAGGCAGTTTCGTGGAACCCCTATTTTCCGGCTCAAGCGTGGAAGGTGGCTACGCAATCTCTGCGTCGTTCTTGGAAATATCGGAACGCAAAAGGATTTACCTGCTCTGGAAAGAAGTTGTGTCGATGCGGATTCTGTCGTCAGGGAACACGCAGCCTGGGCTGTCAGACAAATCCAATCGAGGCACAAAGGGGAACAAAAAGATCCCCCTCTGGAATTTTAATTCTTTTGGGTCTCCGGCAAGAGACTCTTCAATTCCTCAATTTTGGGCTTCTTGTTTTCCTCAACGGGAGTCACGTTCTGCTCGCCGGACAGGTACCCCTTTTCCACTAGCGAATCCGCAAAGGTGGAGTTGGCATCCCCTGGATAAATCCGATACGCCGAAGCTACAAATTCCATGCCGACCGGTTTATCACCCCGATGAAACGCCTCAGCAGCCTTGGCGAAATAATAAAGGGGGCTGTTGGGGCTGGGTTCTAAGTTGGAAAGAAAATCATCGGTCTTGGCCTTGTTGCCCCCCAAAAGGTCGCAGAGATAAATTTTATAAATTCCTAGGTCGTTCTTTGGCTGGCTGTTGAGGAAAATCTGAAATTTCTCCCGCGCCTCGCCATACTTGTTGTTCAGAAAAAGGACCTCCCCAAGATTGAATTGGGCCATCGGCAAATCCGGTTGCAATTGCAAGGCGCTGCGAAAAGACGATTCCGCATTGGCCCAATCCCTTTTCCGGGTGTAAATCGCCCCGCGCAGATTGGCATTGCTGGCCTGATTGGGTTTTGCCTGGTCCGCCAGTTCGAGATACTTCAGGGCTTCGTCCAGATTGTTTCTCGAAAAGGCCTGGGCTGCCTTGACATAGACAACCTTGTAACGCTCCTCCGTATCCTCAGGCAGACTTTCCGAGGACTGTCCGGGAGCAGATGTCCCTGCCTTCTCTTCCTGCTTTTTCCCGCAGGAAAACAAGCCCAAAACTGAAAAAAGCAGAACGGGCCAAAAGAAACGTTTCACAGGCAAATCCTTTCAGATAATACCCCATATCTCAATTCAAATTAGCAATCTTTTCAAAGCCCGTTTCATCAGCGAACTTTGGGATATATGCAATTTCTAATCACAGGAGGCGCCGGCTTCATTGGCAGCCACCTCGCCCGCCATCTGGAGTCCCAGGGAAAGGTCACCATCTTGGACAACCTGTCCTCAGGGCGGGAAGTCAACCTTAAGGGATCCACCTGCCGTTTGCTCAAGGGATCCGTCCTCGATTCCCGCCTTCTCGATGAGGCGCTCACCGGAATGACACACGTCTTTCACCTGGCCGCTATGGTCAGCGTTCCCGAATCGGTCGCCCATCCTGCCCGTTGCCACGAGACCAATGTCGAGGGGACCCGACAGGTTCTCGAGGCAGCGGGTCGCGCCGGCGTGAAGCGCGTTGTTCTTGCCAGTTCCTGTGCCATCTATGGCAATGAGCCATCCATGCCCAAAAACGAGTCTCTCCCATCCGCCCCGGCTAGCCCCTACGCAGAATCCAAACTAGCCGCCGAAAAACTCTGCGCTTCTGCCCGGATCCCCGCCGTCTCTCTCCGCTTTTTCAATGTGTACGGACCCCGTCAGGATCCTCAAGGTCCGTACGCGGCCGCGGTCCCAAAACTTTTGGAAGCTGCCCTCGCCGGCTTGCCCCTCCCCATCCATGGAGACGGCCAACAAACCCGGGACTTCGTTTTTGTGGAGGATGTGGTTTCCGCCCTCCGGCAAGCCGCCCTCCACCCGGATATGAACGGGATCTATAACGTCGCCTCGGGTGAATCCACCTCGATCCTGCAACTCGCCCAAACAATTCTCACTGTCACCCGGTCCCGGTCGCCAATGGAACACCTTCCGGCCCGCCCAGCCGATGTTCGTTTTTCATCCGCTTCGATCGCACGACTACAGGCGACCGGATGGCGTCCCTCCTTTCCGTTGATCAAAGGGTTAAGTCGAATGCTCGAAAAAAACTGAATTCTTCCACTTTTTCCCCATTCGTTGCATTGTTGTCCCATGTCTGCCCGCATCCTCGACGGAGAATCCTTTGCCGCCCAAATCCACCGCGAAGCCGCCGCAAGGGCCACCGCCCTGACCCGGAAGGGAATCATCCCAGGTCTTGTTTTCATCCGGGTGGGAGAAGATCCTGCCTCCCGGGCTTATGTCTCCCGAAAGGAAACCCGTGCGAAGGAAGCGGGTATTTCCAGTCGGACCCTCGTCATGCCTGAATCAACCTCGCTTCCCGTTCTCCTCAAGGAAATCGATCTCCTCAATGCCGATCCCAAAGTCCATGGCATCCTGATCCAATCCCCCCTTCCTTCACCACTCCCCAACGACGTCGTCTATTCCCGGGTTCTTCCCAGCAAGGACGTCGACGGATTCCACCCCGTCAACTTCGGCAAACTCCTTTTGGGGGACGAATCCGGTTTTCTCCCTTGCACTCCCGCCGGCATCCTGGAAATCCTTCGTCTCGGCGGGATTAACACCCGGGGCAAACATGCCGTTGTGGTGGGGCGCGGACAGATCGTGGGTCGTCCCCTCGCCGTTTTGCTCGCCCGAAAATCCCCGGGGGCCGATTGCACGGTCACACTGGCCCACTCCAGCACGCCGGATCTCCCCTCCATCACAAAACAGGCCGATATCCTGATCGGTGCTCTGGGCCGCCCCCTTTTCCTTACGAAAGAACATGTGAAGCCGGGCGCGACGGTCATCGATGTCGGGGTAAACCGGATTTCCGACAGCACCAATCCCCGTGGCTATCGCCTCGTGGGAGATGTGGACTTCCCCTCCGTCCAATCCATCGCCGGAGCAATCACTCCGAATCCGGGGGGAGTCGGCCCCATGACCATCGCACTTCTTCTTTCCAATACCCTCCGGGCCGCCGAGGATGCTATCCGATGAGCCAACCACGCGCCGACGGTCGATCCCCTTCGGATCTACGCCCCCTCGCCTGCACATGGGATATCGCGCCCCAGGCCGTGGGCTCCGTCTTGCTGAAGTGCGGAAAAACCCAGGTGATCTGCACCGCCAGTGTGGATGAAATCGTCCCCCGGTGGATGAAGGAGCAAAATGTCCCCGGAGGATGGCTCACGGCCGAGTACTCCATGCTCCCCGCCTCGACCTCGAGCCGGAAGCCCAGGGATTCCTCCCGGGGTAAAGTCGACGGACGTTCAACGGAAATCCAAAGACTTTTGGGACGGAGCCTCCGGGCCGTCACCGATCTCACCGCTCTTGGGCCGCGCAGCATTTGGATCGATTGCGATGTGCTTTCTGCTGATGGCGGCACCCGCACCACCGCCATCACGGGCGCCTGCCTTGCCCTGCGCCGTGCCATCGAACGCCTGCAACTTTCCGGGAAAATGACCGCGGATCCGCTCCGCACCCCGGTCGCCGCCATCAGCGTCGGTTTGCTCGAACACCAGCCGATCCTCGATCTGGATTACCCGGAAGACCGTGACGCCCAAGTCGACATGAACGTGGTCATGACCGGAGCCGGACGGCTCGTCGAGGTCCAGGCCGGAGGAGAAGAGCATGATTTTAGTCACGAAGATTTCCAATCCCTCCTGACTTTGGCCGGACAGGGACTGCAAAAGGTCTTCGCCTTCCAAGAATCGTCCTGGAAATCCCGCCCGCCGGCCCGCCCGCTCTCTGAACAACAAGCCTGATCAGGCTTGTCAAAACTCCCCTAGGCTGGCATTCCGAAAGACTCCCCTTTTATTTATGCCGACCAAATCCAAGAGCTCCAAAGCGAAAAAACCCTCCCCGAAATCCGTAAAATACGTCTATTCCTTCGGGAACGGAAAAGCGGACGGCAACGGCAAGATGAAGTCCCTTCTGGGCGGCAAGGGTGCCAATTTAGCCGAAATGACCCGGATCCGTCTCCCTGTTCCCCCGGGATTCACGATCAGCACCGAAGTCTGTACGTATTTCTACGACCATAACCGCACCTACCCCCCCGCCCTCGAAAAACAGATCGACGAGGCGATTCGCAAGCTGGAATCATCGATGGGGAAGAAATTCGGGGACGCCACCAATCCTCTCCTAGTCGCCGTTCGTTCGGGCGCCCGGGATTCGATGCCTGGGATGATGGACACCATCCTTAATCTCGGACTGAATGACCGCACGGTCCGGGCCTTGGCGGAACGCAGCCGCAATGAACGCTTCGCTTACGACTGCTACCGCCGGTTTCTGCAAATGTACGGGGATGTCGTAATGGGGGTACAGAAACGCCCCGGCGAAGACCACGAACCTTTTGAGGTCGTCATCGAAGAACTTAAAAAAGAACTGTTCCCCAAGGACCCGCATGTTTCCGATACCAAACTCGATGCCCCCGCTCTCCGCACCCTGACCGATCGTTTCCGCAAGCTGATCCGGGAGCGCACCGGAAAGGATTTTCCCGAAGATCCAAGGGAGCAACTCCGGGGTGCTGTGGGTGCCGTCTTTGGTTCCTGGAACAATGAACGGGCCATCATTTACCGCCGCAAATACAATATCCCCCATGAATGGGGCACTGCCGTCAATGTTCAGGCGATGGTTTTCGGCAACACAGGGAACGACAGCGGATCAGGAGTATCCTTCACCCGCGATCCTGCCACGGGAGAAAAGGTCCTTTACGGTGAATTCCTGCTGAATGCACAGGGAGAAGATGTGGTGGCTGGAGTTCGTACGCCCGAACCCGTCCTCCAACTCAAGGTGGAAATGCCCGAAGTGTACCGGCAGTTGCAGGATGTCCGTCATACGCTCGAAAGCCACTTTCATGACATGCAGGATTTTGAGTTCACCGTTGAACAGGGGCGCCTTTTCATGTTGCAGACCCGGAACGGGAAACGCACCGGTTTCGCCGCCGTCCGCATTGCCGTGGAAATGGTGAAGGAAAAACTGATCAAGCCCGACGATGCGGTTCGTCGCATTCCGGCCGATTCCCTCAGCCAGCTCCTTGCCCCCGTCTTTGACTCCAATGCGCGAAAAACAACGCAGGTCATCGCCCGCGGTCTCCCTGCAGGCCCAGGCGCCGCGTCCGGAAAGATCTATTTCTCCGCAAACGAGGCCGAATCGGCCGCCCAAAAAGGGGAAAAGGTTCTTCTGGTACGCATCGAAACCAGCCCGGAAGACATCCGGGGCATGCTTGCTGCCGAAGGAATCCTGACTGCACGGGGCGGGGTTTCGTCGCACGCCGCCTTGGTGGCGCGGCAAATGGGCAAAGTCTGCGTCTGTGGCGCTTCCGAGCTCCAGATCGACTACTCCACGAACTCTATGCATGTCCGTGGACAAAACTTCCGCAAGGGAGATTACCTCTCGATTGACGGCACCACGGGGGAAATCTTCCCCGGGGAGGTGAAAACCTCGCCCTCCGATATTGTCCGTGTCCTCATCGACAAAGATCTGACCCCAGCCGAAAGCCCCATCTACCGCGTCTTCGCCCAACTAATGCAATGGGCGGATCAACGTCGGAAACTGGAAGTTCGCGCGAACGCCGACCAACCGGACCAAGTGGGCCACGCAGTCGCCTTCGGAGCGCAGGGCGTAGGACTCTGCCGTACCGAACACATGTTCTTTGAGGGAGACCGTATTGACCATGTCCGCGAAATGATTCTGGCGGAAAATGCGGATGAACGGGGCAAAGCCTTGGCCAAACTTCTACCCGCCCAGCGCTCTGATTTTGCAGGAATTTTCAAGGCCCTAAAAGGCCTCCCTGCCACCATCCGCTTCCTCGACCCACCCCTCCATGAGTTCATCCCCCACGATGAGGCCTCGCAGAGGGATCTGGCCGAAAAACTCGGAATCTCCGCCGACCGCGTCGCCCGCCGCGTGAAAGAACTTCACGAATTCAACCCGATGCTCGGCCACCGCGGTTGCCGCTTGGGGATTGTCTACCCGGAAATCTCTGAAATGCAGGCCAGGGCCGTCTTTGAAGCCGCAGCCGAAGTTCAGGCCTCCGGAATCAAAGTCCGCCCGGAAATCATGATCCCCTTGGTCGGTTTTCCTAAGGAGCTCGAACTCCAAATCGCCCTCGTCCACCAGGTCGCCCATCAGGTCCAAAAGGAGCGTAATGTGAAGCTCTCCTATCTGGTTGGTACCATGATCGAAATCCCCCGTGCCTGCGTCGTGGCGGATGAAATCGCCAAATCCGCGCAATTCTTCAGCTTCGGCACCAACGATCTGACCCAGACCACTTTGGGGATGAGTCGGGACGATGCGGGATCGTTCCTCCCCCGGTACCAGGAGGAAGAAATTGTCCGGCAAAATCCCTTTGCCGTGCTCGACCAGGGCGGTGTTGGTAAATTAATGGAAACCGCCGTGAAGCTCGGCCGCTCGACCCGCAAGGACATCAAGTTGGGAATCTGCGGCGAACACGGAGGCGAACCTGATTCCGTGAAATTCTGCCACCGACTCGGGTTGGCCTACGTCTCCTGCTCCCCTTTCCGCCTCCCGGTGGCCCGCTTGGCCGCCGCCCAGGCCGCACTTAAAGAGTAGCTTCCCCTTTTCTCCAAATCCGCCCATTGTTCCTTTATGGGCGACTTTCGTGATGGTGCCTTGGGGGCCTACCTGAAGGAAATCGGAGAGATTCCTCTCCTGACCCGTGCGGATGAACAACGCCTGGGAAAAAGAATCAAGAAAGGCGATCGCGCGGCTCGGGAACAGATGATCCGGGCAAACCTCCGCTTGGTGGTCAAGATCGCACAGGACTACGCCGGGCTGGGTCTTCCGCTCCTCGATCTGATCAGCGAGGGTAACATCGGCCTGATGAAGGGGGTCGAGCGATTTGACCCCAATCGCGGAACAAAATTCAGCACCTACGGGGCTTGGTGGATCAAACAGGCCGTACGGCGTGCCCTCGCCAATCAGTCTAAGACGATCCGCCTCCCTGTTCATTTGGTCGACAAACTCGCCAAGATGCGCCGTATCGCCGTCCAACTTTTCGACGAACTTGGCCGGGAACCCACGGACGAGGAATTGGCGAAAGAGATCGGCGTCACCGCCCAACGGGTGGCCCAGCTCCGGCGTATTTCGATGCGCCCCACTTCCCTGAATGCCATGGTCGGAGATGAGGCGGATGCCGAGCTCGGCGATCTCATCGCCGATGAAACCGCAGTCATGCCCGGCCGGGATCTGGAAAGCCGGAATCTCCTCAAAGAACTCAGGAGCGTCCTCCATGTCCTCGACGAACGGGAGCGGGCGATTCTGTCCCTGCGGTTCCCCCTCTCCGACGAAACCCCTCCCACGCTCGAACAGATCGGAAAAAGATTCAAGGTCACCCGGGAACGGATCCGCCAGATCCAGAATGTGGCTCTGAAGAAACTCCGGAAAGCGCTGGAAACCCTGCCCCAAGGAGGGGAACGCCCCTCCCTGGACGACGAAGATTGAAATCCCCCGCCCTCCGCAGCACCCGGGACCGGTTGCTCGGATCGATTCGAACGATTGCAAGTGCGCGCCACGCCGGGGAGCCCAGCTACATCACCGACGGGATCTATCGCGACGGGCAACTCTTTCGTTTTGCCTGCGCTGACATCAATGAGCGTTACCAGCGGCGCCGGATTGAAATGGTCATCGCCTATGATTCATCCGCCCTGACTCTTGCCGCTCCCCTCGCCTATTTTGCCGGGTGCGGCCTGGGAGTTATCCAGCCCTCCAGCCGCGGTCCCCTTCTGGATCTTCATGAAATTCCCGCCGGATGCCGACTCCTCCTTGTGGCGGACATCCTTCACCGTGGCAGCCAACTCGCGTCGGCCGCAACTCTTCTTCGTCAAAGCAGAGGGGAACTCGTTGAAATCGTCACCCTGTTGGAAGTGGCGGAAGCCAAGGGAGCCCAACGACTCGCCCCTATTTCGACCTATTCGGTCTGCTCTTTGCGCTGACTTTTTTGGCCCCGGAATATCTGATCGAAGCAGACCCCCTTTTGTTCGCGGGAGACTCTCCACCGCCCAACTGGTGCGTTCGTTTCCAGTCTTCAATTTGGTCCCGCAAAAGTGCCGCGCGCTCATACTCCAGTTTTTCCGAGGCTTCCCACATCTCTTCTTCCAACTGTTTCAACACCTCCCCGGCATCCGCTGATTCCTGACCTCCCCCCACCTTTTCATGAATCCCCCGTGCCGTGCGGACAATCGTCTGCAGACTTTCCTGCACCCCGCGAATCACGGAACGCGGAACCAGATTGTGCTCCCGGTTGTAGGCCTCCTGCCTCTCCCTCCGGCGATCCGTCTCCCGAATTAGCGCCGCCATCGATTTTGTAATTCGATCCGCAAAAAGCACCACTTCCCCGTTCAGGTGCCGAGCCGCCCGACCAGCCGTCTGAATCAGGGAGGTTTCGGAGCGAAGATATCCCTCTTTATCCGCATCCAGAATACAGACCAGGGAAACTTCCGGAAGGTCGAGTCCTTCCCGCAACAAATTGATACCCACCAGAACATCAATCTCCCCCGACCGGAGTTCCCTCAGAATTTCGACCCGCTCAATGGCATCCACCTCGGCATGCAGATACCTCGCCTTCAACCCCGCCTCCTTGAGGTATTCGGAAAGGTCCTCGGCCGTTCGCCGGGTCAGCGTCGTCACCAAAACTCTTTCCTGCCGGGCGATTCTCTCGCGACAAAGGGCGATCGTCTCATCCACCTGCCCCTTCAGGGGGCGAACACGGACGGGTGGATCCAGCAATCCCGTCGGCCGGACAACCTGCTCCACCACCTGGCCTTTGGCTTTGCCCAGTTCAAAGGGTGCCGGTGTGGCCGATACATAGATCACCTTTTGGAGCATTTTTTGAAACTCTTCCCCTTTCAAAGGCCGGTTATCAAGTGCCGAAGGAAGGCGAAATCCATGCTCCACCAGAACCGTCTTGCGGCTCCGATCCCCCGCATACATTCCCCCGACTTGGGGCACCGTGGCGTGACTCTCGTCCATCACCACCAGATATTCATCCCGAAAGAAATCCATCAGGGTATGAGGTTTCTCTCCGGGATTCCGACCGCTTAGATGACGGCTATAATTTTCAATCCCGCTGCAGGTCCCCATCTCCTCCATCAAGTCCAAGTCATATTCGGTCCGCATTTTGAGTCTCTGCGCCTCCAGCAGCTTTCCGGTGGATTCAAACTGGGCGACCCGTTCGGTGAGTTCCTTCCGAATGGCCACAACCGCCCTCTTCATTTTATCTTCAGGAGTCACATAGTGACGGGCCGGGGTCAGAATCTCCCGTGTGGGTCTCCCGATTTCCTCACCGGAAGCCGGCTCATACCGGGTGAGCCGGTCAATCCTATCCCCCAAAAGCTCAATGCGGATCCCGGCATCTTCATGGGCCAACAAAACCTCGATCGCGTCTCCCCGCACGCGAAACTGTCCACGCTCCGGAGCCAAATCATTTCTCTCGTACTGGATCTCCACTAGCTTGGCCAACAACTCATCCCGGGGAAGGGTCATGCCCGGCTCAAGGAAGAGGAACATTTTTTCATAATCCTCCGGAGAGCCCAGTCCATAGATGCAGGAGACACTCGCCACCACGATAACGTCTTTCCGGGTAAGCAAACTGGTCGTGGCGGAAAGCCGCAACCGTTCGATCTCCTCGTTGATGGAGGAGTCTTTTTCAATATACGTGTCGGTCCGCGGGATATAGGCCTCGGGTTGATAATAATCAAAATAGCTGACGAAATATTCCACCGCATTGTGGGGAAAAAAGCCCTTCAACTCGCTGTAAAGCTGCGCGGCGAGGGTTTTGTTATGACTCATCACCAGGGTCGGCAACCCCAGTTGCTGGATCACATTGGCAATGGTGAAGGTTTTTCCCGATCCGGTCACCCCGAGGAGCACATTATGTTTCTCGCCTTCCCGGAGCCGCTTCAGCAGGCCGGCAATGGCTTTGGGTTGATCCCCGGCGGCGGGGTAAGGGGACTCAAGTTGGAAGTTCATGGGGAGATTGGGTCGTGTAGGACTCGAACCTACAACCTACTCCTTAAAAGGGAGCAGCTCTACCATTGAGCTAACGACCCCGACTTGAAAAGGTAGCGGATTCCCTGATTCCGTCCATCCCGCCTTATCGTTCTGGAAACAGGGCTATTTTTCCTTCATGACCCAAACGCCGTCCCACTTGTCCCCAGGAGGCTCTTTTTGGAAATGCAGACACCGCTCGATGTAAATCTTACTCAGCTTGTCACCCGGATTGGCCTTCAAGGCCTCCTGGAAGGCGGCCTTTGCCTTCTCCCATTCCTGCTTACGGTATTTGGCCAGTCCATCCTTGAACTGGTTGATCACCTCCATCGGATTCGGAAAGGTCTCATCCGTGTGATAGTCCAGACACTCGAAAATCACCACAGGCTCCGTCTTCCCCTTCACCACCACCCGATCCGCCTCCCTCATCCGGTAGGTCCCCTTCAGCTTTTTGACCGTTGCGTCGCTGACGAGCATCTTGGCCCCATACTGCTTGCAGGCCGTCTCCAATCGGGCAGCCAAATTCACGCCGTCACCGATCACCGTATAATTCATCCGCTTGGGGGAACCAATATTTCCACTCACGATCTCATCCGTATTGATCCCTAACCCCATATCAATGGCCATCATCCCACGCTCTTTCCGCGCCCGATTGAAGGCGTCGAGCTCCCTCAGCATGCCGATGCCCGCACGCACGGAACGATCCGCATCATCCTCCCGCGCCAAGGGAAGACCGAACACGGCCATAATTGCATCCCCGATGAACTTATCCAGCATCCCGCCTTCTTTCTGAAGACAATCGACCATCAGGGTGAAATATTCGTTCAGGAGACCAACCGTTCCCTGGGCCCCCAAACTCTCCGTCAGGGTCGTAAAGCTCCGTACATCCGAAAACAGAATCGAAGCCTCACTCAGATTCCCACCCAGAACCTCCTTCCCCGTGGCCATCAACTGGTCGGCAATCGCCGGATCCATGTAACGGGCCATGGTCCCCTTCATCCGTTTTTCATCACTAATATCTTCAATCATCAACATCGTACCCAGCGGCTTTCCCTTCACACTGATTAACGGAAGGACGTTAAAGTTTGCCGAGACTTTCTCCCCGGCCACCTCCATCTCCGCATCCATCACCAAGGCTGGTTCTTTGGATTCCGCCACCTGACGTATCTTCTCCTCGATCCATACATTTTTCCCAATAAAGAATTCGGCGGCCTTCTTTTTCAGAATCTCCTTCCCTGAGGTCTTGAGAATCTTGTACCCCGGTGCATTGCAGGTCTGGATCACCCCTTCCTCGTTCAGGGTCACCACGGCGTTTGACATGCTCTCCAACATCGATTCGGCGTAGTTCTTCATGTTCTGAACATCGTCAAAGAGCTTGGCGTTCTCCAACGCGACCGAAACCTGCGCCGTGAAAGCCTTGAGTTTGGCCTCATCCTCCTGGGTAAAGGCACCTCCCCTCTTGTTCAACACCTGGGTTGCCCCGATCACCTTTCCGGCCTTGTTGATCACGGGGGTACAGAGAATCGAACGGGTGAAGAATCCGGTTTTCTTGTCAAAACCCGGATTAAACCTCAGATCGGCGTAAGCATGCTGGATATTCACCGCCTGACCACTGGTGAAAACCGCTCCAGCTATCCCAAGATGGTTTGGAAAACGGATCTGGGTCGCCCCCAATCCTTCTCCCACCTCGGTGTACAACTCATTGGTCTTTTCATCATTAATGAAAAGGGTCGATCTCTCGGCATGGAGCAAACGAGTGATCGTGCGGATGATCTTGGCCAAAAGATTTCCGAGCTGAATCTCTCCCGAAATCTCGGAAACCACACCCAGAAATTCCGCCTCTTTTGCCTTCTCCTTTTCCCCCAATTCCAGGAGGAGACTCCTCTGAAGGGAAACGGAAGACTGCATCGCCATTGCCTCCAGAAGTTTTAGATCTTTCGGGGTGAAATGGGCCGTTTTATTCCCCTTCCGATTCAACACCTCAACAACCCCAATCAGTTCCCCCCGAACGGTCCGGATGGGAGCACAGGCAATCGAGCGAGTTCGGTAGCCGGTCTGTTCATCCACCGACTTATTGAAACGCGAATCCTGATAGACATCTTTCACCAAAAGCCCCTTCCCGGACTGGAACACATGCCCGGCAATTCCGGTATTATTCAGAATTCGTATCTCCCTTTTTAAACCGCCCACGGTGACCCGGCTGTAAAGCTCCTCGGTGGCGGGGTCGTTGACAAAAAGAGTTCCGCGGTCAGCCCCGGTCGCCTCCGTGACCAACGCGACCAAGGTTTCAAGTTGTTCATCCAAAGTCTGTCCATCCGCGACCTTTCGGGCCACCTCGAGGAGAATCTTGGCTTCTGCGAGACTGAGCGTGTCGATGGGGCTTTTACTTTTGGCCACGGCACGCCTCCAACTCTCCACGAATTCTCTGGATCGTTTTCTCCAACTCTGCCGTCTCGTCCCGGTGGACCCGCCGCATCAACTGAGCCTCATCTTCATGACGGGCCTTTACCCTTTCCAACTGATCCCGCAGGGCCTGAACAGAGGATTGCAGCTGACGACCGTCTTCTGCCGCCTTGGCCAAAACGTTCTGCACTGCTTCTTCTCCGGCAGCCTTGCGCCGCTCAATTTCCATGCGCATTTCGCTGATTGTCGATTTCAAATCGCGAATCTCCGTATGAGCTTCCGCCACGGCTTCGGCCACTTCCCCAGAAGTTCCTGCCTTTTGCTTCTCCAACGCATCCCGCAAAGCCTCCACCGTCTCCCTCAGATTCCGGATTTCATGCTCCCTTTCCAGTTCATCTAAGCATCCATCTTCGGTAGGGGATTTTACCGCATTCATATTCGAATCCTAAGTTTTTCCGCCGAGGGAAACAAGACGTTCCAGAGCCGTTCAACTACCAAATAAACGATTTTTCCTGGGCGACGATTTTTCCATCCCGCACGATCGAAATTCTCCAGGAGTTCACCACCCCACCCCGAAGGTACTCATCTCCGGTCACCTTGATCACCGTTTTTTCATACCCTTCAAAATTCTTGTATTCCTGGGTTTTGGTCATCACCCGCTCCCGCGTGTTTGCCTGACGGTAGTCCAATCGCACGGTCAGATTTTCAGGACGACCGTCATTCTGCCAGTTAATGACAAAGATATTCCCTTTTTTTGCCTGCTTATCTTTTTCCAAAACCGCCCCGTGGTTCCAATATTTCGCCTCATAAACCAGCATGGCATTGTCTTTGGACGGGCGGTTTTTTTCCGGATCATTCAGATAGGTGTAGATTTTGTTCAGGCGGAAGTTCTTGTCGGTCTCAACAGAAAGATCAGCAGTCATGCCGTCCGGAATCCGGTTGGTTGTGCTGGAAGGAGCAACCGCCCCATTGGTGGTGAGTTCAACTTTCGCGGGGCGAAAATCCGGCACCACAACCGTCTCCTCAGAATGCAACGGGGTCCAACAGAAGCCCAAAATCGCTGGAATCAACAATTTACGCATTTAAACGTATTTAAAACCCTTGTTTTTATCCGTCAAGCTATCGCGCCTAGGAATCGCTTTAAGTTCTTGGTGGGACAATTGTAGGTACTTAGAATCAGTAGCTTATGCATGACCCGGAGCGGACGGTCGAATTTGAGTTTGTTAGGGCTACGGAAAATGCAGCCTTGAACGCCATGCGTTTTATCGGCCAAGGGGACAAGAATGCCGCCGATGCCGCTGCTTGCGATGCCATCCAAGGGGTTTTTGATCTCGTGGACATTCGTGGGGAAGTTGTCATCGGCGAGGGTATTAAGGACAACGCTCCGGGGATATTCCTAGGCGACCGATTGGGAAAATGGACCCAAAAAACACCCCGCTTCAACATCGCCCTCGATCCAGTCGACGGTACCACCAACCTTTCAAAAGGCTCCCCCAACGCCATCTCGGTTATGGCAGCGGCCGAAGTTCCGGAAAACTCGGTTGAATCCGTCATGCGGAATATCCCCAGTTATTATTCCCACAAGGTTTCCTACGGACCCACGGTGGCCCGCGTCCTTGAGAAAGAAGATCCCCAAGCCAACTTTCTGGACGCCCCTTTGGAGGAGACTCTCCACCGCATGGCAAAAATTCTGCAAAAGCGCGTCGGGGATCTTGTGGTCCTCGTCCTGGATCGTCCCCGCAACCAGCCCTTCATTGATGCCATCCGTCGAGCCGGAGCTTCTCTCCGCACAATCGCCGATGGCGATATCACCGCTGCGGTCGCCCCCTCCCTTCCGGATTCCGGCATCGACCTCTATGTCGGCATCGGTGGATCTCCAGAAGGCGTCCTCACCGCCACAGCCCTACGCGCCCTCGGGGGCGAGATCCAACTCCGCATGTGGTTTCCCAATCCCGAGGCCAAAGCCCGGGAAGTCAAAGGGGTCCCTGAAAAGGAGATTGAGAGAATTTATCGATCCGCCCACATCGTCACCGGGGAGAGCGCCATTTTCTGTGCCACGGGAATCATCGAAAGCCCCCTTCTTCCGGGAGTGAAACTCATCGGCCACAAAGCCATCACTCACTCCATTCTGATGCGCGCCCGGAGCCGAACGGTCCGCTACATCCGCGCCGTCCACGACCTTGAACACAAGACGATCCATCTCCGTAGCACCCCCCGCGAGCGCTCTGTCTGATCTTCTATCCTATTTTTCCTTACCTTCCGCCGGCCAGATTGCGTAGATCAGCCCATACCCCGCGGCAGAAACCACCACTCCGATGATGCTGCAACCCACCGTTAACGGAACCACGACCATCGCGAACTCCCCGGCCAGCACCCTCAACTTTGCCCGAAGTCCCACGGTTTGATCCAGTTTCCTCATTTTCTCGGGAATCCCCCCCTCATACTTCGTTGGCCGGCCCAGAGCCAACTCCCCCACATGATAGGCCATGGTGTAGTACACCGGAATGGTCAGGGGGTTGTTTGCCGTCTGCACCACCACAGCAGTCGGGACATTGGCCCGTAAAATTACCGCCAAAATCACTGCAAGAATATGATGCAGACCCAGCAAAGGACTCGTGGCCGGCAATAACCCCGCCACCATCGCCCGGGCCACCGGCCCCCGCTGAAAACTCCACAGATCAGGGTTCACCCCGTGCTTTCCCAGCCATTTCCCCACCCATCCGGCCCGGAGATGCTCCGGGCTGAGCTTCAGCCGGTGGAGCAGACTTTTGAGACGGTGTTGCATCCTTCCTTTCTAGACTTTTTTCAATCCAGACCAAGTCTGTCATTTGTTCCAGCCCCAGACAGGGCTAGCTTAGTCACCCCATGGAATCGTCTGGTTTTATCCGCATCGAAGGAGCTTGTCAGAACAACCTGAAGAATCTCACGTTCGACCTGCCCCTCGGCATGTTCCATGTCCTGACCGGTCCGTCCGGCTCGGGTAAGTCCTCCCTCGCCTTTGACACCCTGTATGCGGAAGGCCAACGCCGTTACGCGGAAACCTTTAGTCCCTACACACGTCAGTTCCTCGAACGGATGGATCGACCCCGCGTGGATCGGATCGAGGGAATTCCCCCCGCTATCGCCCTTGGCCAAGGCAATCCCGTCCGCTCCTCCCGTAGCACCGTCGGGACCGTCACCGAAATTGCCGACCACCTCAAATTAGTTTTTCCCCGTCTGGCTCATCTCAATTGCCCGGATTGTTCCGAACCGGTCCGGCCATGGACCCCCCATTCCATCCTTTCCGACCTGCTTTCCCGCTACCCCAATCAGGAAGCTTGGTTTCTTTTCCGCATCCCCTTTCCACAAAAGACCCCCGCGGATGAGGCCGCAGCCTTTCTATCCCGCCAAGGTTTCCGCCGAATCCTTCTCCATGGACAACCCGAACGACTTGATGAGGCCTCCGGTCTTGAAGCTCTGGCCCGAGCGTTGGCCCAAACCCCCAAGGAAAAAAACCTCCTTGTCCCGGTCATTCAGGACCGCATTCCACTAACCCCTGCCCATCAGGCCCGGCTCGCCGAGGCATTGACCTCATGCCTGCGCTACGGCAAGGGCGTCGTCGCAATCTCCCTCGCCCAGAATCCCGTCGACCTCCACCTGTATTCCGACCGCTACTACTGCCCCCGGGATGAACGGGATTTTCACGAGCCCACCCCTGCCCTCTTTTCCTTCAACCATCCGCTCGGGGCCTGCCCCGCCTGCCGCGGTTTCGGGCGGATCATTGAAATCGACGAGTCCCTCGCTCTCCCGGACCGTAATCTCACGCTGGCCGGCGGTGCCGTCAAACCGTGGCAAACCGCCAGCTTTGAGGAATGCCAGAAGGACCTTGAAAAAGCCTGCCGCAAAAACAAAATCCCGCTCGAAGTCCCCTTTCAGGAACTCACTCCCGACCAACAAAAGTTTGTCCTCGAAGGGAAAAACGGATCAACCCGGGAACTCTCGGAACTCTGGGAATCCGGCGACTGGTACGGCGTCCGTGGCTTTTTCCGATGGCTGGAAACCAAAACATACAAGATGCATGTCCGGATCCTCCTGGCCCGCTATCGCGCCTACCGAACCTGTCCCGAATGCTCCGGCCAACGGTACCGGCCCGAAACCACTTACTGGCGGGTCGCGGGGAAGACCATGCCCGAACTCAACTCCCTTCCGCTTTCCGAACTTGCGGCCCTATTCCAGAAAATAAAAACCAAGGATCCCTCTGCCCAAACCCCTCTGGAAAATATCCGTCACCGCCTCCGTTACCTGATCAGCGTCGGCCTCGGATACCTCACACTGGACCGCCCCACCCGGACGCTCTCGGGAGGAGAACTTCAACGAGTGAACCTTACCGGTTGCCTCGGTACCGGACTAACCGGAACTCTTTTCGTCCTCGATGAACCCAGTATCGGCCTCCATCCGCGCGACACCGGTCGTCTTCTCGAGCTCCTCCGCGAACTTCGTGCCGCTGGCAACACGGTCCTTGTCGTCGAACACGATGAAACCGTCATCCGTTCCGCCGAAAACCTCCTCGAACTTGGCCCCGGTTCAGGTGGCGAAGGAGGCGAACTTCTTTACTCGGGCCCTCCCGCCGGATTACCCAAAATCAAGAACTCCCCGACCGGTGCCTACCTTTCGGGTCGACGCACGATTCCTCTTCCGGAGAAACGCAGGCCCTGCCCGGATAAACATCACCCTTGGCTTCGCCTCAAGGGTGCGAATTGCCATAACATCCGAAATCTCGACACATCTTTTCCCCTGCGGCGTTTGGTGGCCGTTTCCGGTGTCAGCGGTTCGGGTAAAAGCACCTTGGTCCATGAAATCGTCCATAAAACCCTGCTCCATCGGATGGGGCGGGCCGTCGAAAATCTTCCCGAACTCAAATCCCTGACCGGTTCCGAAAACATTTCCGAAGTCATTCTCGTCGACCAATCCCCTCTCAGCCAAACCCCGCGCTCTACCCCCCTGCTCTACCTCGATATCTATGATCTTGTCCGGGAACTCTACGCCTCGACCGAGGAAGCCCAGTCCGCCGGACTGCCGGCCTCGGCCTTCTCCTTCAATGCCGGAGGCGGTCGTTGTGAACGTTGTGGCGGTATGGGCTACGAGAAAGTCTCGATGCAGTTCCTTTCCGACGTGTTTGTCACCTGCCCATCCTGCGAGGGTCGCCGCTTCCAACCCCACGTTCTGACCGCCCCATATTTGGGAAAATCCATCGACCAGCTTCTGGAGATGACTGCCACGGAAGCTCTTCAACACTTCTCCCTACGCGAAACCCTCACCCCCCGCGCACGGGAATGCCACCAGAAGATTTGCCGTTCCCTCTCTCTCCTTGCGGAAGTCGGCCTCGGCTATCTCCGGTGCGGTCAGCCCCTCAGCCAGCTTTCCGGTGGGGAAGCCCAGCGTCTCAAACTAGTTGCCCATCTTGCCCCGAGGGAGGAGGAATCCAAAAACCCCAAGCGGGGACCCAAAAAGAAATCCACTCCCTCCCCGGATGCCTCTCCCTTGCTCATTCTCGACGAACCGACCACAGGCCTTCACCTCGATGACGTCGCCCTGCTGATCACCCTCCTTCATCGCCTCGTCGACCAGGGAGCTTCCCTCCTGGTGATCGAACACCATCTGGATGTCATTAAAAATGCTGACTGGGTTCTCGATCTCGGCCCCGAAGCCGGAGCAGAAGGTGGAAATCTGGTGGCATTTGGCACCCCGGAAAGCGTGGCCACTGTCAAAAAAAGCCGCACGGCTCCCTATCTCGCACCCCTTCTCGCCTCAACTCCCGTCAAACCTCTTCGCCTTCATGAAGCCTCTTCCTCGGAGAATGCACCCTCCCCACTCAGCATTGCCGTCCGGGGTGCCCGCCATCACAACCTGAAAAACTTCGATCTCAAGATTCCCCAAAACAAGATGGTCGTCGTCACCGGACTTTCCGGTTCCGGAAAAAGCACTCTGGCCTTTGACCTCCTCTTTTCCGAAGGCCAACGCCGTTACCTCGACTGCCTCAACACTTACGCCCGCCAGTTTGTGGAACAACTTGAGAAACCCGACGTGGATTCCATCTCCGGCCTCCCTCCCTCCGTCGCCATCGAACAACGAACCACCCGAGGGGGTCGAAAATCCACCGTCGCCACGGTGACGGAGCTCTATCAGTTCCTTCGCCTCCTTTATGCCAAACTCGGCGTCCAGCACGATCCTGACACAGGGGAAGCCGCCATCCGGCAGAATTCAGCCGACATCATCCAACGGATCAAAACCCAGCTTCGCAAATCCAAACGTCTCGACCTGCTTGCCCCCCTGATCCGGGGGCGAAAGGGCTTCCATACCGAAGTCGCCCGCTGGGCCGTCAAAAAGGGCTATAAACTTCTCCGGGTCGACGGGCAGTGGGTCGAACCCGCAAACTTCCAACCCCTCGACCGCTACAAAGAACATCAGATTGAAGTGTTAGTCGGCCAACTCACCCCGGGGCGAAAAGATCTGCCTGTCCTTGTATCCCTGGCCCTCTCGCTCGGGAAAGGAACCCTCTACGCCATCGATAGCCGTGGAAAAACCACCATTCACAGCCACCACCTATTCTGCCCGGGTACCGGCCGGTCTTTTGACGAACTCGACCCCCGGATGTTCTCGTTCAACAGCCCCCATGGTTGGTGCCCGGAATGTCAGGGGTACGGCACCCTTTTGGCCAAACCTCCCGAACTCGACACCGATGACGAAGCTGAAAAGGAACAGCAGTTGGAATTGGCCCGGGAAGAAGTTGGCGAGGGCGAACTCCTCCCTTGTCCTGCCTGCCAGGGGGCCCGACTGAATCCGGTGGCCCGTTCAGTGCGTTTC